>CAJTTU010000007.1:0-22437 GCA_910579325.1 uncultured Lachnospiraceae bacterium | reverse complement strand
TTTCTCCAGTACGGAGATAATGATCAGACAGTTGCCGGTAAACAGTTCGCTGCCGGCCAGAATAACCAGAGTCAGTCCTGCCGGGAATACGCAGGCGCCTACCAGTTTGCCCACGGAGCCGCCGATGGAACAGGAGGCCGTAGAAGCGCCGACGCCGGCGATGGCGATAAAGATACCTGCCAGGATACCTAAAAGGAACAGCTTGCTGGCCTTCATCGTGGTCTTTCCTTTACCGATCGGTACATAGTTTTTTGCGATTTCCGCTGGTGAATTCATGAAATCTCCCCCTTCTTGATATGAAAATGTATAAAATTAACAGCTCTGCAAAGCGCTGCTATTTACATGAAACCATGTGTTCAGCCGTCCCTTTGGGGGGTCGGCTGAACCTGCGTTTCATAGTAAAAAAGCTTTTTCCGGCCGGCTTTCAGGAGATAATTCCAGAGTTTTCTCTAAAGGGAATCTTGTATAGCGCATTAGTCATTTTTGGAGCCGCCGGAATATAAAGCTGTCTTACCCGGAACTTTCTTTTTCTATCAATGCTATGTATTTATAGAAGCATTATATAGGCAAAATGACTTAAAAGCAATGGTTTTTCAGAAAATATTTATGCAAACGCTATACTTTAGAAAATATAACGGATATAAATATATTGATTTTGCATATTTTTACCTGTTTTTTTACGTCATCTGTCAGGAACGTCAGAGAAAAAAGAATGCCATTTTGTCTGGCGGCATGTGGTTTTGTATGGTATAATCTCGTCATATGAACATGCCGTATCGCATACCGGAAAGGATAAACATAACATTCGGGGAAATGGAAAAAGAAACAAAAGCCGGCAAAAAGCCGGTAAAAAATCAGATCTTTCGGACGATCGTCATTATACTGATCGTGTCGGCAATCGCCACCGTTCAGTATATCGTCACAAAAGGCGTTCCGCTGTTTGACACGCCGAAACCGGACCAGATTGTAAAGGTGGTTGTCACGAGCAGGGATTTTCCGGGGGAAATAATCTGGGGATCCGATATGCCAGGGAGAAATACGAGAATATACGGAGGGCGAGCCGGTGGAGCTGGCAGTCAAACTGGTAAATTTTCTGAACTACAGACCTTTTACCCTCAATGCCGGCGCCGGCAGCGAACCGGTGATTTCCATCAGGTATTTCTTGTCAGACGGAAGCGAGACAGAGGTGGCGGCCAGTGCGGAGATCGTCTGGTATGACGGGAAATCCTACGAGCTGAAAGTAAAAGAGAAATTTGCGGCTCTGGCCAACGCGGTTTTCTTTATGAAGGAAAACACCGGCGGCGGGGAATTCAGATAGCGCGAACCATGTAAAACGATAATTATCAAAAAGCGGCGAAGGTCCCGGCGCGCAGACCGGGAGAGAGGCAGAGCGCCGGACGTGGCTCTGGCTTCCCGGATGCGGAACAGGCGTGAAAACAGGCCCTACGCTGTCGAAACAGGAGGACAAAATGGGAAAGATACTTGCAATCTGTATCAGTGAAAAAAAAGGAACGCAGAAACGGGAAGTGGAGACGGTCGAGCTTAAGCCTGACTGGGGCATCGTGAACGATGCCCATGCGGCCAACTGGCACAGGCAGGTGAGCCTGCTCTCCTATGAGAAAATCGCGGCTTTTCGGGAGCGGGGCGCTCAGGTAGAATTCGGCGATTTCGGGGAAAACCTGGTGGTGGAAGGTTTCGATCTGCGCACTCTGCCAGTGGGAACCATGTTTCAGATCGGCGAAGCGGTGTTAGAGCTGACCCAGATCGGAAAGGAGTGCCACAGCCACTGCGCCATCTATAAGGCGGTGGGAGACTGCATTATGCCCAGGGAGGGCGTGTTCACGAAGGTGTTAAAGGGCGGCATAATCAAAAAAGGAGACGAGATCGCCATGACGGAGCCGCTGCCGGACCGTCCCTTTACGGCGGCGGTGATTACGCTCAGCGATAAAGGCGCCGCCGGGGAGCGGGAGGATAAAAGCGGTCCTGCCATAAAAGAAATGCTGGAGCCCGCCGGTTATGAAGTGGTGGAAACGCTGCTTTTACCTGACGGAAAGGAAAAGCTCCGGCATGAGCTCTGCCGTCTGGCGGATCAGCGGCAGGTGAATGTGATCTTTACCACGGGCGGCACGGGATTTTCGGAGCGGGACGTGACGCCGGAGGCTACGATTGAGGTGTGCGACAGAATGGCCACAGGCATCGCGGAAGCCATCCGCCAGTACTCCATGACCATCACGAAACGGGCCATGTTAAGCCGCGCCACGTCGGGGATCCGCAAAAAGACGCTGATTATCAACCTTCCGGGAAGCCCGAAGGCGGTGAAAGAAAGTCTGGAATATATCCTGCCTTCTCTGGAACACGGACTGGGGATCCTGCGGGGAACGGACGGAGAGTGCGGAAAGGGATGAGACGGGAAATTCAGACGGACAACAGCCGGAAAAGTTCTCTGGCGATTGTAAAGTTGTGAAAAAACGATATACTTGACAGGAACACAGAGATTCTGCCGATAAAAAACCGGCAAAGCATGTCAGAAAAGACATGTTTTGCCGGTTTTGCCGGATTCAGATTCGGAGAGTTCGCGTTTTGCGTTACGGGAAGTCGTGAAAATAAACGTCGAAAATACGCTGTCCGGCCTGGGCCACTTCTTCGATCATGGACGCGTATCGTTTGATAAACAGCCTGCCTTCGTCGGTGAGGGTGGAACTGCCGCCGGTTTTGCCGCCGTTGCTCCGGTTCAGAAAAGGAAAGCCGGCTTCCCGTTCCGCCTTATTGATTAATTTACAGCATTTGGAATAGGACATTTCCATTTTTGTCGCCGCTTTCTGAATAGAGCCGGTTTCGTCGATGCATTTCAGCAGATAAAAGATGCCCGGACCGAAAAAGTCGTTTTCTCCGGATAAAATAACCTTGGTTTTGCAATGAATGTTTGCCATACTGTCTCCTTATATGGTCAGCGGAAGAAATCTCCGCTTTTGCCGCCGCTTTTCCGGCACAGGTGAATATCGCTCATTTCCATGGTCTTGTCCACAGCCTTGCACATATCATAGATGGTCAGAAGCGCTGTGTTTACGCCGGTGAGGGCTTCCATCTCCACCCCTGTTTTGCCCACCGTCCGCACCGTACAGACGGCGTTAAAAGCACAGGTCTGTTCGTCGGGTTCAAACCGGATTTCTACTTTTGTCAGGTTCAGGATATGGCAGAGGGGAATCAGCTCGGCGGTTTTTTTCGCGCCCATGATGCCGGCGATCCTGGCCACGCCCAGAACGTCCCCTTTTTTCATCGTCCCTTCCCGTACTTTCTGAAAGCATTCCCTGCTCATCGTGATCCGTCCCTCCGCGACGGCTTCCCTGGCGGTTTCTTTTTTTTCGCCTACGTCCACCATAACGGCTTCCCCAAATTGATTAAAATGTGTAAAATCTGCCATGTTCCGCTCCTTGTTTTTTGGATAATCTGTCACCGATTATACATGATAAAGAGAAGAAATGTCAATGGAGATTCTGCCTGCGTTGGCAGACATGCCGATGAATTGAAAAACTTTCGACGGTTTTTTATGAATGATGATGGAAACATATTTGTGCAATCTGCCAGTGTTTTCCGCTGTCTCAATCTTAGTGTTGTAAAAAACGTATATCTGTGTTAGAATCTAGGGGATATATGGAGGAACTTGAACAGAAACTGGTTTCGGACAGGACGACAGGACATGGGTAAGTTCGGGCGGGGATGGTTATGCTGGATATTCGGGAACTGAGAAAACACCCTGAAAAGATACAGAAAAATTTTGACAGGCGAGGATGGAGGACAGAGAGTTCCGTGGAGGAAATTCTCAGGCTGGACGGGGAGAGACTAAATATGCAGACAACCTTGCAGGAACTGCGGCATGAGAAAAATCAGTTGTCCTTGCAGGTGGCCGGCCGGAAAAAACAGGGACTGGAAGCCGGGGATTTGCTGAGGTCTGTCGGAAGGCTCAGTCAGAGGCTGGACAGTCTGACCGGCTCTCTGGAGGAGAAAACGAAAGAGCTGGAGTCGATTCTTTGGCGTCTGCCAAATCTGCTGGACGACGATGTGGAAGAGGCGGATCAGGTTTTGCGTCAGTGGAAAGACAAACCGGTCTTTCCTTTTTCTCCAAAAGGTCATATGGAATTGTGCAAAAGCCGCGGACTGGTCGACTATGAGACGGCGGGCGGCCTGATGGGCAGCGGTTACTGGATTTACAGAGGGGCCGGCGCCAGACTGGAATGGGCGCTGCTGAATTTCTGTCTGGAGGAAAATCAGGAAGCCGGATACGAGATGCTGATGCTGCCGCCGGTGGTCAGAGAAGCCTGCGGCTTCGGGGCGGGGCAGTTTCCCAAATTTGCCCACGAGGTTTTTCGGATTCAGGATTCGGAGCTTTTTCTGATTCCCACGGCGGAGACGGTTCTGGTGAACCTGCACAGAGATCAGATACTGAACGAGGCAGTGCTGCCCTTGAAATACACGGCATATACGCCCTGCTTTCGAAAAGAAACCGGCAAGGATCCGAAAGAACGGGGCATGGTGAGGGGCCATCAGTTTAACAAAGTGGAGCTGGTGCAGATCACGGCGGAGGAACAGTCGGATGCTGCCTTTGAACAGATTTTGTCTCAGGCGGAACATCTGATGCGGCGGCTGGATCTGCACTACAGGGTTGTCAAGCTGGCGGCTTCCGGGTGCAGTTTCGGAATGTCCAGAACCTATGATATTCAGGTGTGGCTTCCGGCGGAACAGGCCTATATGGAGGTCAGTTCCGTATCCAACGCGAGAGCCTATCAGGCCAGACGGACCAATACCCGTTATAAGGACGGTTCCGGGCGCATTCATCATGTCCATACGCTGAACGGTTCCGGGCTGGCTACCAGCCGGCTGTTCGCCGCGGTCGTGGAGCAGAACCAGAGGGAGGACGGCAGCGTCGGCGTACCGGATGTTCTGGTTCCGTGGACGGGGACGGATATTTTGTAATGGAGAAAGAGGAAAAGCAAAAAGACGCCGGGCGGACAGGTCTTTGCGTCCTCACGGCGCCATGGGAGGCAGTATGTAGTTTTCCTCCATCTTCCACAGCCCCCGGTGGCTGTCACGGACGGACAGGATGGCTTCCAGCGTCCAGAAAAAGTCTGTGTAGCGGTCAAACCGCCCGCCTTTTGCGCACCAGTTGAACAGATTGCCCGTGTGCAGCATAAAAACTGCTTTGCTCAGGTAATGGGCATCGGAGCTGTTGAGGATGATCCGGGCCTTCTGCGCTTCGCGGATCAGATCGATCAGCGTATCCTCAAAGCTTCCGTGCAGGTCGGTGAGATTGTCCCGGGAGTCTTCGGTCAGCTGATAGGACAGGTATCTGCCGATCAGTACCACATGGTCGGCGTTGCAGGTATACTGGATATATAAAATCTGCATCCGGATAATCGCCGTCCACGGGTCTTCCATGGAGGTGATCCACTGCCTGATTTTCTCGGAAAAAAAGTAGGCAGTGCCGTAATATTCCGCCACCAGATGTTCTTTGGACTTGAAATGCAGATAGAAGGTGGGGCGTGAAATATGGGCTTCTTCACAGATGTTTTTGATGGAAACTTTATCAAAAGCATCGGAAAAAAGCAGCCGGATGCCGCAGTCGATAATCTTGGCGTGGGTTTTTGCGTATTTTGTATTCATAGATAATATCATATCATAAAATCAGGGAAATGGAAAGGGAAAACCTGCCTTAATATATAAATAAAATTGATAAATTGACAGGAATTATGACAGTTGTCTGTCGTTTAAGGAAAGGGAAAGTTTATGGAATTACTACAGGTGGATCTGATGGATGAGGCGCAGAAAAAGCTGTATGGCTTTATCCGGCAGATTCCGGTCAGGACAAAAAAAGTATCTTTGCGGGAAGGGGCGTATACCCGGCTGGCAGCGGATATTCCGGCTCCGGAGGATGTGCCTCTTTTTAATCGCTCTACGGTGGACGGATACGCGGTGATCGCCGCCGATACCTACGGCGCTTCCGAGAGCATCCCCACGTTTTTAAAGGTGGCGGAGGAAGTTTCCATGGGTAAGGCGGCTGCTGTGAAACTGAAAAGCGGCCAGTGCGCTTATGTGCCCACCGGCGGCATGATCCCCGAAGGGGCGGACGCCATGGTGATGGTGGAGTACTGCGAGCTGCTGGATGCCGACACAGTGGCTGTCTGTCAGCCGTCTGCGGTTGGGAAGGATATTGTCTACCGGGGAGACGACATGAAAGCGGGCAGCGTGGTGCTGAAAGCGGGCACGGTGCTGCGGCCTCAGGAAATCGCGGCGCTGGCGGCCCTGGGCGTGGGAACGGTGGAGGTGGAAGAACCCTTCCGGACGGCGATTATCTCCACCGGAGACGAGCTGGTGCCGGTGGACCGTAAGCCGGAGGCCGGCCAGATCCGGGAGAGCAATTCCTACTCCATAAAAGCCCAGGCGGAGCGGGCCGGCATGGAGGTGGTCTCCACGGCATTTTATCCTGATCAGGAAGACGAGCTGGAGACAGGAATCCGGCAGGCGATGAAAACCTGTGATTTTGTGTTTTTGTCCGGGGGAAGCTCTCAGGGGAAAAAGGACATGACCGCCCGCCTGTTCGACAAGGTGACTGACGGCGGTGTCTGCACCCACGGACTTGCGTTAAAACCGGGCAAGCCGACCATACTGGCCTGGGATGAGACAAGCCATACCGTCCTTGTGGGCCTGCCGGGCCATCCGTCGGCGGCATCCATTGTCTTTGAACTGCTGGTGGCCAGAACGCTGAGGATTCACAGAGGGCAGCCGTATCAGCCCTATGTGGAGGCGAAAACCATGTATAATATCGCCTCGGCGCCGGGCCGCGGCACCTGTATGCCGGTTATTCTGCATCCAAAAGAATCGGGACTGGAGGCGGAGCCGGTTCTGGGACGGTCGGGAAACTGGTCGATTCTGGTGAAGGCCGACGGATACTTTTTGCTGGATCATAACCAGGAGGGAATCAAAGCGGGAGAGACGGTAAAGGTTTATCTGTTCGAGCGATAAATGGCGCTAACAGTTGATGTTGGCGGAATGTACAAAGACGCCGATCAAAGGTTTTTATGGCGAAGAACCGGCGGATGTGTTATGTTAATGGCATAATCTGCCGGATCTGGGAAATCATAAGACAGATTATTTCTGAAAAAGCATTGACAAAATACGGGGGTTAGAAGATGACAAAGCGAAATCTGTATCTGAAAAATACACCGGTGGACGATGCGCTGGAGCAGTTTATGGAGGCGGTCCGGAAAACCGTTGCGGTCCGGTATGAGACCATATCCGTGCTGGATGCCCTGGACCGGATCACCAGCCATGCCGTGTATGCCAGATGCTGTTCACCGCTGTTCAACTCGGCGGCCATGGACGGCATCGCGGTGGTGGCGGAGACGACGGCCGGCGCTTCGGAGGCCAGTCCTAAGGTACTTGCGCCGGAAGATTACCTGGTGATCAACACGGGAAATCCTATCCGGGAGCCTTATAACGCGGTGATTATGGCCGAGGATGCCATGGAACTGGGGGAGGGAAGGCTGCAGATCACGGCTGCGGCAGCGCCCTGGCAGCATATCCGTCCCATCGGCGAGGACATTGTGACCGGGGAGATGATTCTGCCGGGCCGTCACAAGATCCGTCCCATCGATATCGGCGTGCTGACGTCGGCGGGTATCCGGGAAATCGAGGTGGTAAAAAAGCCGGAGGTGGCGATTTATCCCACCGGCTCCG
The DNA here is from genome assembly GCA_910579325.1 of uncultured Lachnospiraceae bacterium. Classification (GTDB taxonomy): domain Bacteria; phylum Bacillota; class Clostridia; order Lachnospirales; family Lachnospiraceae; genus Paralachnospira_A. Next base: position 14,706 of record CAJTTU010000007.1, on the reverse strand, counting down.
AGATCGTGGAGCTGACCGACGACAATGTAAAAGAGGGAAATATCATCGAGTCCAATTCCCGCATGTTTGAAAATATGGTAAAGGTGGAAGGGGGAAATCCCCACCGCTTTTCCATTCTGGCCGACGATCCCGACGTGATCCGGGAAGCCATGAAGGAAGCCTGCGGGAAATATGACATGGTGCTGATTAATGCGGGAACCAGCGCCGGCACGAAGGATTATACCGTTCATGTATTACGAGAGCTGGGAGAGGTGCTGATTCACGGCGTGGCCGTCAAGCCGGGAAAACCGGTGATTCTGGCCATCGTGAACGGAAAACCGGTGATCGGTCTGCCGGGTTATCCGGTGTCCGCCTATATCGGGTTTGTAAACTTTGTGACGCCGGTGCTCCAGTATATGAGCAATGAGACGGCTCAGCCGGAGGAATTTATCAGAGCCAGAATATCCAGACGTCTGGTATCCAGCCTGAAATACCGGGAGTATGTCCGCGTCAAGGTGGGACGGGTAGGAGATAAGATTATCGCGGCGCCTTTAAGCAGGGGCGCCGGCGCCGCCATGTCGCTGGTACGGGCGGACGGCCTGTGCGTGATTCCCCAGAACAGCGAGGGGGTGGAGGCCGGAGACGAGGTGGAGGTGGCTCTTTACCGGCCGCTGAAAGAGGTGGAGAACACGGTCGTTCTGATCGGAAGCCACGACCTGATTCTGGACATTATCGGGGATATGATGCCGAATCATTATCCGGGGAAATTTGTGTCCAGCACCCATGTGGGCAGTATGGCCGGGCTTATGAGCCTGAAACGGGGCGAATGTCATATGGCGCCCACCCATCTGCTGAACGAGGAAGACGGCGTTTACAATATTTCCTATCTGCAATCTATGTTCCGGGAGCCTATGGCGCTGATCAAGGGCGTGGAGCGGATTCAGGGACTGATGGTAAAAAAAGGGAATCCATGCGGAATCACAGGCATCGAGTCACTGCCCGGAAAACGGTATGTGAACCGGCAGCGAGGAGCCGGAACCCGGGTTCTGCTGGATTACCGTCTGAAAAAGCTGGGCATTTCCCCGGAGCAAATCAACGGATACGAGAGAGAGGCCGGCACCCATATGGCGGTGGCCGCTGCGGTGGAAAGCGACAGCGCGGATGTGGGAATGGGCATCCTGTCAGCGGCCAGAGCCATGAATCTGGATTTTATAGAAATAGGCCCGGAGGAATATGATTTTGCGGTGCCGGTGAAATTCCTGGAGCTGCCGGTGGTACAGGCCTTTATCGAAATTCTGAAAAGCGGGGAATTTCATGAGAAGCTGGAGGAACTGGGCGGCTACGGATACAAACGCTGCGGCGAAGTGATAATCATATAGTGAATTTTGGAGGAAGTGTTATGGCGGCTCAATGTCTTACAAATCTTTCGCTGGAGGAGACACAGAAACGTTATCTGAAACAGATTGAGGAAAATGGTTTCAGTCCCCACACGGAAGTGATTCCCGTGCCTGAGGCGTCAGGCCGGGTGACGGCTCATGCCGTTTATGCCCGTATCAGCGCCCCTCATTATCCTACCGCTATGGAGGGCATTGCCCTGGATTCCAGGACGACCATGCATGCTTCCAGAGGCGCTCCGGTGATTTTAAGTCCGGACCGGTTCACCATGGTGTTTGCCGGCGACCCGCTGCCGGAGGGCTGTGACGCGGTGGTTATGCCGGAGGACGTTCAGTGGGAGAAGGACGGTTCGATCTCTCTGAAAGCGCCGGCCATTCCCTGGCAGTATGTGCGTCAGGTGGGAGAGGATATCTGCGCCGGAGAAATGCTGCTGGCCTCCCATATGCGTATCCTGCCGGCGGCCATCGGCGCCATGCTGACGGGAGGTATCCGGGAGGTGGAGGTGCTGACCCATCCGGTGGTGGGGATTATCCCTACCGGGGATGAGATTCTGTCGCCGGTGCAGCCGCCGGATTGCGGAGATATGCGGGAACTCAGCTCCTTTATCTTTTCATCCATGCTCCGGTCCTGGGACGTGGAGCCGAAGACCTATCCCATTGTGCCGGATGAATTTTCACGGATGGAGGAAATGGTGGAGCGGGCGCTGGCGGAATGCGATATTGTTCTGTTAAGCACAGGCTATTCGGCAAGCCGCAAGGACAACTCGACCAGAGTTATCGAAAAACTGGGAACGGTTCTTTACCACGGTATCGCCATGAAGCCGGGCCGTCCGGCTATTCTGGGCTGTCAGGCGGAAAAACCCATCTTGAGCGTGCCGGGGTACCCGGTGTCGGGCATTCTGATTCTGGAACAGCTGTTAAAGCCGGTGATCGACGCCTGGTATCAGTACACCCCCATGCCGGAAACCTTCCAGAAGGGCGTTCTGACGAGGGCTATGGAGTCGGACCCCAGCGTCCGGGAATTTATCCGCGTACGCATGGGAAAGGTGGGGAAGAAAATGATGGTCTTCCCGCTGAGCAAGCGAAGCGGCGTGGTATCCTCCTTTATCAAGGCTGACGGCATTCTGGAGATTCCGAGAGGATGCAGCCGGTATGAGGCGGGAGATACGGTTCCGGTCAGGCTGCTGCGGTCGCCCCGGGAGCTGAAACATATGCTGGTGGCCATCGGAAGCCACGATCCGCTGCTGGACGAACTGTCCGATTTGCTGCGGCTGACGGAACCGAAGCTGTTTATGCATTCTTCCAACACCGGTTCCATGGGAGGCATTATGGCGGTGCGCAGAGGAGAGGCCCATATGGCCGGCATCCATCTGCTGAATGAGAAGGACGGCGTTTATAACAGCTCCTTTGTCAGAAAATATTTTCCCAAAGGGGGCGTCCGGCTGGTGGAGTGCGTGGGACGAATCCAGGGACTGATGGTGGCAAGGGGAAATCCGAAACAGATTTCCGGGCTGGCCAGTCTGGCGGAGCCGGGGATTCGTTATATCAACCGTCAGAAGGGGGCGGGAACCCGGATACTGACGGACTATCTGTGCAGAAAGGAAGGAATTGACACCGGTGCGATCAGGGGGTATGAACGGGAAGCCTTCACCCATATTTCAGCGGCGGCACAGATTGCTTCCGGAACGGCGGATGCCGGGATGGGCATCTACTCGGCGGCCAAGCTTTACGATCTGGAATTTTTACCCGTCTGTCAGGAGCAGTACGATTTATTGATTCCGGACGAGGCCTGGGAGACGCCTCTGGTGCAGAGTATGCTGGCGGTACTGAAGGGAGAAGCGTTCCGGAGCCGCCTTGAGGCCATGGGAGGCTATGAGCTGGACAGGCCGGGGAACGTACGGGAAAGATTTTAAGGGAAGTCTTTGCCCAAGCGGTTTTAACAAAAGACAGGCAATAGAAATGATCGAAAAACAGTTGACAAAAGACAATTAATAGAAACATAAAAATCTGGTTTACAAACAGGCGTTATGTGTGCTAAAATAGAACCAGAAATTCCTTTTCTGAGGTGAACATATATGTATTCTGAAAGTGGTGGACGAGCCTCTTTCCGAATCCTTTCACCCACAGTTTATACTGACGACAGAGTATTCAGTAACTGCCATTTGTGTCGATGCAAAGCTGATGGAGACAGGTGACGCGGCAAAGCGTAACTAAGCCGGCGGCAAAGAAGCAGGACGTAAAGGCAGGTGTGTTGGATTTCATTTTGCGTATCGTATAAGCTGGGGCTGGCGGGCTTTGGAAGGGGGATTTTTATTGCCCAAAAATATTTTTACAAAATGGAGGATGAAGATGAAAAAGAAATCATTACTGGCATTGCTGCTGACAGTGGCCATGGTATCCGGCCTGTTTACCGGCTGCGGTAACGGAGGAAAGACAGAGACCACGGCGGCGGCTACGGAAGCTGCCAAGGAAACTGCCGGCGAGACGGAAGCGGCTACGGCTGCTGACGACGCGACCACCGCGGCTGCGGAAACAAGCGCCGCCGAGACAGAAGGACAGGCAGCGGCAGGCAGCGTAAACACCGTGATCCTGAAAGAGGCCGACGATAAGATGATCAATACTTACACGGTGATCGCGGTAGACCCCGAGGCGCCTTTTACCGATGAGAACGGCAACGCGGTTTCTGACGTGGCTGTCAACACTGCAGGCGCGGACGCGCTGATCCAGTTCCTGCTGTCAGAAGAAGGAAAGACCGCGGCGGCAGAGTTTGGCCAGGAGGAGTTCGGCGACAGCCTGTTCTATCTGTTAGAGGATGCCCCCGCTTATGAAGGCGAAATCGCAGAAGCTACGGAGGAGACCAAGACCATCCGTCTGTCTACCACCACATCCGTGAATGATTCCGGTTTGCTGGGAGAATTGCTGCCGATTTTTGAGGAAAAATATGGATATACCGTGGAAGTACAGTCCGCAGGTACCGGAAAAGCCATCGCTGCCGCTCAGTACGGCAACGCTGACCTGATTCTGGTACATGCCAAATCCAGCGAAGAAGAGTTTGTAGAAGCTGGCTTTGCCCGTACGCTGGAAGGCTTTGACAGCGAGCGTCTCTCCTTTATGTACAACTATTTCGTGCTGTGCGGCCCCACCGAGGACCCTGCCGGCGTGAAGGATGCGGAAAGCGTACTGGATGCGTTTAAGTCTATTGCCGACGGCAAATATCCGTTCATTTCCAGAGGCGACGGTTCCGGAACCCACACAAAAGAGCTGTCTCTGTGGCCGGAAGATCTGGGCATTACAAAAGAGGCCGACAGCTTTGTTGATTACACAGACTGGTATACCTCCGCAAATGCGGGTATGGGCGCATGTCTGGTGATGGCCGAGGAAACCCAAGCATATATCCTGACAGATAAAGCGACCTTCCTGACCTTCGTGGCCAACGGCGGCGTGATGGAGTAAAATAGTTTCAGCGCAGTGTCCGGCGATGTCTGACCGGCATAGAATCTGTTTCTATGCCGGGCCGGGTAAGGCGCTGCGCGGATGTGGAAGGGAACAAGAATATGCAGACAGCGATTCAAAAGGCCATTGCCCTGATTTTAAGCGGAGACCGGGAGCTGTGCAACATTCTGCTGGTCACCGCGAAAATGAGTTTGAGCAGTTCGTTTATCGCACTGTGCATCGGCGTTCCCATCGGCATATGGCTTGGCAGCGGCAGATTTCCCGGAAGAGGGATTCTGGTGGTGCTGAACCGGACACTGATGGGGATGCCGCCGGTGGTATGCGGACTGCTTTTTTATATGCTGTTTTCCGGCGTAGGACCCTTTCGGAAGCTCCGTCTTCTTTTTACCGTAAAGATTATGATTCTGGCCCAGGTCTGTCTGATTACGCCTCTGGTCGTGGGAAATATGGAAACCTATGTGTCCGGCATCGCCGGGTCCGTACGGGAAACGGCGAAGGGGCTGGGGCTTGGAGCCGCAAAGACATTTCTTTTGCTGGCCAATGAGTCGCTGTATGAAATTTTTTCCGTTTACCTGCTGGCCTTTGCCCGCGCCATTGCCGAGGTGGGAGCGGTCTCTATGGTGGGCGGCGCCATCGCCTGGAAAACCAATGTGATGACCACGGCCATTATGCAGTATACCAACCGGGGGAATTTCTCTCTTGGCATTGCTTTAGGGATTATCCTGATGACGGTGTCTCTGATGGTGAACGTTGTGATTACGCTGTTGCAGAGGAGGTTTCGCTGATGGAGGTCCGGGCATTTTCCAAATCTTACGATAAGAATCCTGTTCTGCAGTTTCCGGCGTTTTCTTTTGAAAAGGGTTCCGTTTATGCCGTGATCGGCGCAAATGGCAGCGGGAAGTCCACCTTTGCCCGTATTCTGGCAGGTGTGCTTCCCGGCGATCAAAAATCTTCTCCCTTTGTCTCGGCCTGTAAGGTAGGATACATGCCCCAGAAAAGTTATGGGTTCCGCATGAGCGTGGAAAAAAATATTCTCCTTGGCGGCAAAGACCGGCAGCGGGCGCAGGCGCTGATGGAGAAGCTGGATATCACGCATCTGGCCAGCCGGCGGGCGGACCAGCTGTCGGGCGGGGAGACTGCCCGCATGGCTCTGGTTCGGACGCTGATGAGAGGGTATGATCTGGTTTTACTTGACGAGCCGACGGCGGCCATGGATATTGCTTCGGCGGCACTGGCGGAAGACTGTATTCTGGACTACCAGAGGGAAACCGGAGGCGTGACGCTGATTGTCACCCACAGTCTGAAACAGGCGCGCCGTCTGGGAGATCAGGTGCTTTTTTTTCATCAGGGAAACCTGCTGGAGTGGGGCCCTTCGGCGCAGGTGCTGGAACAGCCTGAACAGGAAGAAACCAGACGTTTTCTGGAATTTTACGGCGCATAATCCGGAATTTCATGCATAAGGCGTATGAGACAGTTTGCGAAACGGCGGCGCCTGAACAGAAACGAAAAAGGACAATGCATATATGAAAGATACTTATGGCAGAACCATCGATTATATGAGGATTTCCATAACGGACCGCTGCAATCTCCGGTGCAGATACTGTATGCCTGACGGGGTGGAGCTGGTGCCGATGTCAGACATTCTTACCTTTGAAGAAATTGTCCGGATCGCCGCCGCCGCCGCAAAAGCAGGTATCCGCAAGTTTAAAGTAACCGGCGGGGAGCCGCTGGTCCGGCTGGGCTGCCCGGAGCTGGTGGGGGAGCTGAAACAGATCACGGGGGTGGAACAGGTAACGCTGACCACCAACGGCGTGCTGCTCTCCAAATATCTGGAGCCGCTGGCGGCCGCCGGGCTTGACGGAGTGAATATCAGCCTGGATACGCTGAACCGGCGGACTTATGAAAGGATCACAGGCAGGGATGAACTGAACCAGGTGCTTAAGAGCATCGATCTGACGGTGGAAAAGGGAATTCCGGTGAAGCTGAACTGTGTGCTGCAAAAGGGGCTGAATGCCCATGAGTGGGAGGATCTGATCCGTTTTACCCGGGAACGTCCCATAGACGTCCGGTTTATCGAGCTGATGCCCATTGGTTACGGACGGGAATTTGAGGCTGTCTATAATGAAGAACTGCTGGAGAAGCTGCAGGCGCTCTGTCCTGATCTGGAACCGGATGAGCGGGTACATGGAAACGGCCCTGCCATTTATTACAGACTGCCGGGGGCAAAAGGCAGTATAGGCTTTATCAGCGCCATGCACGGCAAGTTCTGCGCCCACTGCAACCGGCTCAGGCTGACCTCCCGGGGGATGTTAAAGCCCTGCCTATGCTATGAGGATTCGGTGGATGTGGGCAGAATCATAAGACAGAATGGTCCGGGCAGGGATGAGATCAACAGGCAGATTCAGGAGGCAATCAGGCAGGCGGTGGCTCTGAAACCGGAGTGCCACAGCTTCGAAGCTTTGGACGGCGTGACGGAGCGGAAGCGGATGATTGAGATCGGCGGATGAAGCGGGAGCTTTCTATGATTGTTCTGGCAGGGGGCCGCAGCAGCCGGATGGGGAGGGATAAATCCGACCTGATTTATCGGGATCAGACATTTCTGAATATTCAGCTGCAGAAAGGCAGACAGCTGGGCATTTGGGATATTCTGGTCTCAGGCTACAGAGGGAAGCGCTGTGAGGAGCGGGTGGTGATGGACCGTTTGGAAGGCAGAGGCCCTCTGGGGGGACTGGAAGCCTGCCTGCGGCTGGCCGCCCATGACCGGTGCCTGGTGCTGAGCGTGGACACGCCGCTGGTGTCGGTTCCGGAGCTGGAAAATCTGATTGAGGCGGATGAACAAAACAGGGATCGGATTACGGTTCTGCAGCACGGTGAAAAGCAGGAACCGCTGATCGGTATCTATGAGACGGGACTGGCTGACGCTATGGCGGAAGCGCTGGCCCGGGGCAATGGATCTGTGTTTGCTTTTCTCCGAAAAACCGGTTACGGCCTATATGTCAGCCAGGGAGAGAAATACCAGTTTGAGAATATCAATGAGCAGGCAGACTATCAGGATTTACTTTTTGGCGCCGGACAGGCAGGAGAAAGCTCCGGGGGCACATAAAATGTGTGAGAGGAATGGGCGATGGGAAAGGTTTTGAAAATACAGTTGAATATCAAAAAAGGGGAGGCTCCCGTTCCCGTGGAAAGCTGTGAGGTCGTGGAGGGCAGCGGCATCCGGGGCGATCGCCATGTGGGAAGAGGCGAGCGGGATGTCTGTCTGTGCAGAAAAGAGCTTCTGGACTGGATGGAGGAACAGGATGTGCAGGGACTCTGCTTTGCCAGGCACAAGGAAAACCTTTTGCTGGAGGGCTTTGGAGACGGGGAGCTGATCCCGGGCCGGCAGCTGGCCGGAGCGGAAGCGGTGCTGGAAATCTCCGATTTTCCCAAGCACTGTTTTCCGGAGGAATGCGAACTGGCGAAAGCCGGAATTTCCTGCAAGCTCCGCGAGGAATATCAGATGGCCCGGATTCTCCGGTCAGGGATGATCCGGACCGGGGAAGAAATGACCCTATTATAATAAGGAAGAAACACAGGACAAAAACAATTAAACCAACCAAAATGGAGAAGAAAATGAAAAAACAATTGTGTGTAGCGATGTCCCTGTTATTATGCGGCGTACTTTTTGCCGGATGCGGAAAAGGGGCTGACAGTCCTTCGAAACAGGCGCAAAAAGAAGAGTCTGCGACTGAGGCTCAGTTAGAAACGTCTGCGCCCCAGGCGCAGACGGAAGCTGTTACGGCGCAGGGGGAGACAGAGACGGCAGCCGGCAAAGAGGCCAGTCTGCCCATTCCGGAAGCTTCGCCCATCGAAACTGCGGTTACGGTTATGGTGGACGGCGTGTCGACGGCAGAAGGGGGATACGATTACGAAGCCATTATGGGAAGCGCCGGGGAGATGAAGCTGGGGGATGTTCTTTACTATGGCGTGCCGCTGGCGCAGCTGACCGGCGGGGATCTGTCTGCTGCGGCAGGCGCTTTTGTGGAGGCCACTGACGGGTATGTCATGTATTTCCCTGATGTGAAAGATCTTGCGCTGGCCGTATATCAGGCAAACGGAGAAGCCTATGAGGCAGTAACCCAGGATGAAGCGGCAGCTTACGCCGTGGTTTCGGCGGACGGAGCCTCCAGCGTGGCCGGTGTGGAGAACATTTATTTTGTCACCACGCCCTGCGAATTTGAGGTGGACATCCAGGTGAACGGAGAGAGCGCAGGCAAGCTGACACGGATGGATTTTATGAAGAAAACTCATACCGGCGGCGACGAGCGCATTCCCACGGCCATGTTTGACGGCTCATTTAAGTATAATCAGGGTTCTTCTACCTATACCGGACGCTTCCTGGGCATCGACTATGAGACGATGCTGACGAAACTCCAGGGCATCGAGGGGATTTCCTTTGATGCAGAGGCCATTAAAGAGGTGGAGTATTACGGAACCCCCGGTCTTGGAGAGGTCGGAAAGAACGGCGAGTATGCACTCTATCCCGATGAAGATACCTATTATGCCAACGCGAAGTTTTTCTGTATGTATGACGGAATGACTTACAATCCGGACATGAAGGATGTGCCCGTGGGACTGACCGCTTTTATCGACGGCACAGGTATGCGCTGGGTAACGTTTAATCTGACAGCCATCAATATTGTCACAGAATAATCAGCCCGGGCACAGACATGGAGGGCCGCCGGCGGGCGGTCCGGCTGTGCTGCCATGACGGAGGAAAATCAGATTGAAATTATCGAAAAGGATTTTGACATCGGCGCTGTGTGTTCTGCTGGCTGTGGAAAGCTGTGCCTGCCGTGCCGGCGGTTCGCCGGGATCGGAAACGGAACGGCAAAACCAGGAGGAAATCTCCGGAACCGAAGAGGGTTGGACAGAAGAAGGCGGAACCGAAGGGACCCAGGCGGAGGGAACCGTGACCGTGACGGATATCATCGGCAGACAGGTGACGGTGACAGAGCCGCCAAAGCGCATCGCCGCCGTATCAGGCCCTTCCTATGAGATGGCCTTTATGCTGGGGGCGAAAGACCGGATTGTAATGGTAAAAAGCGGACACACCACCAATTATCCGATTGCCCTGCTCACCAATCCGGACCTGGCCGATTATCTGGGTATCGCGGCCAATCCCAGCTCCTCGGTCAACATTGAAGACTATCTTCAAAATGACATTGATCTGGTCATTTACTATGACAACGAGACGGAACTGAAAAAGTTTGACAACGCAAAGATTCCTGCGGCGGTGCTGACAGTAAATACCGGGCTGTTAGACACGCTGGAGGAGGCCAAATCTCAGACCATTGACAGTTATATCGAGACCACTACATATCCCGTCCGCACCTTTGCGGTGCTGTTACAGGATGAGAAAGCCGACGAGAAGGCGGAGCGCTGGTATGCATACTGTGATAAGACCCTCCGGATGATTTATGAGCGGACTGGTTCTCTCACTGACGAACAGCGCAGCAGCGTATATTGGAGCAACACCTGGGGAGAAAATGTTCTTTCCACTTATGTGCTGAAAAACCGCTGGTATGAGATCTGGCTGGCAGGAGGAAAGCTGATCGGCCCCGATGGAGTCAGCGGCAATTTTCCTGAGATCACCAGGGAACAGCTGTTTACCTGGGACCCGGAAATCATTCTGGTGGACAATCACGGCGGCTATCCGGAGCTTGTGGAGCAGGATCTGTATCAAAATGAGAGATGGGCTTCTCTGCAGGCTGTTCAGAATGAACAGATTTACCGCATTCCCGCAGGCGTATTTTTCCTGGACAAAGGTTCCACCACCACGCTGATGGTGCTCTGGCTCTCTACCATCCTTCAGCCGGAGCTGTTTTCAGATATCGATATGGTGGAGGAAATTCAGTATTATTACAGGGAATTTTATGAATATGAACTGACGGAGGAGGAGGCTAGGCATGTGCTGGACGGCTGGTTCGATCAGGTGGAAGCGGAAGAATGACAGAGAAAAAACCTTCTAAACTGTTCTGGATTCTGATGGCGGCTCTGCCTGCCCTGCTGTTTATCGTATCTCTGTTTCTGGGCAGATATCTGGTGTCGCCGGTGGAGGTGCTGAAAATCCTGTGGAGCAGCTTTCTGCAGATTTTTGGAATCGATGCCGGCATTCCGAAAACCTGGACGGATTCCGCCCAGACGGTGGTGGTAACGGTCCGCCTGCCCAGAGCCATTATGGCGGCGCTGATCGGGGCGGGGCTGTCCATGGCCGGCACTTCCTTTCAGGGAATGTTTCAGAATCCGCTGGTGGACCCTTTCGTGCTGGGCGTATCCGCCGGAGCCAGCTTCGGAGCCGCTCTGGGGATCGTCTGGGGGTTTAACGCCCTGGGGATTCAGTTGGCCGCCTTTGTGTGCGGGCTGGCCGCCGTGGCGATCACCTATTTTCTGGCTCATATTTATAAGTCCACGCCCATCCTGATGCTGGTGCTTTCCGGTATGGTCGTGTCCGCTTTTTTTCAGGCCATGCTGTCAGTGGTAAAATATACGGCGGATGCGGAGGAAAAGCTGCCGGCTATCACCTTCTGGCTGATGGGCAGCCTAAGCAATGTGACCTTTGACGATCTGCTGATTGCGGTATGGCCCTATCTGGCTTCCATGGCCGGACTGTATGTGATCCGATGGAAGCTGAACATTCTTTCCATGGGCGACCGGGAGGCCAGAGCGCTGGGGGTTAACAGCGAGCGGTATAAGCTGCTGATTATTCTGTGTACCACGGTGATTACCTCCATCTCCGTGGCATTCTGCGGGATTATCGGCTGGGTGGGACAGGTGATTCCCCATTTCTGCCGGATGATCGTGGGTCCGGATCATAAGGGGCTGATTCCGGCCACCATGCTGGCGGGGGCGGCTTATCTGATGGTGATCGACAACCTGTGCCGGCTGGTGTCCGCAAATGAGATTCCGCTGGGGATTCTTACCGCCGTTATCGGCGCGCCGGTGTTTGCCTATCTGCTGAGAAAGACGAGAGGAGGCTGGCAGTGATGGAATCAGAAAAAGGGAAAGAGCCAAAGATTTCCGTCAGAAATGCCGCTTTCAGCTATGACGGCGTCCATCCGGTCTGGGAAAATGTGAATCTGGATATTCCGGAAGGAGAATGCTTCTGCCTGCTGGGTCCCAACGGATGCGGAAAGACCACGCTGTTTAACTGTATCAGCGGCGCTTTTCCTTTGTCCCGGGGCCAGGTGGTGATCAACGGACGGGATGTAAAAGAATATAGTGTCAGCCAGCTGGCCCGGATTCTGGGCATCGTCTATCAGGAACACAGCGCCCCCTTTCCCTATACCTCTCTGGAAGTGGTGCGGATGGGGCGTACGCCCTATCTGGGAGTGTTGGGAACGCCCTCAGATCAGGACACGGAGCATGCATACGGCATTATGCGGGAGCTGGGCATCAGCCATCTGGCAGAAAAAAGCTATACCCGGATCTCCGGGGGCGAGCGCCAGCTGGTGCTGATCGCCCGGACTATGTGCCAGGAGCCGGAAATTATTTTGTTTGACGAACCTACCTCTCATCTGGATTTTAAAAATCAGGCCATGGTGCTGCGGACGGTGAAAAAGCTTTCCGCCCGGGGCATTACCATTGTGATGACCAGCCATTTTCCAAACCATGTGTGGAATATCGGAACGTCTGTGGCCATGATGAATTATGAGGGGATGGTAGCAGCCGGAGCGGTGGAGCAGGTGATGACTGAGGAAAATCTCACAGAAACCTACGGGGTGCCGGTACGGATACACAGAGCGGTGTCCGGCGGCAGAGAGACCTGTTTCTGCGATCCGGATCTGGGGTGAGAAACGAAACTGAGACGAGGTAGTGTCAAATGATTTATGAAAAACAGCAACGGATCGGACAACCCCCGGGAGGATTTACTGACGCATCTGCGGCAGGAAATTCTCCCAGATCCAGAGGGTTTGGGAGGGGAGTTGCGGAACTATATATAGAAGGGGAGAAGATTGATGAAAAAGGTAGTAATATGGATGCTTGCGCTGACATTGCTGACGGCGCTGACCGCAGGCTGCGGCAATGGTTCCGGAGAGAAAGACACCAAGACGCCGGTCACGACAGCGGTTGGGGAAACGGCGGAAGAGACAGAGACGGCGGGAGGCGGGGACTCTGCAAAGGCCGTAACCACGGAGGCCGCCGGCACAGCGGAGACGGAGACGACGGCGGCGCCTCATTACAGAGATATTATGGTGCCTTATGACGAGCTGCCTGTTCAGAAGCATCTGGTGATTCTGCAAAATACGCTGCGGAATCCAAGAGACGGATTCTATACGGAAGAGACGGCTCCGGTGCCGGAAACCATCGCCTACAAAGACGGCGAAGTTCAGGCTTATGCCATGGACTATGTTCTGGCATTTCTCACCGAGACGCCTGCAGGAGAACTGACAGTCACCAATACGGCGGAGGAAGCCGTTATGGTTTCCGCAGAGGAATTTGCCGGGATGTATGTGATCATCGACGATTTCCAGTCGGGGAACCCGCCGGTTCTGGTAAATCCTGACACCGGCCTGGAAATTCCGGACTTCTTCTATGCAGTGACCGCCGAGGGTGAGGGGATTGTTTCCGTTGTCACAGGAACCCAGTATGCTGTGGCGGATCTGCTGAACATGGTGGGGTGGGACGCGGAAGCTTCCTATACCGTCTGTGCCACGGACAAATTCCATATCCCGGTGGAGCCGGACTATATCGCAATCGGCGACATCAGAGGCACCCTGTCCGGCGCTGTCAGCGGTTCCTTCGGCGATATGACCATCGCCAGCGGCAAGATCGGAGACGTGGTAATTATTCAGCCGCTGGAGAAGTCTAATTAAGGCAATCGGACTGCAGCGGAACTGGAACGGGAGGAGTAAAAATGACTTTGATGGATCAGGTGTTTGCGGCTGCCGCGCCCTGTCTTGCGGGAAAGGCGGTGGAGGAACTGGTGGTGGGGATTTCTCTGATCGGCTGCTGTCTCAGCGACGGGAGCGTAGGCGTGTCCTATGTGATGCGGGAAGAACTGCCAAACGGCTGTTCCGCCTTCCCCTTTGCCCGGCAGGCGGAGGGAAAGCCGGCCGCTGAGATCGCCGGCTGGGTGGTCAGCGGAAAGGACGACCTGCAGCGGGCTGTCGGAGCCGCTGTTCTGGATGCCGCTTCCCAGTCCATAGCAGGCATACCGGACGATGAGAAATCCGGACAGCCCTTTGGCGTTGCCATCGGCCGGGATGATACGGTAGGTATGGTAGGCTATATCCGCCCCGTAGCCGCCAATATCAGGACAATGGCAGGAAAGCTGGTTGTGTTCGACCATGGCGTCTATCTCCGGGGCGGCGCGCTGGACGTATATCCCACGGAACAGGAAAAGGAACTGCTGCCGGACTGTAGCGTGGTTATTCTCTCCGGGACTACTACCATAAACGGCACCATTGATTCTCTGCTCAGGCTCTGCCAAAATGCCAGGGAGATCGTGCTGGTGGGAACCTCCACGCCCATGTTTCCGGAAGGCTTCCGGGATACGAAGGTTACTCGTCTGGCTGGCGCCTGGTGGAAAAACGAAGGCAGGCGGGAGATCTTTAAACTGATTTCCCTGGCGGCTGGGATCAGCAGCCTGTCGCCCTATATGATTCATAAAAATGTGGCTGTGGCTCATGAAATATAAAAAAGAATCCTGCTTCGCAGGATTCTGCGCCGCAAACGCGTCGCTTTCAAGCGACAATTTCCTCTGCGTTTGCGTGTGCATCCCCGCGGAGCGTTTTTGTATCATAGGGAAGTTCGTCGAACTTTCCTATGATATAAGAAAGAGGCCGCACCCGCAGCGGGATGTGGCCTCAAAATTTTTATGTAACAGGAATGTCTCTGT
>CAJTTU010000006.1 GCA_910579325.1 uncultured Lachnospiraceae bacterium | reverse complement strand
GGGAAAGTAAAGGGGAAGCCGAAATGGAACATGATGGACAGCTTTGCATGACGGAGGGGCCGATTGGACGTGAGTTATTACAGCTGGCGCTGCCGGTTTTGCTTTCCCAGCTTTTACAGCAGTTTTATAATATTGCCGACGCGTCCATCATCGGACAGGCGGCAGGAGCAGTGGGACTGGCGGCGGTGGGCTCCGCAGGGCTGCTTCTGTCGGTTATGGTAAATTTTTTTATCGGTCTTTCCACAGGCGTCAGCGTGGTGGCGGCGAAAATGTTCGGAGCCGGACAGTATGAGCGTCTGAAAGCATGTATACATACGGCTGTTGCCGCAGCCCTGGCCTTTGGCGTTGTATTCCAGGCTGCAGGACTTGCAGGAACCGACCGGCTCCTTTTCTGGCTGGGCACGCCCCAGGACGCGATGGAGCCTTGCAGGCGCTATCTGCGAATCTGCTTCTGGGGCATGGCTCCCCAGCTGGTTTATAACGTGGGAACGGCCATTTTGCGCGCGCTGGGTAATACCCGCTCGCCCCTTTATTATCTGACCTTCTGTTCCGCCCTGAATATCGGTCTGGACTACCTGTTTGTAGTGGTATGGCATCTGGATGTCCAGGGCGCTGCCGCCGCTACGCTGCTGTCTCAGTTCCTTTCCGCTGTTCTTGTATGGGGCAGGCTTAAACGGCTGAGCCCAGCGTTTCGGCTACGGTTCCCCGGCGTCCGGATGCATGGGACGCAGTTGAAGCTGCTGGCGGCCGCAGGGATACCTGCCGGGCTGCAGGCGGTTTTCATGAGCATTTCCTCTCTGGTGATTCAGACCAGCATTAATTCCTTCGGGACGGCGGCTATGGCCGGGATGACGGTCTTTTCAAAAGCAGAGGGATTTTTATATTTCCCCCTCTTTTCTCTGGGTATCGCCGTGACCAGCTTTGCGGGCCAGAATGCCGGTGCGGGGCAGTTTGAGCGCATCCGGACAGGGATGCGAATCAGCGTGTGGGTCGGTCTGGGGCTCTGGGCGGTATTCGCAGCGCTTTTGCTGGCGGCCGAACCGTTGGTGCTGGCGATTTTTACCGCAGACCAGGCTGTGCTTGAAAACGCACAGACGGCGATTCGTTATATATTTCCCTTTTATTGTCTCTATGCGGTCAATCAGGTCTATATCGGCGTTCTGCGGGGAATGGGGCATACCTTTTCCCCAATGGCAGTCACCATACTGTGCTACTGCGCCTTCCGGATTGTCTGGTGCAGCCTTCTTCTGCCGCTGCGGCATGATATGCGCGTGATTTACCTCAGTTATATTTTAAGCTGGGTGATTATGATAGTCCTGCTGGCAGTTTGCTGCAGGCGGAGCCTGGAAAAGGAAGAGGCTGCCCTCACTCCATCACCCTTGTCATCATCTTCAGATAAAGCGCCGTATCCGGGTCATTCAGACTGAAGCCTCCGATCTCCTCGATTCGTTTTACCCGGTACAGACAGGTGGTGCGGGCGATATGAAGCTCTTCCTGCGTGCGTGTCCGGCCGTAAAAGGTTTTGAAGGATACCGCGAAAAAGGAGAAAATGTCCGGATCTGCCGGAATACCGCGGCAGACTTGCCGGGAAAGGAAAAGATGAATATACTGCATGAAATACTGACCTGCATCGTAAATTTCTCCATCATTATTTTTGAGTTCATGGGGGTGGCGGTTATCATTGCCGCCGGAGCGCAGGGCATCTGCAATTATATACGCCGTGACCCGCTGACCCGGCTGCGGCTGGCGAAAGGAATGGCCATGGGCCTGGAATTTAAACTGGGCAGTGAAATCCTCCGTACGGTGCTTGTGCGGGAGTTTGGCGAGATTCTGATTGTGGGCGCGATTATCGTGCTCAGGGCGGCGCTCACACTGCTGATTCACTGGGAAATTAAAAATGAAAAGGCGGAGATGGAGTCATAGAACCGCCTGTGAATAAGAATCTGCCGCCGCGATTTACAACGCAATTATACATGATTCAGATGAAAGGCAGGTTGGCAGGTCTTTCTAATCCACCGGGGTTACAACAGGCTTGCCATCCTGATCCACCAGTACGGTCAGTCCGGTGCCCACTCTCAGATCGTGGGAGGCCAGCAGGTAATTTACGCCGGTTTCCCTGTCAACGATGATCTTTGCCACATTCATAACGCCCTGAGAGTAGACTTCCACAAAACGTTCTTTCTTCGCCATATGCTCACCTCCTCGTCTGTCATGCTGTCTTTTGTTGCTGCAGGCATACGCTGAATGCCGTCAAAGCATTCATCAGATACCTTTTTATCATTCTGCTGCCTGCCACTGAAAACATACCATATCAGGTGTTTTTTGTGGTTCCAATTTCCTGAATAAACAGCAAAATTTCCTGAAATGTAATCTGGGAGCCGCACAAAATCAAGCGTTGTGAAACGTCGGGAGTACACGAGACAAAAAAGGAGGAACCCTCATCGGTCTCCTCCCATTATTCTGCGCAGTTTTGCTTTTCCGGCGCGGGAAAGCAGACATTCATGGCCGCCGGCCCACAGCTTATTCTGTTTCCAGTCTACCGCTTCAATCTTATCCGCCGCCACCAGATAGGCCCGGTGAGTGCGGATAAACCGGTCTCCCAGCTGTGTTTCCAGTTCATTAAGGCTGCCTAAAAAATCCATCCGGCTGCCGGAGGTATGAAGAAAAATGTGGTGAGATGCGGAGGCGGTTTCAAAAAAGAGGATATCCTGCAAGGGGACATGGCGCGCCATTTCTCCCGTCCGCAGAGTAAACATCTCCCCGGGGGACTGACGCCTGGCCAGCAGCCGTGTGTGGATTTCTTCCAGACACCGTGCCGCCGTCCGGCCGATCTGTTCCGGCTCTTTTACAATGTAGTCAAAGGCTTCCAGATGATACTGGAATGTGCGCCAGGCCAGGTCTTTATGGCCGGTGATGTAAACCAAGGTGCCGTGGGGGTCTCGCCGCCGAAGCTCTTGCCCCAGCAAAAAACCGTCCCATTCCCCGTCTTTCAGCTCCACATCCAGAAAGTAGACGCCTTGTTTCCCGTCTTCTATGGCATCCAAAAGCTCCTGGGCGCCGGCAGCGCTGCACAGGACTTTCATATCGTAGTTTTCTATCAGAATTTTCCGTTCCAAGGCGGTATTAATCTGGCGGCGGATTGTCTCCTCGTCGTCGCAGAGATAGATTCCGATCATAGTCTGCCCTCCACTGTCAATTCCTGGACAAAGACGCCGTTTTCCCAGCTGGTGCAGGGAGAGGCGTTGGGATAGTTCTCCAGAATGCGCTGATAGCCGGACAGGCCCAGTCCCCGGCCCGCGCCCTTGGTGGACCAGCCGTCGTTCCACATGTTTTCCGGTTCGATGATATTTACGTAGGAGTTGGATATCCGAAACAACACCTGTTTATCCTGCGCCAGCAAAAGGATTTCTACCCAGGGCTGTTCCGTATCCGCTGCGGCCTCCGTCGCGTTGTCTGTCAGAATGCCCAGGCAGCGGACGAAATCCCATATGTCCATACCCACCGTCGTTACAGGGTAAAGCACTTCCAGACGGCACTCCACGCCTTCTTTGCCCATAACGGTGAGTTTGCTTAAAAGGAGACTCCTGACTTCCGGAATCCGCAGGTTCCCGATTTGCGCGGATGCCTGGATTTTCCTTCCGAGCCGCAGGTCAAATCCGGCGTCCAGTTCGGCCAGGGTATGGCGCAGCTGCTCCAGTTCTCCTGCAGCCGCCTGTTCGGATAGGCCTGCCAGAAGGTTTTTATAGTCATGGCGGAATGCGCGGACCTCGCGGCGGATCATCTCCAGATCCTGTTCGTAGAGTCGCTGCTGGGCAATCATGTCCTGCTGTGCCTGTATTTTCCTAAGGGCGTCAAACCGCTGGGCCAGGTAGATCATCAGTGCGGCGATCAGGGCTACCATCACTATAACCAACAGATAGTAGAACACCAGGAACTGGGACTTTATGCTGTACAGTAACCGGAAAAACATCTCTATAACAGCCATCAGCATGAAAATCAGGATGGCTGTCCGCCAGGGCGAGGGTTCGTTGTCCAAAAGCAGACGAAACCACTTTCCGAACCGCAGCCTGTACAGCAGCAGGGCGATGGCTATGCCGATGCTTAAATAGATCGCCAATGCCGCCGCGAAGGGGAAATTTTCGTTCAGCGTCCTGGACAGCGTGGATTCTGCCACCTGAAAAATAGCCGCCATACAGGTGGCGGCGAAGGCCTGCCAGAATCCAAACCGCCATGCCCACCGCGCCCATAAGGTACACATGGCAAGAATGGCGAGAGAGAGGATATAATATTGAAACATAATTAATTCCGGGACAGCGTACAGTCCGGCAGAAAGCAGGACGGCAATGAGGGGAGATAAAAGCAGCGGCGGCAGTTTTTTCAGCCGCCTTGCCACCGCCCGTTCGTCTGTCACCGCCAGCAGGTAGATCACCAGCACAAGATGGCCTGTCAGAGTGTCCAGAAATCCGGTTAAAAGGTAGTCTAATAAAGGCATTGTGTTATCAGTCTCTTTTTGTGTGGTTTTGATTTTTGACGCGATTATTATAGCATTGCCTGGTTGAGATGGCAAGAGAGGATATGTCAAATGATTTTATGCCGGAATTTCAAAGGAATTTGTCCTGTAACGAAATAAAGACTTCCCGAGGTTATACCTCGAAAAGTCTTTATTTTTACTCTTATCAGAGCTACCTAGCGGACTTGAACCGCCGACCTCATCCTTACCAAGGATGCGCGCTACCGACTGCGCCAAGGTAGCTTACTGTCGCTGTGTGATCTGTTACTGACCGCTCACGAATATGAATTTTACCACAATCTATCTTCCGTGTCAACGATTTTTATGAAAAAATGAAAAAAAAGAAAAAATTTTGTTTTCTAAAAATTCACAAACAGAAAGGGAGGGAATGGGCACAGGGCTGACAGCACCGGTGGATATGGAAATTTAAGGGCGTTTAAGAAAATCAAAAGAATTTTTAAGGATATTTATCAAATATTCCACGAAAGCCCATAAGAATCCTTACATATAATAAACAAGCTTATCGCACTGTCCGGCCCGTATCGACGGTGCGGGCGCGGCGCAGGCAGAAGACGGTCTGTTTAGAAATGAGGTGAATGTGTTTGGAAAATGAAATCCCTCTGATCAGTATCAAAGACATGTGCAAGGTGTACAATCCCGGCGAGAATGAGGTGTGGGCGCTGAACCATGTGAGCCTGGAAATCGGGCGGGGGGAGCTGGTGGCCATTATCGGCCAGTCTGGTTCCGGGAAATCCACGCTGATGAATATGCTGGGCTGCCTGGATGTGCCGACCAGCGGCACCTATGCGCTGAACGGGGTGAATGTGGCTACATTAACGGACAATCAGCTTTCGGATATCAGGAATAAGGAGATCGGTTTTATCTTTCAGGGCTTTAACCTGATTCCGGGACTGAATGCCATAGAAAACGTGGAGGTGCCCCTTTTTTACAGAGGCGTCAGCAAACGGGAGCAAAGGGAGCTGGCGGTGGCGGCGCTGACCCAGGTGGGGCTTTCTCACCGGCTGGATCACCGGCCCTCCCAGATGTCCGGCGGCCAGCAGCAGCGTGTGGCCATCGCCAGAGCCATCGCAGCGGCGCCTCCGGTGATTCTGGCCGACGAGCCCACGGGAAATCTGGATACCGGCGCCACAAAAGAAATCCTGCAGATTTTAAAAGATCTGAATGCCGGGGGGAGAACGGTGATCCTGATTACCCATGACAATGAAATCGCGGCGCAGGCGAAGCGGGTGATCCGGATCAGCGACGGCAAGGTGGAATCGGACGTCAGCAATTGATCTGGCGGATAAGTATGCTTTTTTACATAATAAAAGGGCGTGGCAATATATGAAAGAAACTGTTTTGGCGGAGGTATTTCATTTGTTGCGCTTTATAGATCATTACATAACCAGGAGTGGAAGACATGAAGCAATTAAAGTTTTGGAAAAAGCGTGGCCAGGGCGAATTAAAGTTGGAGAAACCGGAGGGGACGGGTAAGAGGAAGTATAAGAAGCTGATTATCCCGGCGGTGCTGGCGCTGGTCGTGCTGACGGTGGCGGTGAAAGCCATGATGCCGAAGGAAGTGGCGCTGCCCCAGGTGGAAACCTATACGGTGGGCCGGGGAGACATTGCCGAGACTCTGGATACCACCGGCGTGATGCAGACTGAGGAGATGAAAACCTATTTCTCCCCGGTTGGCGCTGCGGTGGAAACGTGCGACGTGAAGCTGGGAGAATATGTGACGGCCGGGCAGAAGCTGGCCTCTTTCCGGCTGACCGATCTGGAGGAGGAATATCAGGAGGCACAGCTGAATTTTGACTCCACGATGGCTTCTTACCGGGAAGCCATGGCCGAGGGCGGCAAAAATGCTTCCAAGTATCAGACCAATGCCCAGAGCGCGGCGGTTCTGCTGCAGCAGGTGGATCAGAAGGAGGCGGAGGTGGACGCCTTAAAGGCCAGCCTGGACAATATGTCCAAGGATGCCACGAAAAAAGCCGCCGATGACGCCAACTGGCTGAATAACAGGCGGAATGAGCTGACCAATGACAATACGAAAATAGATAAAGAAAAGACGGAAAAAAGCCTGGAGCTACAGAGAAAACAGGATGAACTGACGGAGATCCAGAGACAGCTCAGTGAGAAGGAGAGTGTTTCCGCCAATCAGGCAGCCGCAGATATAGCCAGCCTGAACCAGAGAAAGGCGGAGCTGGAAAAAGACATCGATCAGCTGAATGAGAAGCTGTCTAAGCTGAATATCCGCCAGATTGAAATATCCGGGGAGCTTTCCAAGCTTTCCACAGGCGAGGACGGAGACAGACAGGTAGCCCAGGCCGACCTGCAGAGCCGCTATGAAAAGGCATCCTCTGAGCTGGCCGAGCTGAAATCGGATCTTGCGGAGGCGGAAGGAAAGCGGGATTCCGCGGAAGCCGGCATAATGAGCGGGGAGACAAGAAACAAGCTGCAGATCAGCAACAACCTGTCCCAGCTGTCGGCCATGACCGTAAAAGAGCGGATCGAACTGGCGAAGGCAGGGATTGTGGCGGAATTTTCCGGTATTATCACTGACGTGAAGGTGACGGAGGGCAGTCTGGCCTCTGCCGGAACGGAGATGTTTACGATTTCCAACGCCCAGAATGTGAGCGTGGAAGTGTCAGTCAATAAAAATGACCTGGAAAAGGTAAGGGTAGGACAGAAAGCCGTGGTAACCTCCGTGGGCAATACCTATCAGGGAACAGTGGAGCGGATCAGCCATACCGCCACCATGAACAGCCAGAATGTGCCGGTGGTTTCCGCATTTATTCATATTGGCAATCCGGACGAGAATATTTATCTGGGGATGGAGGCGAAAGCGCTGATTTCCCTGGACAGCGCCGAAGACGTGCTGCTGATCCCCTCGGAGGCTTTGAATGAGGGAAAGGACGGCCCCTTCTGCTATGTGCTGGAAAATGGCGTCGTGGCTGTGCGCCTGATTACCATGGGGCTGTCCACCGACGATTATATTGAAGTAACCGGAGGCTTGAAAGAAGGTGACCAGGTGATTCCGGTTCTGCCCCAGGGCCTTGTGGAGGGCAGCCAGGCAGAGACGGCAGCCTTCGGGGAGATAGAAGGGATGGACGGGCAGCAAGATACTTCGCCGGAGGCGGAATAGGAAGGGGCGTCTATGTTTCAGATTTTTGAATATGTGAAAATGGCCCTGAAAAATATCAGGACGAACAAAGGCCGTTCCTTTCTGACCATGCTGGGCATCATTATCGGTATCTCGTCGGTTATTCTGATTATGTCCCTCGGAAACGGCGCCAAAAAAGAGATCAGCGATCAGCTGAACAGTTTAGGGGACGGCCAGATCTACATGAATTCCAATACAAACCGGCAGGCCGGAACGGTCTATATTACCAAAAAAGACGTGGAGGCTATCAAGTCCAAGGTGGACCATGTAAAAGGAGCCACGGTTTACGAAAGCTATTGGACAGAAGTAGAAAGCTTTAAAGGGAAATTTGACGTGATCCTGCAGGCCGGTATGCCGGATCTGGAATACTCCTCCCCCAATCCGGTGTTCCGGGGCCGGTTTTTCAACGAATCCGATTATGAATCCAACCGGATGGTATGCGTGATCACCCAGAGCGATGCCAGAAAGCTGTTCGGCAGCGACGATGTGGTGGGCATGTCCATAGAAATTGATTTGTGGGGCATGGGAACGAAGGAATTTAAGATCATTGGCATCAGGAAAGATCAGGAGGAAGGGTTTTTCAACGGCAGCTATGAGGGGCAGCCTTTGTATCTGGAAATTCCCATTACGGCTCTGGCCAATTATGGAATAGAATCTGATGAATTTCAGGATATTTATATCTTCTCGGAAGGCAACCGGTATTCCTCCCAGGTGACGGAGGATGCCATGAACCTGCTGGAGACACGGCATCAGGTGAAAAATGAGGGCGCTTTCCTGGTACAGCAGTTCGCGGACCAGATGAGCGAGATCACCAGCGTTCTCGATATGCTGACCGTGTTTATTATGCTGGTGGCGGCCATTTCCCTGCTGGTAGGCGGCATCGGCGTCATGAATATTATGCTGGTATCCGTGACGGAGCGGACCCGTGAGATCGGTATCAGAAAGGGGCTGGGAGCCAGAACCGGGTCGATTATGACCCAGTTCCTGGCAGAGTCGGCCATTATCACGGCCTTCGGAGGACTGATCGGGATTCTGATCGGCGTGGGCGGCGCCTACCTGATCTGCAGTATTCTGCCCTTCGATCCCCAGGTACAGCCCTCCGCCATCCTGATGGCGACGCTGTTTTCCTGCGGCGTAGGCGTATTCTTCGGTATTTATCCGGCAAAAAAGGCGGCGAAGCTGAGTCCGATCGAGGCGCTCAGGAGAGATTGATTTACACCATCTTTTCCGGGCGTACCAGCGTATCGTAGGCGGCCTCGTCCAGATACCCCAGCGCCAGCACAGCCTCTTTTAACGTAGAGCCGTCACGGAGGGCCTTTTTGGCACACCGGGCGGCTTTTTCGTAGCCGATTTCAGGGGTCAGGCAGGTGACCAGCATCAGAGACCGGTTCAGGTTTTCTGCCATCCGTCTCTCATCGGCGGTGATGCCGTCTACACAGTGGATGCGGAAGGAATCCATGGCGTCGGTTAAAAGCCTTGCCGAGAGCATAAAGTTGTAGGCGCAGACCGGCAGGAAGACATTTAACTGGAAGTTTCCCTGGGAGGCGGCTACGGTGACGGCGGTGTCATTGCCCATCACCTGTACGGCCACCATGGTCACGGCTTCGCATTGGGTGGGGTTCACTTTGCCGGGCATAATGCTGCTGCCGGGCTCGTTCTCGGGAATATGCAGCTCGCCCATGCCGCAGCGGGGACCGCTGGCCTCGAAGCGGATATCGTTGGCGATTTTCATCAGGTTGCAGGCCAGCGCTTTTAAGGCGCCGTGGGCAAATACCAGGGCGTCCTTGCTGGTCAGCGCATGAAATTTATTAGAGTCAGGCTCAAAGGCAATGCCGGTCAGCCGGCTTAATTCCGCGCATACCTTCCGGTCGAACCCGGCGGGGGCGTTCAGGCCAGTGCCCACGGCGGTGCCGCCGATGGCCAGCTGGCGAAGCTGGGTTAATGAAAGCTCCATCATCCGGCAGGGGGCGGCCACAAGCTCCCGCCAGCCGGAGACCTCCTGTGCAAACTTTAAGGGGGTGGCATCCTGTAAATGGGTGCGGCCGATCCGGATCAGGTCAGGATATTTTGCTTCCAACGCGGCAAAGGATTCCTCCAGCCTGCGGGCCGCGGGCAGCACATTTTCCGTCACCGTCAGGACGGCGGCGATGTGCAGGGCGGAGGGGAATGTATCATTGCTGGACTGGGAGCAGTTTACATGGTCGTTGGGGTGCAGCGCCACGTTCCGGTCTGCCGCCAGATGGGCGATCACCTCGTTGACATTCATGTTGGTCTGGGTGCCGCTGCCGGTCTGCCATACCACAAGGGGAAATTCCTCGTCCCATTTCCCGGCCCGGATTTCTTCACATGCGGCGGAAACGGCTTCGGCCTGTTCCGGTGTCAGTTTTCCCTCCCGGGCATTGACGCAGGCACAGGCTTCTTTTAAGTAGCTGAACGCCCGGATAATTTCTATGGGCTGGCGCTGGCCGCCGATCTTAAAATTCTTTTTGCTGCGCTGGGTCTGTGCCCCCCAGCGGCAGGTGACGGGAACCTGTACCTCGCCCATGGTGTCGTGTTCGATTCGGTATTCTGTTTCACATCCCATAAGTGAACTCCTTTTGGTTAGATTCTCGCTACCCTGTCCTTGCGCGCAGCCTCTGCAGTTGCCTTTGCTACGGCATCCTTCACTCTCGGGTCAAAGGCATAGGGCAGGATATAGTCCGCGTTCAGTTCTTCGTCGCTGACCAGCCCCGCGATAGCGTAGGAGGCAGCGATCTTCATATTTTCCGTGATCTGGCTTGCCCGGACATCCAGGGCGCCCCGGAAAATGCCGGGGAAACAGAGCACGTTGTTTACCTGGTTGGGGAAGTCGCTGCGGCCCGTGGATACCACGGCGGCTCCTGCGGCCTTTGCCTCGTCGGGGAAGATCTCGGGAACAGGGTTGGCGCAGGCGAAAATAATCGGATCTTTTGCCATGGTCCTGACCATTTCGGGGGTCAGCGTGCCGGGGGCGGAAACGCCGATAAACACGTCGGAGCTCTTGATGACTTCGGCCAGCGTTCCTTTTTCTTTATTCCGGTTTGTGATTTTCGCCATTTCTTCTTTCACCGGATTCAGGTTTTCCCGGCCCTCATAGATGGCTCCGGTACGGTCTGTCATAATCACGTTCTTTAAGCCCATGCTCATCATCAACTTAATAATTGCGATGCCTGCCGCGCCTGCGCCGCTGGTGACGATCTTCACATCCTCCAGCTTTTTCCCCACTACCTTCAGGGCATTGATCATGCCGGCCATGGTGATCACCGCCGTGCCGTGCTGGTCGTCGTGGAAAATCGGGATATCGCATATTTTTTTCAGTTTTTCTTCAATCTCAAAGCAGCGGGGGGCGGAGATATCCTCCAGGTTGACGCCGCCGAAGCTGCCGGCCAGCAGGGAAACGGTCTTTACGATATCGTCCACATCCTTGCTGCGCACGCACAGCGGGATGGCGTCCACGCCGCCGAATTCCTTGAACAGGACGCATTTGCCCTCCATCACAGGCATGCCGGCTTCCGGGCCGATGTCGCCGAGGCCTAAAACGGCGGTGCCGTCGGTAACTACCGCGACCGTATTCCAGCGTCGGGTCAGGTCGAAGCTTTTGGCCGGATCTTTCCGGATTTCCAGGCAGGGCTGCGCCACGCCCGGCGTATAGGCCAGCGCCAGTGCTTCCTTGCTGTCCACCTTTGCCCGGGAGACTACCTCGATTTTTCCTTTCCATTGTTCGTGTAATTTCAGAGATTCCTTTGCGTAATCCATAATAGATATTCCTCCTAATTTAGTACCGCTTTTAATTTTAATACCGCTACAGTTCTTTTATAATTATATTTGCCCTATTGCAGGCTGCCGTGAATAATGTCCAACACCTGCTTAAGCTCTCGTACGCCGATCTGCCCGGGGGCGGAGGCTTTGGAGGCGGAGCCGAAGGTGACGGCGGAGCCGAAGCTTTCTCCGGCCAGCCGGCTGATCAATCCGGTTTTGGCCATGGACATGGTGATAATCGGACAGTCGGCATGGTGCCGGGACATTTCCAGGGTGGCCGA
This sequence comes from uncultured Lachnospiraceae bacterium, assembly GCA_910579325.1. Lineage (GTDB taxonomy): Bacteria > Bacillota > Clostridia > Lachnospirales > Lachnospiraceae > Paralachnospira_A. The sequence continues at coordinate 62,036 of CAJTTU010000006.1, read as the reverse complement.
AAGCAGTGTCAATACGTCCTGTTCGGACCGGGGCATCACCGCGATCTTGGGAATATCCGCCCCGGCCTGCCGCATATGGCACAGCCGTTTTACGATCTCCTCCTGAGCAGGGGTTTCGTGAAAGTGATGATTAGAGCCGATAACCGTTATATTTTTGTCATGAGCGGCGGAAATGATCTCTTTCGCCGCGGCCTCCATACTGAAAAGTTCCACATCGATTAAATCGACGCAGCCGCTTTCAATGATGGCGAGATTCAGCCGCCTGTACAGGGCGTCGTCGACAGCTTTCTCACCGCCCTCCGTTTTTGTGCGGAAGGTGAAAAGGAGCGGGAGCTCTCCCAGGGCTTTCCGGAGCGCTTCGGCCGTGTCAAGCAGCCGTTCCGTGTCAAAAACGTCTTCATACCAGTCTGCCCGCCATTCCGCCAGATCCGCCGGAATCGAAGAAAAGCCGCCGGCTTCTTCAAGGATTTCCGACCTGGTCTGTCCTGTGATGGGGACGCAGATTTTCGGGCGGCCTTCCCCGATCGTGACATTTCTGATTGTGACAGGATTTGAAACTGCGTTCATGTTGTCTTTCCTTTCCGGCGCTTTTTACTGATCTTCGGGTAAACGTATTATTAAGTATAGCAAAGAGAAAACAAGAAGGCAATACTGTCCGGCGCGTGTTACTGTCCGGCAGAAGTTCCCCGGTTATTCTGCTTCCTGGCACAGCCGGACTGTTTTCTGCTATATTCTACGAAATTTCAACACAGTTTGCAACATTTGTCATAAAAATCTTGACAGTAAAGTTTTCCGTCGTTAGAATGGCGTTAGAATAAAAAATCCCCGAAAGCTGTAAAAAAATACGCGCGGCAAGGGGAAAAGTGTGTGTTTCTATAGAAAGGGATTCCTGTTATGTTCAATATTTTGATTATTCTTGCGTTGATTGCCATTTACGCATGGACGAAAAATCTGCTGATCGCTTTTCTGGTCTGTATCGTTCTGACGATGATGAAGCGCAGCCTGGCGCCTTATATGAAGTATCTGTGGGAACAGTATTTTCCGGCGCCCCGGTTTACGGAGTTTTACCGGAGAGGGGTGAAGCCGGGGGAGAATGACGGAAAAGGCGTCAGGATTTTACTGATTACCCGTCAGGCGGCGATTAATCATGAGGAAAAGGAGCACCGGGAGGAGGTGCGCCGGCTGCTGACCGGGGCTTCCGAACACTGGAATGAAAAAAGTCCCGCTTTTCAGTCGAAAAGCCAGGCGGTGGAAGAACGGCGTCTTCCGGTACAGATTCAGACCGTAAACAGCGGGGAAAAGGACCGGAATGTGAGAAAGTGTTTCCGTTGCTGGCTGGGACTGCCGGAGCTGGCTTCTTTCAGGGGATGGAAGGAAAATCAGGATCTGTTTTTATATGACGGCAGCTTTCAGGAGGAGGACTGTATGGCGGCCATTTTATTTGAAAAGGGATTATGATAGCGGCGGAGGAGCGGTTTATGGCGAAAAGAGAAGATTCCGACAGACAATCCTATATTTTTTATCTGAATATGCAGATGATTGTGGACGAGTTTCAGGATCGACAGATTCCATATCAGTATTGTCCCGGAAACACGGAGGCCAGCCTGATCCGTGTCAGGCTTTACGACAGCCGCCGCAGGCCGGACTGCCATCAGGTATCTATTATCAAAGGGGAGCAGTTTGACAGCAGTCTCGCGAAGCTTTCCGATGCCTTTTTTATTGTAGCCGGCGATCTGCCTCCGGATTGTTCCTGTCAGTGTTCCGCCATTTTTATCAGCAGCCCTCATGTGGGTCTGCTGGAAATACTGGATATCGTACAGGATCTGTTTGACCGCAATGCCGGATGGGCCGGCCGGCTGCAGACGGCTCTGATCGACGCATGCAGCCTGGATGAAATCTGCCGGATTTCTCAGCCTTATTTTACAAATCCAATCTTTATCCACAGTCCGCAGTACTATATTATGGGGACTTCAGGATGGATTCAGGGAATGTCGGAATGGGATGAAGACCAGATTACCGGCAAATATATGATCAGCGCTTACCTGATCAATCAATTTAAAACGGATCCGGAGTATATCGAAACTTTCGATACCAGCGGAACCCACGTATACTCCGGAAATTTCAGGGCTTTCCGCTGTGCCTATGTGAATCTCAGAAATCAGGCGGGGACTTTCGAGGGCCGGCTGTGCATCAACGAGCTGCAGTCCTCGTTGAAGCCAGGCCAGTTTCATGCCATGGAGTATCTGGCAAGGATCATTACCGCTTCTCTGGAAAATATAAGCATGAGCCAACGGTCTTCAAGCCGGCCGTTTGAACAGTTTCTGCGCCGGTTTTTAAGCGGAAGAAACGATGACAAAGTGTCTTTGGAGGTTGTCTTATCCAGACAGGGATGGAAGCGGCGCGACCGTTATGTGTGCATGCGGCTTGATATCACTCGAAATGATATCGGCCCCCGCGCGATTACCAGCACCTGCAGTCTGATCCGGGCCGAATTTGAGGATGCCGCCGCATTTTTTTATAAGGATGATATTCTGGTGATTATCAATCTGTCGCGGGTGGGAGCGACGATTCAGGAATGTCTGACCCAGCTGGCGCCGATTGTCCGGGAGGGCCTTTTGCAGGTGGGGGCCAGCAATGAATTTGAAGATTTCGCGCTGCTGCCCCGTTTTTATATCCAGGCGGACCTGGCGCTGACCTACGGAAACCAGAAGGACGCTACGAAATGGTGCCACCGGTTCCAGGATATCGCGCTTTCCTACTGTGTGGATCAGGCGTGTAAAAAGCTGGGTCCCCATTTTGTCTGTGCTCCCGACCTTCTTAAGCTGCAGGCCTATGATCAGGAAAATGAATCGGAGCTGTACCGCACGCTGCAAGTATATCTGGAAAATGACAGAAACGCGGCCAGAACAGCGCAGCTTCTGTTTATCCACAGGAGCACGCTGTTTTACCGGCTGGATAAAATCAAAAAATTGATGGAGCTGAATCTGGAACACAATGAGGACATGCTGTACCTGCGGCTGTCATTCTATATGATGGAGCAGTATTACGGAAAGCATGACGGCCTGTACGGACAGGGAGAAGAACGGTAAAGCCCCCGCCGCGCGGATGGAAAATATAATTCCGCACGGCGGGGGCCGGTAACAGGGGGTATTAATTTATTTGTTCGCTGCGTTGTAACGCTCGATCTCGTCATAGATAATCGGATCAAGTTCTTTGAACATTGCTCCGGGCAGTCCGTAGGTTAAGCTGGGGATGAAATGTCCTCCCGGACCGTATTCCTGGCATGCGCGGCGCACTTCGGCACGCACTTCTTCTTCGCTGACGCCGGCTCTGTCGATGACGGAATCGATACCGCCCATCAGCACCATCCGTCCGCCAAGCTGTTTCTGCAGCTTCGGAATGTCATTGGTGGGAAGCACGCCCTGCCATACGTCGATGCCCAGCTCTACCATATCCTCCACGATCGGCTCGCAGAAGGAATCGGCATGGTGCAGGATGATTACGCCGTGCTCTTTCATATATCCGTACATTTTCACATACTGGGGCTTGATGATCGCGCGCCATGTATCCGGGCTCATGAACAGGCTGTTCTTGCTGCCCCAGTCGTCATGGGAGATAATGACTTCCGGTTTCAGATAGTCAACCAGCAGCTTTGTGTACTGGAAACGGTATTCGCCGATGGCTTCCGCCAGCTCCAGCATATCGTCCGGCTCCATCAGCAGGTTCATCAGCGTGTCTTCGAATCCCATCAGGTGATGAAGTTCCTCAAATACGCCGGTGCCCATAAAAGACATTACCAGATGTTCGTCATGGTTAATCTTCGCGGCGGCTTCCAGAGCGGGCTCCCAGTCGGCCGGGTTGGAGCAGTTGCCCACAAGATCGGGCACGGTCACATATTTTCTCCACTCGGTGATGTCCGGGCATACTTTATTATCCGCCGTGATGTGGGGCATCGCGAACATCTGATCTTCCGGCCAGGCGATTTCCGTTCCCCAGCGGTCTTTGGTGGTTTTTCCTTTCTGTCTGTTTCCACGGGTATATTTCTGTACCGGGTCGATCATAATCGGGATCGTGGCCTCATATCCGTTTACCAGTCTGTCGGGGTGGCCGTCAGCTTTCAGGGTTTCCAGAAAATTTTGACGTGGTGTTAACATTTCCTTATCTCTCCTTTTCAGTTTTTTCAGTTGTTTTTTTCAGTTTATCCTATTTCGGCCGCGGAAAAAATCCGCAGACTGTTCAAAATTTAAAAGAAGAAATTCGACATTTTGTCCGTGGGGACGGCACTGTACAAAATGACGGAATTATCACCCCGCAATCTGAACTTACTGCGGATTTACCCGGAAAAGAGAATCATTTATAATACGAAATAGATTAATCGAAACGGCAGATTGTACAATCCCAAGTGGAATATCCCGCAGCAGGCTGCCGGACATTCCACCCTCGCGGCAGTCGCCAAATGCCCATGTAATCAAGGTCACTTGGCTCGTTGTCCGCAGAAATAATAATGGAGAGTGAAAATGAGATGGAAAGCACGAAAAAGAAAGAGCTGAGTAAAGCTCTGAAAACCTTTTACGGTGTGGGCGACTGCGGTTTTTCGCTCATGACCAACGTAGAGAGTTATTTCTTTAACTTCTTCTTAACGAACCTGGCGCATTTCGATCTGGGCACCACGTCTTTGATCACTACGGTAGCCAGTATGGTGGACGCCTGTCTGTCCTGGATGTATGGCGCCGTGCTGAACAGTATCAAGCCGAAGAAATGGGGACGTTATCGCTCATGGCTGATGCTGCTGCCCTGGATCGTACCCTTTTTATTCGCGTTCCAGTTTATGAAAGTCGGCGACGGCATGGTTTCCGTTATTGTGGTAATCCTCGGAGCCGTACTCAGCCATATCGTATGGAATTTCCCTTATGTGGCGAACGTATCCATGATAGCCGTGGCCGGTAAGACGCCTGAGGACAGAGCGCAGCTTTCTTCCACAAGAGCGGCATGGGCAAACCTGTCCAAGGTTATTTTCTCTTATGTAGGACCGCCGCTGGCAGCCCTGTTCGCAGGTATCATCGGCGAGACCAACCAGTATGCGGCAACCGCTTTCGTACTGGGCTGGGTGATGGTAGCTCTTTACTTCGCTCACTTTAAGATGTTCGAAGGCTATGAGGATATGGAAGAAGCGCAGGACGGCGCGAAAGCAAGCGCTTCCAAGACCTCCGGCGGCGACCTGGTAAAATCCCTGCTGCAGAATCCTCCTCTGATGGTTCTGATGCTGGCGGACCTGGCAAAATGGATGTTTAACTTCGTATGTGCCGGCGCCGCGATCTACTACTTTACATATGTAGCCCAGAACGTACCGCTGATGTCCACCTACATCCTGATTTCCAACCTGCTCTGTGTGCTGGGTTCCTATCTGGCCAAGACGGTTGCGAAGAAGCTGTCCACCCGTTTCGCGGCAATCATCACCTTCTTTGCGATGGCGGTGCTGCTGATCGTTGCGAACTTTACTTACAATAACATTACGCTGGTTATCGTGCTGATGTCTCTGGCACAGATGGGCTATGGTATCGCTTACGCCCTGACCCCTGCTCTGTATGCCGATACCGTTATCTATTCCGAGTGGCAGACAGGCAAGAACGCGGCCGGCTGGATCAGCGGTCTGCAGAACGTACCGTTAAAGGTAGGCGTTATGGCCCGTGGTATCATTATCTCCGCCAGTCTGGCAGCGGCGAACTTCGATTCTTCCATCGATCCCGCGGCGGCTACCGAACCGCTGAAGAAGGGCGTATGTATGGCATTTATGCTGGTTCCCGCCCTGGCTCTGGTAATCGCAGCCGTGCTGCTTCTGTTAGGCTTTAAGCTGACGAAGGAGAAGGTAGAGCAGTATCAGGCGGAAATCGCCGCGCGTAAAGCGTGAAAATAACAATCAAACCTTGAGGTGCCTTTATGCCATTCGGCAATAATTAAGGAAACCATAAATAGCGCGCTGCCTGGTTCATATCCGTTAAGATATGGACCGGACAGCGCATGTGCGGAATTTTCATAAATAAGGAGACTTCTGACAATGGCAGTATTCAATGAAGATGAATTAAAGGTTGTTGGCGAGTACAACATGCCTGGTATTTATGGCGCGCCGGACTGCGTCGTGCCCAAGTATAATTATCCGATCACACCCAAGGAAAATATGATCAGGATGCTGGAAGGCAAAATGCCTTTGTGGGTGCCTAACCAGACGATTGATAACAACGCGATTCAGCCCATGGTGATGCCGGACGCTTACGCGAGAAGCTTCGGCGGAATCGACTGGTTCGGGATCGAGTGGGTATATGAGCCGCTGACAAAGGCGTCCATGGTAAAGCCCGGCACAAGACGGTTGTCGGATATCACCAACTGGAGAGAGGAACTTGTCTTTCCCGACCTTTCTGCCATTGACTGGAAGAAGGATTATGAGGACAATTATAAAGGCAGAATCTCTCCCGACCGTCTGTCCTATTTTGTCATCGTAAACGGATTATTTGAGAGAACGGCTGACCTGACCAGCTTTGAAGATACGTTCTGTTATCTGCTGGAGGAGCCGGAAGAGCTGACCGCTTTCTATGATAAGCTGGTAGACTGGCATATCGAACTGATTAAGATTGCCAGGGAAGTGTACAACGCTGACATGATCCTGTTCCATGACGATATGGGAACCCAGATCAGCACCTTCTTCTCCACCAGTACTTACCGGGAGCTGTTCCTGCCTCAGTACAAAAAGATTGTGAAAGCTGCCCATGATCTGGGAATGTATATCTGTTCCCATTCCTGCGGATGCATCAGCACGCTGATTCCTTATATGATCGAAGCGGGCTTTGACGCATGGGAGGGACAGGACAGTGCCAATGACAAGAAAGCCATTATGGACGAGTACGGAAAAGATCTGGCGCAGTGCACACTGTATATTATCCCCGAGGATATGAGCGATGAGGATGCGATCGCCGATATTCACCGCCGGGTGGACGAGCTGGCCATGACGGGCCGTTTCGCGTGCCGGTTAAAGGATAACAAAGTGAATCGTCCGGTGAATCTGGCCGAGGAACTGTATCGCTACAGCAGAATGAAGTATATGGAGCTGGCAGGAGAATAAACGGATGGCAGAGGCTGTACTGGAACATTCCGATACGTTTCAACCTAAATTTCAAGTGAATATGCGGATTATTGCCGACGAACTGGAACGTCAGGGCCGGGAGATCCGATTTTACGGTTCGGATCAGGAGACCGGTCTTGACGGGGTGAAGCTTGCTTCCAAAAAAGGAACGGTGAGACAAAATTATGTGTATCTGTTTCCTGCCCGAGAAGCGTCGGAATGGCTTTCAGACCCTGATCTGTCAGCTGCGGTTATGGTAGGGAGGACAGAAGAATCTGTCCTCCCTCATAACGTTATGAAGCATCCGGAACAATGCGGCGAAGGCGCGTTTTGCCGGATTCCGGTCATACAGATTACCGACGGGGCTGATTTTTTTGAGGTTTTCGATCAGCTCCAGCAGATTTTTGAGAAATACGGAAGATGGGAGTGGGCGCTTTACCGGGCCCTTGGCAGCCCGAAGCCGCTGGATGATATTCTTCTGGCCAGCATGGAAATTTTCCGCAATCCCATGTTTATTCACGACGCCAATTTTTTTGTGGTTTCCGCGCCGAGACATGTGGAGGAAATGCCGGTATGGGAGATCGACCCCAGAACGGGGCGGAGGATGGTTCCCATGTCGATCATCAATGATTTTCGTGTGGATGTGGAGTATCTGGAAGGACTGGGGGAAAAAGGCGTGGTGCTTTTTTCCGCCGAGCAGCGGGGGTACCGGATTCTGTACCGGAACCTGTGGAACCAGAACCGGTATGTGGGCCGGATCCTGATCGACGAGATTGAAGGCGCGCTGGCGCCCGGGGACAATGATCTGCTGGATTATCTCGGACGTCTGGTGGAGACATGTATCTTAAAAAAAGAACTGTTCTGGGTGGATATGGGAAACAATGCGGAGCAGTTTTTTACCAGCCTGCTGAACGAGGAACTGCAGGATCAGCAGAAGATTATGAATTACCTGCAGTTTTTAAAATGGAACCGCAATGATACGTATCTGTGCCTGTGCATCGTCACGGACCAGAAGGATTTTAATACGCTGTCCGCTTCCGCTACCCTGGGTCAGATCGACGTCCAGATTCCGGCGGGCTATGCCTTTGTTTATAAAGGAAGCATTGTGGCTATTGTGAACCTGACCTATGCCGGCACATCCGGAAAAGACGTGCTGAGCAGGCTGGCGATCACCTTAAGGGAAGGGCTTTTAAAGACCGGCGTCAGCTCGGAGATCAACGATTTTCTGCTGATCTCCAAAAGCTACCGGCAGGCCTATATCGCCCTGGAGATGGGACGCTCCGGCAGCAGTACGAACTGGTGCTATTATTTTCAGGATTATATGCTGGATTATATGATCAGTTCGGCCAGCCAGGAAGTCCCGGTTCAGATGCTGTGCGACGACGCGCTGCGCAAGCTGCAGGAGTATGACGGGGAAAATCATGCGGAGATGTATCAGACGCTGCTGGTTTATCTGTGTCAGGAGCGGAATATGCTGCGCACGGCCCGGGCATTGTTTATTCACCGAAGCACCCTTTCCTACCGCCTGGAGCGGATTCGGAAAATTACGGGCATGAATCTGGATGACGCCCAGGTGCGCCTGCGTCTTCTGCTGTCCTATTATATGGCCCAGGGGATGCTGTAAGGAGAACTATTTTTAATAAAATATATAGGAGATTTCGTATGAAACGAACACAAGTTATGGGCTTTATTCTGACGGCCCTGGTGCTCGCAGGTATGTTGTTTGTTCCGGAAAGTATTGGGTTGGGGAAAGCCGGTATCCGGACGCTGGGCGTATTGATTGCCGTAATCATCGCGTTGGTGACGGAGATGCTGCCCATCGGTATTACCTGTATTTTGGGCGTTGCCCTCTGCGTGGTTTTCGGCGCCGTGTCGAATGTGGCGGAGGCATTATCGGGATTTACAAATCATGTGTTATTTTTTACGCTGGTATCTTTCGGTATTTCGGAAGCGATCGCTACGGTGCCGCTTTCCAACAGGATTCTGGCGCTGCTGATCAAATGCTTCGGCGTGAAAAGCAAAAACCTTCTTTTCGCGGTGATGATGTGCGCGGCCATTCTGTCGTCGATCATGTCAAATGTAGCCACCACGGCGGTTCTGATCACCGTTATTTTAAGCTTCCTCAACGTATATGATGATCCGGAAGCGAAGAAGCAGAGCGGAAAAGCGTTTATGATCGGCCTTCCGATCGCCAGTATGATCGGCGGTATGATGACGCCGGCCGGCAGTCCTCTGAACCTGTTAGGCCTGGGCTTTCTGGAGGATGCGGGCACTCCCGTAACCTTTATCGAGTGGATGGCCGTAGCGATTCCCATTTCGCTGATCGCGCTGGTGGCGGCATGGTTTATTATCAGCCGTGTGTTCGAGCCGGCCCAGATTACGGAGGAAAAAGCCAGAAAATATATTGAATCCCTGCGGATTCCGAACAGCTTTGACAGGAAGGAAAAATCTGTCTGCATTATCCTGGTGACTATGGTAGTCCTGTGGATTTTATCTTCCTGGTTCCCAGTATTTAACGTTACGATCGTGGGGACCGTCGGTTTCGGGCTTCTGTTTTTCCCCGGCATCAATGTGTTGACCTGGGACGAATATGTAAAGCATGTCAGCTGGGCTTCCTACTTCCTGATCGGGTGTATGATGACCTTCGGAAACGCGCTGAATAAGAGCGGTGTCAGCGAATGGCTGGTAGGCGGCCTGTTCTCGGACCAGATGAACCTGCCGGTGATGCTGATCGTACTGATCGTCTGCCTGCTGGTATTCGTGCTGCTGATTCCGATTCCCATCGGTCCTGCGCTGATCTCCATTTTGGGGCTGCCCTTTATTACCCTGGCTCAGACCTGGGGACTTTCTCCGACGGTACTGATTCTGCCTCTGGTACTGTGCGCGGCCAACTGTTATCTGCTGCCGCTGGATACGGTGCCGCTGCTGACCTATGCCACCGGGTATTACAAGATAACGGATATGCCCAGGGTGTCGATTATTATTCAGCTTCTGATCGCTGTGCTGATCGCGCTGTGGGTGCCGGTTGCGGTAGGAATTTTAGGGATATAAAGGGAAGTTCGGAGGACTTGCCTTTATATCAAAAGATCCCGTCTCTGCCTGGAAGGGCAGGAGCGGGATCTTTTTTGAATTACGGGAATAGTGGGCAGCTCATTCTTTTATTATGTCCAGCTCTGTCAGGTTCACACCTGAAACAGTCAACATGATTTTAATTCTATATGCCGTTCTTTCATCTCAGCATATACGGCGGAATCTTTATCAGCTAATTTTAAATATCGCTGAATTCGGGAAAATTCTTCAATATTTCTTTGCAACAGTTCTTTTTCGGTCATTGTGATCACCTTTTTTAATGCTATGCCAGTACATTATTTATATTGATACTAAGAGTATACCACAATCAAAATATGAAGTCTATTAATTTGTACGGTATATAATATTTATCTGACATTTGCCCCCAATTAAAAGGCTCTCTTTATTAATCTTTCAAAACCGTAAGGTTTCTCAATGTCAATTCGATACAAAAGTACCGGTGTTTGGTGTATGATGGTTTCATTAACAGGAGGCGGATATATGCTACAGGTAAAAAACATCGAAAAATATTACGGCAGTAAAAACAATTTGACTAAGGCGTTAGACCGGATCAGCTTTGACGTGTCACAGGGGGAATTTATCGCCATTATGGGGGCGTCGGGCAGCGGGAAGACGACTCTTTTGAACTGTATTTCCACGATTGACACGGTAAGCGCCGGAGAGATCTGGCTGGAGGGGGAAAATATCGCGGAGCTTCCCGCGGCAGAGCTTGCCCGATTCCGGCGGGAGCGGCTGGGTTTTGTCTTCCAGGATTTTAATCTGCTGGATACGCTGACTGTGGAAGAAAATATCGGTCTGGCTCTTTCCCTGAACCATGCCGACGCTGCCGGCGTAAAACGACAGGTGTATAAGGTTGCATCAAAGCTGGGGATTACCGATATTTTAAGGAAATTCCCTTATCAGATCTCCGGCGGGCAGAAGCAGCGGGCGGCCTGTGCCCGGGCCATGGTGGCGGGGCAGTCTTTGCTGCTGGCCGACGAGCCCACCGGGGCGCTGGACTCGAAAGCCTCCAAAAATCTTCTGGAAATTATGACCCAGATGAACCGGGATATGGGGGCCACGATTCTGATGGTTACTCACGATGCCTACAGCGCCGGCTATGCGAAACGGGTGCTGTTTTTAAAGGACGGACGGATTTTTAATGAATTGCTGCGGGGAGAGCGTCCCCGTCCGGTGTTCTACCATGAAATTCTGGATGTGCTGGCTACGCTGGGAGGTGATATCAGTGACGTTATCTAAATTATCCCTGCGCAACGCGAAACGGCAGGCCGCCGATTATCTGGTCTATTTTGTCACGATTATTATGGCGGCCGCGCTGCTGTATGCCTTTAACGGGCTGGTGTTTTCCGGGGAAATCAAGGAGCTGTATTCCATGATGTCCTCGCTGCCCATCGCGATTGTCTCGGCCAGTATCGTGGTGGTGTGCATCTTCGGCTGGCTGGTATCCTACGCCGCCAATTTCATGCTGACCCGCCGCAGCCGGGAACTGGGCACTTATATTTTGATCGGTCTGGAAAACAGGCAGGTAGCCCGGCTGTTTTTCCTGGAAAATCTGGCCGTGGGCGGCTGCGCCTTAGGTTTGGGGCTGATACTTGGCAATCTTTTGTTTCAGGCGCTGCGGGCCGTCATACTGGCGCTTTTTGAAATGCCTTATGGGTTTTCCCTGGCTTTTTCTTTTCCGGCGGCGGGACTGACGCTTATATATTTTCTTCTGATCTATCTGCGGGCTCTTTATAAAAGCCGGAAGCGGATTCAGAAGATGAAGATTTATGACCTGATCTATTTTGACAGGCAGAATGAAGAAGCGGTGATTAAAACAGGCAGGAATCGGCGATGGATTTTCGCACTCTCAATTGTTCTGGGCGCCGTGGGAACCTTTCTTTTGATGGTAGGAAGCCTGCCTCTTGGCATCGTCGGCGCAGGCTGTGTGATCTTTTTTCTTTATGGTTTTTTCCTGACCTTTGCCTCCGGTGTGCCGGCATTTTTCGAGAAACGCCCGGCCAGGAAGTACCGGGGGCAGAATCTGCTGGTGTTTCGTACCCTGACAGCGAAGCTGGGGACGATGGGCATCCTGATGGCGACCATTTCCCTGCTGCTTACGGCCACGCTGGCCGTACTGGGAACCGGGCTTATATTCCGGGGTATTTTTGACGGGCGGGCGGCGGAGCATTCATGCTTTGACCTGTATATCGGGGCAGGCGTGAAGGGCAAGCCGGTTGATCAGGAATATCTGGATTATATCGAAGAGAACATTCCTGTGGAGCAGTCTTTGCAGTATGAGATCCGTCTGAATGAGACTGACAGGGTCAGGCAGTATCTTGACGATTACGGCATCGAATATTTTTACAACTACCGGCAGGACCCGGTGATCCGTTACAGCGATTATGCCGCTTTGCGGGCGATTGCGGGCTATCCGGTGGCCGGGATGGAGCCGGGGCAGTATCTGATTCACTGTGTAAAATATTTGTCCGGACCGCTGGAAAACTTTGAACAGCCGGTCACAGTGGGCGGCCGGACGCTGGTTTGCGGCGGCGTCTATACCGAGCATCTGATCCAGCGGTACGCCGCGGATAATGGGGAAGGCTATATTCTGGTGGTTCCCGACGAAGCGGCGGGGGGCTGTGATCTTCTGCATCACGCCTATGCGGCAAAAACGGTTCAGCCGTTAGGGGAGGAACAGGTTGATGATCTGTTCCGGATCAGTGACAGAGTCGCCGAACGGGAAAGGAAAGATGAAGATGACTATGATTTTGATGACTACGATACGGTGAATGCCAGTGCTTATGAGGAAAGGACAGCGGCCTATATGACGGCGCTGACCGTGCTCCCTCTGTATTATCTGGCGCTGGCTCTTACCATGACTGCCGCTACGATCCTGACGATCCAGCAGCTCAGTGAATCCCGGCATTACCGCCGTCAGTTCGATCTTTTGGAAAAGCTGGGAATGGATGCCCGGGAGATGGCGAAGGCGCTGCGCACCCAATTTGCCATCTATTATGCCATGCCTGCCGTGCCGCCTTTGCTGATCGGCGTGCCTTTTATCCTGAACCTGGCGAAACAGCCGGAGCCGGAGATTATGGTGGGGCTGGCAAGTCCCGGAGCCATCGTGGCCATTGCGCTGGGGGTGTTCTTTCTGGTATACGCAGTGTATATCACGGTGGCCTATATCAGTCTGAAGAAGAATGTACTGCCGGAAATGTAAGGGTTATCCGGGTTCCGGAACCAGCAGCGGGGCGGAAGTCCGGGAAATGCGCAGGCTGTGAAGAAATCTGCAGCTCCAGTTCCAGACAGTCCGCCAGCTTCCGGCATAAGTATAATCCCATGCCCGTAGAGCCGCTCCGTATGCGTCCGTTGCTGCCGGTAAAGCCCCGGTCGAAGACCCGGGGCAGTTCATGGGCCGGGATGCCGATGCCGTTGTCCGTGACGGTCAGCTGCACCTGTTTCCCAAGAGGCTTTGCGGACAGGATGATTACAGGATTGGAATCCATGCTTCGGTATCGGACTGCGTTTTGCAGCAGCTGGCCCAAAATAAACGCCGCCCATTTACCGTCGGTGTAAACGGTTTGCGCAAGTCCGGAGGTTTCCACCCGGATGCCGTTTTGTATCAGCAACGCTTTGTGCTGATCGACGGATTGGGCAACGATCTCGCCCAGTTCGGTCCGCCGAAGGATAAAGTCCTTTTCCGGGCTTTTCGCCCGGGCATAAAACAAAGCCCGTTCCACATGGGCCTCGATCTGGGCCAATTCCGGGGATAGCTTCCGTCTTGTATCCGGTTCCGCATTGCGACAGATCAGCCCTGCCGCCGTGATCGGCGTCTTGATCTCGTGTACCCAGCTTTCCACATATTCCCGGTATTCTCTTTGCGCCGCCTGAGCGTCGGAAACGGCGCCGATCATCGATTTTCCGGCTCTGCGGAATAAATCTGTCAGCCTGCGCTCATAAATATTCCGGCTTTTGGGGATGCATTCGTAAAAGAGGTATTTCTGGTCCAGGCTTTCCATAATCTGATTCAGCTCCCGTAAGCGGGAGCTGAGCCGGAAAAAATCAATGGCCTGCGCGCATAAAAAGGCCAGAAACCAGACGACGCACAAAAGATACAGAACGCCGGCCTGGGTTCCGGTTGCCAGTAAAAAAAGAAAGGTTATGGCTGCGAAGGCTGCCTGAATCAGCAGGGAAGCCAGTCGGTCTGATAAAAATTCTAAAATGGTCATAGCTGATACCCCATGCCCCGGCGGGTTTTGATAAAGTCAGGAAAGCCAAGCTGCGCCAGCTTTCCCCGAAGCCGGGTGACATTGACGCTTAATGTGTTGTCGTCGATGTAGATCTGGTTATCCCACAGCGCTTCGATCAGATCGGCCCGGGAGACGATTTCTCCGGCATGGGACATCAGGCAGGCTAAGATTTGCAGTTCGTTGCGGGTTAGGATGGCGGTTTCCGTTTTGGTTGCGGCTTCTGACTCAGTTTCTGCCGACACGATTCCTTTGGTCAGATTCAGCCGCAGTCCGCCATACTCCAGGATATCCGACGGTGCGGCCGCCTTGCCCGTCCGGCGAAGGACGGCTTTGATCCTGGCCAGCAGGACGGGAACGCTGTAGGGCTTGGTGATGTAATCATCGCCGCCCAGACTCAGCGCCCGCACCTCGTCCAGGCCGGAGTCCCGGCTGGTGACAAAGATAATCGGAGCCTGAATGATTTTCCTGAGCTCCGCGCAGAGGGAAAACCCATCCCGCCCGGGCAGATTGATATCCAGCAGGATCAGATCCGGGGCATACTGTGCCGCCTGGGAGGGTATGTTCGTAAAACCGGCAGGGGCGAATGGGGAATAGCCTTCATTTTTTAAAAGAAGAGACAGCTCGTCGCGGATGGCGGGGTCGTCTTCGATAATCAGGATTTTTTGCATAGGGTGTCCTTTTACGAAACGATATTATGAATAATTGTATGTCTGCTGTCATTGACTGTTCTATTTAACGTTATTTTACCACAAAAGAGATATTTATGGTAATTTTTTGTCTGTTGCAAGATGAATGGCAGTAAAGTGAAGAAATGTTTTGCATATACGGGGAATGTCTGGTACAATATTTATAAAGGATTTTGTCGGCATCCGGCCTGAATCTGACGGAGATTGACCGGATGAAAGGGTAATCGGTAATAAACCAAAGCAATTTGCATGCCGGCATATAGATAACAGGAGGCTATATTGATGAACCGTCCAATCTGAGAAACAGCTTCATATTAGATAAGGCAGCAGGCGCTGTATTTTATCTTTGCAGTGTCTGTTTGTTGTGTCATGGAAATTTTTCCGTATGTTAAGCTTTTTCAGAAAGGACGTATGTATCGGTGAAACGGAATATTTATCTGATGTATGCCATTGCCTTTTTGCAGGGTATGGTATTTTACGGGCCTGTGGCGACCCTTTACCGGCAGGCCTGCGGCGTGTCTGTCTTTCAGATCACGGTGATTGAAAGCATTTCTCTTTTTCTTTGTATCTTATTGGAAGTGGCATGGGGCGTTGCGGCGGACCGGATCGGGTATAAGAAAACCATGGTCTTTTGCTGCGTTCTCTATTTCCTCTCGAAAATCGTATTCTGGCGGGCGTCAGGCTTTGGGGGATTCCTTGCGGAGCGGGTGATGCTCAGCGTTGTGATCGCGGGATTGTCCGGCGTGGATACGAGCATTCTTTATCTTTCCTGTAACAGTGGAAAAGAAACAGAAAACAGCCAGAAAATATTCGGGATGTATAACAGCCTGCAGATGGCTGGGCTTCTGGCGGCTTCGGCGGTGTTTTCTCTGTTTGTGGGGGAAAATTACAGGCTGGCGGGGTTTCTTACGGCGCTCAGCTACGGGTGCGCGGCGGTTTTGTCTCTGGGGCTTACGGAGGTGAGCCAGGAGAGGGCTGACCGAATCTGTTTTGGCAGGCTGAAGGAAACGCTGGTCCATACGCTCCAGGATCGGAGACTGCTGTTATTTTTGCTGGCTGCAGCTTTGCTTACGGAAACCCATCAGACGGTCACGGTTTTCCTGAACCAGTTACAATATGAAAAATGCGGACTGGGAAACGCGGCAATCGGGTACATTTATATAGCGGCCACGCTGCTTGGCATGTGCGGCGTGTATTCCGCCCGGTTGACGGAGAAAATCGGACGCAGGGCTGCAGGGCTGCTGTTTGGCACAGCGGCGTCAATATCCTGCGCGGTGCTGGCGTTGACTGGACATGCGCCGCTTTCAGTCTGCGGGATTTTGCTTCTGCGGATTTCCAACAGCCTGTTTGAACCTTTTCAGACAGAGATTCGCAACCGGATGGTACATACCGAATACCGGGCCACGGCGCTGAGTATCCATGCGATGCTGATGGACGGCGTTGGCGTGGGAACAAATCTGGTATTCGGGGCGCTGGCAAAGAACAGTCTGGCGGCAGCGTTCTGGTTTGGGGTGGGGGTTTGCCTGGCGGGAACAGTGATGATGGATCGTGCGGCGAGAGAAATCACGACGGTTGAAAGTCTATAAAAATCAGAATGAAAATCACAGACAGGCGCCGTATTTCAAAGGGTCAGTGTCTGTCTGCGATTAATCGTTACATCATCTGCAAAACACCACAACCCTCCTCGGCGTAGTCTGGGGCGGAATACTTCTGGTCGTCGCAGTATAAAACGCCACCAGATACTGCCCGCCCGGACTGCATTCAAAAGGCAGGCCGTTGGCCGTTGAAATTTCTGTTGCAGCGCCGATATTCAGCTGCAGGGACTGGTCGGCGGCCACCAGATTTCTGTTGAAAAATCCTGCCGCCACATTTTCATTCTGTCGCCGCCTGGCAATGATCACCGCCTGATACTGGGGTGGAAAGATCAGCGGCACCGGCAGATTCGCATCGTAAAAAGCGGCTACGGACATGCCGGGAGACAGCCGGGCCGAGTCGATAACAAAGGTGTCGGGACCTGCCGCGAAGCGGACGATTCCGTTGGAGGTGAGCAGCGTGATCATACTGTCGCAGCATTGGTTCTGAGACGGCGAAATATTTTGAATTACTCCATAGACAGGAGTCAGAACTGACTGTGCCATGAGAACTCCTTATGGCATTGTTTTCTTTATTATATGGGAGCAGATGCAGAAAGGTGCCTGGCGTGTTTTACATTCTCAGGATTTTTATGTCTGGGGCGGTGTATGTATCGCCGGTTTGTTCCATTTTACAGTTTCGCTGATTTTCCCCTGCTCCACATCATCATAATATCGTTTTTTCCGTTCAATATAATCCACTGCTGCCTCCAGATTCTGAATGCGCTGCTGCAGCACTTTCTTCTGCCGGTCCAGAATTTCTCTGCGCTTTGGGATGGAAGCATTCCCTTCCTGGCAGAGAATCAGGTATTTCTTCATATCTTTAATGCCCATCTCACAGTTTCTCAGACAGCACAGCCCATGAATCCATGTCAGATCATCGTCATCAAAAATACGCCGTTGCCGGCTGTCCCGCTTTACATTGGGAACAAGTCCCTGATTACAGTAAAATTTCAGTGTTTCATAGGTCAGCCCGGTCTGTTCGCAGGCTTTCTTCATGGTGTATCTCATACAAACTCCTCCGGATGTAACAGATATGTTTCCGGGACCTTATGCAAAAAAGTATCCTTTGATATAAGGCTCATATAAGCGGACAGACTTTGTCTTGGAAGACACAAAGTCAGATATTGCGAGAACCGGATATATGTGTGATGATGTTTGTAGCCGGTAGTAACTACCGTATGCCGCAGTGAAAGTATAGCAGAAAACGGGAGGAGAGGCAAGACTTTTTATATATTTCAGGCGACGTCTTATGCAGATATTTTAATTTTCTTCTTGACCGGTAGCAGCTACCGACTGATACAATGGAACCATAACGAAAATATTCCAATTATTTCAGGACAGGAAAGGAGACAAATGCAATGCCATATTTAGGAGAAGATATCAAAAAACTGGGCTTTGGCCTGATGCGCCTGCCGATGAAGGGCGACGTGATCGACGTGGAGCAGGTTAAGGCGATGGTAGACCGTTTCCTTGAGGAAGGTTTTACCTATTTTGACACGGCCTGGGCTTACGCGGGCAGCGAGGACGCCATCCGTCAGGCGCTGGTGGAGCGCTATCCCAGGGAGCGTTTCCAGCTGGCCACGAAAAACGCCGCATGGATCGACTGTAAAACCAGAGAGGATGCCGTTGCTCAGTTTGAAACATCATTAAAACAGACAGGCGCGGGGTATTTCGATTTTTACCTGTTACATAATCTGGGGGAACATCGGACTAAGCCATTCGATGATTTTGATATGTGGAGCTTTGTGCAGGAGAAGAAAAAAGAAGGGCTGATTAAGCATGTGGGCTTCTCCTTCCACTCCACGCCGGAAGAGCTGGAGGAAATTTTAAACAGGCATCCGGAGATGGAATTCGTTCAGCTGCAGATTAACTACGGCGACTGGGAAAATCCCGCCGTGCAGTCAAAAAAATGTTATGAGGTGGCAAGGGCCCATGGCAAGCCGGTGGTGATTATGGAGCCGGTGAAGGGCGGTATGCTGGCCAATCCGCCGAAGGAAGTACAGGACATCTTTAAAAAGGCAGATCCGAAGGCTTCCTGCGCCTCCTGGGCCATCCGTTTCGCGGCGGAGCTGGAAGGCGTGATCACGGTTCTGTCAGGTATGAGCAGCTTAGAGCAGATGGAAGACAACCTGTCTTATATGAAGCATTTTACAGGATTTTCAGAGGAAGAGAAGGACGTGTTCAACCAGGCCAGAGAGGCCATGAACCGCATTCCTCTGATTCCCTGTACCACCTGCAATTACTGCGCGAAGGTATGTCCGGAAGGGATCGGCATCTCCGGCTCCTTTACGGCTATGAACTACCTGACTCTCTATGGCGACAAAGCAGCGGCCAGGCACCAGGCGGAATGGCTGGTGGGTGGTCACGGAAAGAAGCCGGCCAATGAGTGCGTGGAATGCGGCAAATGTGAGGAAGCCTGTCCTCAGCATATTAAGATCAGGGAAGAACTGAAAAAGGTGGCGGCAAAGCTGCTGTAAAAGAATCGTAAAAAAGATTGTTCCGTACCGTATTATGAAAAGGATGTATGTGTTGACGGGGAGGTGGTTTTGGTGCCTCCCTGTTTCAGTAGATGTATCATTTCACCATGTGGACAGTAGCCGAATTTTCATAAATCCTCTTAAAAAATCCCCATAAACACTTTACAGCCAATGGAAAAAAGTATAAAATAGACCATATGTGAATATAAATCCTGCTTGGCAGGAATACAGGATTTTTTAGGAGGAAAAACAATGAAAGTATTGGTAATTAACTGCGGAAGCTCTTCTCTGAAGTATCAGCTGATCGATTCCGACACAGAGCAGGTGCTGGCAAAGGGCTTATGTGAGAGAATCGGTATCGACGGCTGCCTGACCCACAAGCCTACGGGCAAGGACAAGGTTGAGATGAATGCGGACATGCCCAACCATACGGCGGCGGTGAGCCTGGTGCTTCAGCAGCTGACAGATGCGAAGAACGGCGTGATCGCATCTCTGGACGAGATCGGTGCGGTAGGCCACAGAATCGTACATGGCGGCGAGAAGTTTGCCGCATCCACCGTACTGACCGAAGAGGTATGCAAAGAGATCGAGAAGTGCAACGACCTGGCTCCTCTGCACAACCCCGCAAACCTGATCGGTATCAATGCCTGCAAGGAGCTGATGCCGAACGTACCGATGGTAGGCGTATTCGACACCGCGTTCCATCAGACGATGCCCGACGTATCCTACCTGTACGGTATTCCTTATGAGTATTATGAGAAATATGCGGTTCGCCGTTACGGTTTCCACGGAACCTCCCACAGCTTTGTTTCCAAGCGTGTTGCCGAGATCCTGGGCAAGAAACCGGAAGATCTGAAAACCATCGTATGCCACCTGGGCAACGGCGCCAGCATCTGTGCGGTACAGAACGGCAAGTCCGTTGACACCAGCATGGGCTTCACCCCTCTGGAGGGCCTTGTGATGGGCACCAGAAGCGGCGACCTGGACCCCGCCGTGCTTGAGTATGTAGCGAAGAAAGAGAATCTGGATATTTCAGGGGTACTGCAGGTACTGAATAAGAAGTCCGGCGTTCAGGGTCTGTCAGAGGTGTCCAGCGACTTCCGTGATCTGCACGCAGAGGCTGACAAGGGAAATAAAAAGGCAGAGGTTGCCGTTGAGGTATTCGTACACAGAGTTGTAAAGTATATCGGCGCTTATGCCGCAGTGATGAACGGCGTGGACGCAATCGTATTCACCGCCGGAATCGGCGAGAATGATGCGCTGATCCGTGAGATGGTTCTGAACCATATGGGTTATCTGGGACTGAAATTCGACGCTGAGAAGAACAAATTCGCCGGCGAAGAGAGAATTGTCAGCACCGATGATTCCAAGGTAGTTGCCATGGTAGTTCCCACCAACGAGGAGCTGGCCATCGCAAGAGAGACGGTTGCGCTGGTATAAGAAAGTATCGGAAATTTTGTAATAAGGTATTCAGCCGCGGTAAAGTGGCGAATAGCTCAGCGTATGCCGGGCATATATAGTAATATGGTAACAAAACGTTTGACAGTGGTAAATCCTACGGGTCTGCATTTAAGACCCGCAGGAGTACTGGCGAAGGAAGCTGCGGCATATCCGTGTGAGATCTATATCCGCAGGAAAGAAGAGACCGTGAATGCGAAGAGCGTCTTAAAGCTGATGAAAGCGGGGATCAAATGCGGTGACAGAATCGAGCTATGCTGTGACGGCAGAGAGGAAGAGTATGCGGCAAAGACTTTGGCCAGGCTGATTGAAAGCAAGCTGGATTTTTAGTATTTTAGCAGTTTAAGTCAAAAACATAAAATTGGATTGCGTTTAAAGCTGCAAAGAGGCAGTTCCCCAGGGGGGAGTGTTTCTTTGCAGCTTTTTATATATAAACGGACATGTCTGCTGACGCAGACATTACCAAATATGAAAGTAGGGTGCGCCAAATGTCCATAGATGCTCTCATGTAAACATGTCGAATCTATGTCCACTTGGCTTACTTTCACAGTAAATCAACTACGGAAAGGATTGTACAATCTATGGAAGGAAGACAGTTGACGGAAAAACAGCAGGCGCCTAGGCTATACGACGCCCGGTTTGAGCATGACAACTGCGGAATCGGCGCGGTGGTCAATATAGGCGGCATGAAAACCCATAAAACGGTGGAGGACGCCATCAAAATCGTAGAGAATCTGGAACACCGGGCAGGAAAGGACGCCGAGGGGAAAACCGGCGACGGCGTGGGGATTCTGCTGCAGGTTTCCCACCGATTTTTCAAAAACGCCGCAAAGGCCGCAGGGATTAAGCTGGGGAAGGACCGGGAGTACGGCGTGGGCATGTTCTTCTTTCCTCAGGATGAGCTGGCCAGAAACCAGGCGAAAAAGATGTTTGAGATTATCGTGCAGAAGGAGGGGCTTACCTTCCTCGGCTGGCGGGCGGTGCCGGTAAATCCCGGCGTACTTGGAAAAAAGGCGCTGGACTGTATGCCCTGTATTATGCAGGCTTTTGTGGAAAAGCCGGAGAAGCTGGAAGCGGGTCTGCCCTTTGACCGCCGCCTCTATGTGGTTCGCCGGGTGTTTGAGCAGAGTAACGACAACACTTATGTGGCTTCCCTGTCCAGCCGTACGATTGTCTACAAGGGCATGTTTCTGGTGAAGCAGCTCCGCCAGTATTATCCTGACCTGCAGTCGCCGGACTATGAATCGGCGCTGGCGGTGGTTCATTCCCGGTTCAGCACCAACACCAATCCCAGCTGGATGCGGGCCCACCCCAACCGGCTGATCGTACACAACGGCGAGATCAATACGATCCGGGGCAATGTGGACAAAATGCTGGCCAGAGAGGAAAACATGGAATCCGAGTACCTGAAAAATGACATGCCCAAGGTGCTGCCGGTTGTAAACTCCGAGGGCTCTGACTCCGCCATGTTTGACAATACGCTGGAATTTCTGATGATGAGCGGCATGGAGCTGCCGCTGGCCGTGATGATTACGATTCCCGAGCCCTGGGTGAACGACAAATATATGGACCAGGAGAAACGGGATTTCTACCAGTATTATGCGACGATGATGGAGCCCTGGGACGGGCCGGCCTCGATTGTGTTCAGCGACGGCGACTTAATCGGCGCCGTGCTTGACCGGAACGGGCTGCGGCCTTCCAGATATTATATTACCGATGAGGGACAGCTGATTCTTTCCTCGGAGGTGGGGGCTTTAGCGGTGGACCAGAAGCGGATCGTGAAAAAAGACCGGTTAAGGCCGGGGAAAATGCTGCTGGTGGACACGAAAAAGGGCGTGATGATCAACGACGAGGATCTGAAACGGGATTATGCTGCAAGGCGGCCTTACGGGGAATGGCTGGACAGCCATCTGGTGCATCTGAAGGAACTGGCGATTCCCAATCAGAAAATACCGGAGCTGCCGGAAGAAGAACGGCTGAGGCTGTTAAAGGCTTTTGGCTATAGCTATGAGACCTACCGGACCATGCTTTTGCCTATGGCAAAAGACGGAGCGGAGGCGGTGTCCGCCATGGGAGCGGACAGTCCCCTGGCCATTTTGTCGGCCATGCATCAGCCGCTGTTTAACTATTTTAAACAGCTTTTTGCCCAGGTGACTAATCCCCCCATCGACGCCATCCGGGAAGAGATTGTGACGGCCACCGATATTTATATCGGCTCTGACGGAAGCCTTCTGGAGGAAAAGGCGGATAACTGCAAGATCCTGCGCATACACAATCCGATCCTGACCTGCACGGATCTTCTGAAAATCAAAAATATGAAGGTGGACGGCTTCAAGGTAGAGGAAGTGTCTATTCTGTACTATAAAAATACCAGCCTGGAAAAGGCAGTGGACCGGCTCTGCCTGGAGGCCGACCGGGCCCACAGAAACGGCTGCAATATCCTGATTCTAAGCGACCGGGGGATGGATGAGAACCGGGTAGCCATTCCTTCCCTGCTTGCGGTATCCGCCCTGCAGCATCATCTGGTAAAGACGAAAAAGAGAACCAGCATGGCTATTATCCTGGAAAGCGGGGAGCCCTGCGAGGTACATCATTTTGCTACGCTTCTGGGCTACGGGGCGACGGCCATCAATCCCTACCTGGCTCAGGAGGCTATCCGTTACCTGATCGAGAGCGATATGCTGGATAAGGATTACTATGCGGCGGTGGACGACTACAACAGCGCAGTACTTCACGGCATTGTGAAAATTGCCTCCAAGATGGGAATTTCTACGATCCAGTCCTATCAGGGGTCTCAGATTTTTGAGGCCATCGGCATTAATAAAGAGGTGATCGACCGGTATTTTACCAACACGGTCTGCCGGGTGGAGGGCCTGAGCCTGAAGGATATCGAGGACGACGTGGATTCCCGCCATTCCTCGGCTTTTGACCCTTTAGGGCTTGACGTGGATCTGACCTTGAGCAGCATGGGCAGCTACAAGATGCGTTCGGGAAAGGAAGAACACCGGTACAATCCCAAGACCATCCATCTGCTGCAGGAAGCCGCTAAACGGGGGGATTATCAGTTATTTAAGGAATACAGCCATGCCATCCATGAGGAAGTGGGCACCATAAACCTGCGGGGGCTTCTGGATTTCAATTATCCGGAGCAGGGCATTCCCATCGAGAAGGTGGAGAGCGTGGATTCTATCGTGAAGCGGTTTAAGACCGGCGCCATGTCCTACGGTTCCATTTCCCAGGAGGCTCACGAAACGCTGGCCATCGCCATGAACCGGCTCCACGGCAAATCCAACAGCGGCGAGGGCGGCGAGAGCCTGGAGCGGCTGGAAAACCAGAGCGAAGAGTTCAACCGCTGTTCCGCCATCAAGCAGGTGGCGTCGGGACGGTTCGGCGTGACCTCCCGGTACCTGGTCAGCGCAAAGGAGATTCAGATTAAAATGGCCCAGGGGGCAAAGCCCGGCGAGGGCGGCCAGCTTCCCGGCAATAAGGTTTATCCCTGGGTGGCGAAAACCCGCCACTCTACGGCGGGCGTGGGACTGATTTCCCCGCCGCCTCACCATGATATTTATTCGATTGAGGATCTGGCCCAGCTGATTTTCGACCTGAAAAATGCGAACAAAGACGCCAGGATTTCCGTTAAGCTGGTGTCGGAGGCCGGCGTGGGAACTGTGGCGGCCGGCGTGGCCAAGGCAGGGGCACAGGTGATTTTAGTATCCGGCTTTGACGGCGGCACCGGGGCGGCGCCGAGAAATTCTATTTACAATGCGGGCCTTCCCTGGGAGCTGGGGGTGGCGGAGACCCACCAGACGCTGATTATGAACGGGCTGCGGGACAAGGTGATCCTGGAAACGGACGGAAAGCTGATGAGCGGCAGGGATGTGATTGTGGCAGCCCTTCTGGGCGCAGAGGAATTCGGTTTTGCCACGGCTCCGCTGGTGACTATGGGCTGCGTGATGATGCGGGTCTGCAACCTGGACACCTGCCCTGTGGGCATCGCCACCCAGAACCCGGAGCTTAGAAAGCGGTTTGCGGGGAAGCCGGAATATGTGATGAATTTTATGCGGTTTGTGGCGCAGGAGATGCGGGAGTATATGGCAAGGCTTGGCATCGCCACGGTGGATGAGCTGGTGGGCCGCTCCGACCTTTTGAAACGGCGGGAAAAGATTTCCTGTGAAAGAGGAGGCAAGGTGGATTTGTCCGTTATCCTTGACAATCCTTATATCGGCCGGCCCCTGGCAGGTTACGGCCGCAAGAACGTATACAATTTTGAACTGGAAAAGACTCTGGATGAGCGGCTCTTATTAAAACAGTTCCGGCAGGCGCTGGAAAAGAAGGAGAAGCATACCGTCGAGGCGGATGTGGGGAGTGTCAACCGGGCCTTCGGAACCATATTCGGGGCGGAGATCACGAAAAAGTATGGGGATACTTTAGAGGAGGATACCTTCACGGTGAAATGCAAGGGCAGCGGCGGCCAGAGTTTCGGCGCTTTTATCCCGAAGGGGCTGACCCTGGAGGTGACGGGCGACAGCAACGACTATTTTGGCAAGGGCTTATCCGGCGGCAAGCTGGCGATCTATCCGCCGAAGGACGCGAAATTCAAGGCGGAGGACAATATCATTATCGGAAATGTGGCCCTCTACGGCGCAACCAGCGGCAAGGCTTATATCAATGGCGTGGCCGGGGAACGGTTCTGCGTCCGCAATTCGGGAGCCACGGCGGTGGTGGAGGGCGTGGGCGACCACGGCTGCGAGTATATGACCGGAGGCCGGGTGGTGATTTTAGGCGGCACCGGAAAGAATTTCGCCGCAGGCATGAGCGGCGGCATCGCCTATGTGCTGGATGAAAACCGGGATCTGTACAAGCGGATCAACAAATCCATGGTTACTATGGAGGAGGTTACGAATAAATACGACGTGCTGGAGCTGAAGGCTATGATCGAGGAACATGTGGCCTGCACCGGATCTTCGAAAGGAAAGGAGATTCTGGAAAATTTCGGCGGCTACCTGCCCCGGTTTAAGAAGATCATTCCAAATGATTACAAGCGGATGCTGAACGCCATTGTGCAGATGGAAGAAAAGGGTTTAAGCAGCGAGCAGGCGGCGATTGAGGCGTTTTATACGGGGAACAGGATATAAGTCAGCGGGACTGGAATAACAGCAACGGACCGGACAAGCCTCGGGAGGATTTCCAGACACTTCAGTGGTTGGAAATCCTCCCAGTTTACGGAGGCTTGGGAGGGAAGTTGCGGGACTGGAATAGGAGTGCATAGAATATGGGAAAACCAACAGGTTTTTTAGAATATGAGCGGGAGAATACCCAGGCGGCCTTGCCGAAAGCGAGGGTAAAGCATTTTAATGAATTTCATGAGCCGTTATCCATGGAGGAACGGCGGCGGCAGGGGGCCAGGTGCATGGACTGTGGCGTGCCCTTCTGCCAGAGCGGCATGGTATTAAACGGCATGGTGTCCGGCTGCCCGCTGAACAATCTGGTGCCGGAATGGAATGATCTGATTTATACCAACAACTGGAACCAGGCTTATAAGCGGCTGAACCAGACCAACTGCTTCCCGGAATTTACCGGGAGGGTCTGCCCGGCGCTGTGCGAGGCGGCCTGCACCTGCGGTTTACATGGCGATCCTGTGACCGTCCGGGACAATGAGCTGGCCGTGATTGAGACGGCTTTTGCCAACGGCGAGGTAAAGCCTGTCGTACCCAAGGTGCGCACCGGAAAGCGGGTGGCGGTCATCGGCTCCGGTCCTTCCGGGCTGGCGGCGGCAGCGATGCTGAATTACCGGGGCCATCAGGTGACGGTGTATGAGCGCAGCGACCGTCCCGGCGGCCTTCTGATGTACGGCATTCCGAATATGAAGCTGGAAAAGCGGATTGTGGAGCGGCGGGTGAAGCTGATGGAGGAGGAAGGGATTACCTTTGTCACCGATACAAATGTGGGAAAGGATCTCAAGGCCGCGAAGCTTCTGGCCGATTATGACGCGGTGGTGCTGGCCTGCGGCTCCTCAAATCCCCGGGATATCAAGGCGCCGGGCAGGGAGGCCAAAGGAATATATTTTGCGGTGGATTTCCTGAAAGCTACGACGAAAAGCCTGCTGGACTCTAATCTGGCAGACGGCAAATATATCAGCGCCAAAGGGAAAAATGTGGTGGTCATCGGCGGCGGCGACACGGGCAATGACTGTGTGGGGACGGCCATCCGCCAGGGCTGCGCTTCGGTGACCCAGCTTGAGATGATGCCGAAGCTGCCGGATGCCAGAGCGGAGGATAATCCCTGGCCTCAGTGGCCCAGGGTCTGCAAGACGGATTATGGTCAGGAAGAGGCCATCGCTCTTTTCGGATATGATCCCAGGATGTACCAGACCACGGTGAAGGAGTTTGTGGCGGATAAGGCAGGAAATCTGCAGAAAGTGATTACGGTGAGGGTAGAGAACAAAAAAGACCCTAAAACCGGCCGTATGGCGATGGTTCCGGCAGAGGGCGGCGAACAGGAACTGCCGGCAGACCTGGTATTGATCGCCGCCGGTTTTCTGGGCAGCGAGTCTTATGTCACCCAGGCCTTCGGCGTGGAGGTGGACGGCCGTACCAACGTGGCCACAAAGCCCGGCGCTTATCAGACGAATATAGAAAAAGTATTTGTCTGCGGCGATATGCACCGGGGGCAGTCCCTGGTGGTCTGGGCCATCAGGGAAGGCCGGGAAGCGGCCCGGGCCGTGGATTTGAAATTGATGGGGTATACGAATCTGGGGTAAGGTCCGGGGCTGTGCAGGTGTATCTGCAAAAAAGATATTGTGCTTGTAGGCCGTAAAAATTGACATGGGAATAAAATGTGAAAGGCAGGCCATTCAACGGGTGGTCTGCCCTTTCAGATTGTGCGCGGCAGCGTTCGGATATTCAATTTCCTTCAGCGCTTCTTCCTGTGTTTCTCCATGTGCCATACATCCTTTTTTGATATGCGTTTTAGTCTTGTGATAGCAGGGTTCCATATTTTTTAAGTCCTCACGGGAACCGTTTATGCGGGTTGGCAGACGCCGTTTGCAGAGGGAATAACGTTGTGTCTGACAGCTTGATCAGGATAAAAGAAAATGTGATTGAGGAAAGTTTTTTTAGGGTATATAATGGTCTAAAAAGAATTTTGAGATTCTATATGACAATGGACGGACGAATTTGATTTAAAGCCGCAAACGTTCATAAAGCTGAGAGAGGAGATACGGTCATGAATAAAATCAGAATTGATACGATCCAGGTCCAGGATTTTGAGAAAGAGCACATTGAGACAGTGCGTAAGCTGGCGCCGGAATGTATGGTGCTTTTGAAAAATAACGGGTTGCTTCCGCTGAAGGAGACCGGTAAGCTGGCGCTGTACGGAAGCGGCGCAAGGAAAACCGTCAAAGGCGGCACCGGCTCAGGAGACGTGAATGTACGTCATTTTGTGACGGTGGAAGAAGGGCTGCGGAACGCAGGATTTACGATTACCACGGACGGCTGGCTGGACGGCTATGACCGGGTGCGGGCGGAAGCAAAGGAAGCTTTCTATGAGGGACTGCGCAGGGAGGCGAAAGCGGCGGGCCTGACGGGCAATCACTATGCAATGTATGCCATGGGAAAGACCTGTCCGGAACCGGAATATGAGCTTCCGTTAGAAGGGGAAGGCGATACGGCGGTTTACGTGCTGGCCCGCAATTCGGGAGAGGGCGCAGACAGAGCGGCCGTGGCCGGAGACATTCACCTGACCGGGACGGAGATTCGGGATATTCAGGCGCTGAACGCGCGGTATGAAAAGTTTGTGCTTGTGTTAAATGTAGGCGGCATGATCGACCTGAAGCCGGTGGAGGAAGCAGGGACCATTTTGCTGATGGGACAGCTGGGCTCTGCTACAGGAGACGCGCTGTCAGATGTGCTTCTCGGAAAAAGCTATCCCTCCGGAAAGCTGACCATGACCTGGGCGCCGATCGGGGAATATTCCTCCACGGAGGGCTTTGGACATCCGGACGACACATATTATAAAGAAGGGATTTACGTAGGATACCGGTATTTTGATACCTTTGACCGCAAGCCAGATTTTCCCTTTGGCTATGGGCTGGGGTACACCACCTTTGCCGTAGAGCAAAGAAATATAACGGCGGACGCTTCCAAAGTGACAGTGACCGCAGCGGTGACCAATACGGGAAATGCCGCCGGCAAAGAGGTGGTGCAGGTGTATTACTCCGCGCCGACCGGGAAATTGGACAAGCCCTGGCAGGAGCTGGCAGCCTACGCCAAGACAAGGGAGCTGTTGCCGGGGGAAAGCCAGGATGTCACGATCTCTTTTGATACGAAGTCGATGGCTTCCTACTGCACGGAGTGCGCCTCCTATGTGATGGAGGCGGGCACTTATTATATACGGGTGGGAAACTGCTCCAGGAATACCCATATCGTAGGGGCCGTTGCGCTGGATGAAACCACGGCGGTGGAAAAGGATAAAAATATCTGCAATACCAGCGGATTTGAAGATTTAAAGCCGGAAGGTGCGGCTATCACTTATGAAGGGGAAGCGGAAGAAAAGGCAAATGCGAAGGTGATCTCCATTCGGGGGGCAGAGCTTGCGGTACGGAAAACGGTTTATCAGGAAGCGCCGGCCGAACTGCAGGCAGGGCCTGCGGTGAGATGGTGCGAGGTATTAAACGGTTCTAAGACGACGGATGAATTTATAGCCGGACTGACGGATGAACAGCTGGCCTGGCTCTGCATCGGTGCGTACAAGGATGCGGAGGATATGATGGAGATCATCGGCAATGCGGCTACCAACGTGGCAGGCGCGGCAGGGGAGACAACTCATCGGCTTGAAGAGCTGGGGCTGCCGGTATTGGTGATGGCGGACGGCCCGGCGGGTCTGCGCCTTGCGCCGACTTACAAACAGATTGGCGAAACCGCCAAGGCGCTATCCTCGAATCTGGGAGAGGATATGATGGTAATGTTTACGCAGGAGGAACGGCAGGCGATGGCCGCATCCGCGCCGAAGCCCGGCGCAGAGGAAGAAGCGGCGCCTGTCCATTATCAGTACTGCGTGGCGATTCCGATTGGCACGGATCTGGCTCAGTCCTGGAATGACGAGCTGGCCAGACAGTGCGGCGACCTGGTGGGGAAGGAGATGGAGCTGTTTGGCGTTCACCTGTGGCTGGCGCCGGCTCTGAATATTTACCGTTCTCCTCTGTGCGGGCGGAATTTTGAGTATTATTCCGAGGACCCTTATCTCTCCGGCTGTATGGCGGCAGGCATTACGGCGGGCGTGCAGGCCCATAAGGGATGCGCCACCACAATTAAGCATTATGCCTGCAACAATCAGGAGACCAACCGTTATTTTTCCAACAGTGTCGTGGGAGAGCGGGCGCTGCGGGAGATTTATCTGAAGGGGTTTGAGATCTGCGTGAAAAAAGCCCAGCCTCATTTTGTTATGAGCTCTTATAACCTGATTAACGGTGAGCATGCCTGCAGTTTGAAGGATATCCAGACCTGTACGCTTCGAGACGAGTGGGGCTTTGCCGGCGTTGTCATGACAGACTGGCTGGTAACCGGCGGTATGGGACAGAAGGGCGGAAAATGGCCCTGCGCTTCCTGCGCTGGCAATGTAAAGGCAGGTAATGATCTGACGATGCCGGGACTTCCTTCCGACAAGGCGGATATTATGAAGGCATTGGAGGATTCCTCCCATCCTTATGCGCTGACCAGGGCCGAGCTGCAATTGTCGGCGAAGCGGATTGCGGAGATGATACGAAAGCTGGCGTGACAATGGGGTGAAGTGATGTCAAGGGACGTGAGAATGGCGTAAAAGTATGTAAAATAGTGTGAATATAACATGAAATAGCATAAAAACGATGTGATAAGTTTTGGAAGGCGCATGTGTTTTCAGAGATTTTACCGGCGGTTGTGACAACCGCCGTTTTTTTCATACCAAAAGATGCACCGTGAGGATATGCAGGCTTTGCTTTATCGAAGTGGAATTTTAAAAACGAATTATTTGTAAAAATATATCGGCAGCATACTTTATCGGATTTAGTGAAAAACAGCTGCTATCAATTAAAAATTTATGAAATGTTTTATCACAATAATAGTTGACTTTTATATTAGTATATGTATAATTGATAAGGATAAATAAAAAGTTTAGTAACTCTAAATACATAGAAAGAAGAAACCGTCATGAAGATCGGGGCTAAGATACGGGAC
Organism: uncultured Lachnospiraceae bacterium; assembly: GCA_910579325.1. Lineage (GTDB taxonomy): Bacteria > Bacillota > Clostridia > Lachnospirales > Lachnospiraceae > Paralachnospira_A. The sequence goes on along the minus strand of CAJTTU010000006.1, from coordinate 31,134 downwards.
TTAAGGAATCAGAACGGGCTGACCCAGGAAGAGCTGGCAGACCGGACGGAGCTGACAAAGGGGTTTATTTCCCAGCTTGAGCGGGGACTGACGGCGCCGTCGGTGTCCACGCTTCTGGATATCGTGGAGTGTCTGGGAACGAATTTGTCCGATTTCTTTCATGAGGGAGACGATCAGCAGATCGTATTTCCAAAAGAGGATTATTTTGAGAAGGAGGACGAGGAGGGCAACAGCATTACCTGGCTGATCGCCACGGCTCAGTCAAGAAGCTTAGAGCCGATTCTGGTGCGGCTCCAGCCGGGTCAGTCCATGCCTCTTGACAAGCCTCACGAGGGAGAAGAATTTGGCTATGTGCTGGAGGGTAAAATCCAGGTGCATTATGCGGACAAAGCCTATGTGGTGCGGAAAGGGGACTCCTTTATCTTCCAGGCCAATAAAAAGCACCGGATCAGTTCGGCCAGCAAACGGGTTTCCACGATTTTGTGGATCAGCAGCCCGCCCAGCTTTTAAATTGATTAAAAGATAGATGATGCCCGGCAGGATTGCGGCGAAGCATTATACCAAAAGGATATGAAGACGAATGAACGACGTTATTTTACAGTTGGATTCCATCAGCAAGTCCTTCGAGGGAAAGCTGATTATCAACAGCCTGGACCTGGAGATCCGGCGGAATGAATTTATTACCCTTTTAGGCCCCTCCGGCTGCGGGAAAACGACGACGCTTCGGATTATCGGCGGATTTGAGAAGCCGGATGAGGGCAGGGTTCTGTTCGAGGGAAAGGATATCACCGGATTTCCGCCGGATAAGCGGAATGTGAATACGGTATTCCAGAAATATTCCCTGTTTCCCCATATGAGCGTGGAGGAAAATATTTCCTTCGGGCTGAAGCTGAAAAAGAAGAGCGGCCAATATATTAAGGATAAGATTCAATATGCGTTAAAACTGGTGAATATGGACGGATATGAGTCCAGAAAACCGGATTCCTTAAGCGGCGGCCAGCAGCAGCGGGTGGCCATCGCCCGGGCCATCGTGAATGAGCCGAAGGTTCTTCTTCTCGACGAGCCTTTAGGGGCGCTGGACTTGAAGCTGCGCCATGAGATGCAGCGGGAACTGATTAAAATCAAAAAAGAAGTAGGCATTACTTTTATCTATGTCACCCATGACCAGGAGGAAGCGCTGACCATGTCCGACCGCATCGTCGTGATGAATAAAGGGCTGGTACAGCAGATGGGGACCTCGAAAAGTATTTACGACGAACCCCAGAACGCTTTTGTGGCCGACTTTATCGGAGCCAGCAATATTATCGACGGCATTATGAAAGCCGACCGGCTGGTGCAGATTCAGGGCGTGCCGATCCCCTGCGTGGATACCGGGTTCGGAAAAGATGAGCTGGTGGACGTGGTGATCCGGCCGGAGGATCTGGAGATCACAGCGCCGGAAACCGGATATCTGACGGGCCGGGTGATCTCGGTGATTTTCAAGGGCGCTTATTATGAGATCAAGGTCCGAGCCGGGGAGTACGACTGGAGCATTCAGGACGTGAATCCGGCTTCGGTAGGCTCCATGGTGGGGCTTACGATCCTGCCGGATAATATCCAGATCATGCACAAGCCCCATTCCGAGGACGCCCGGGTCGTCAGGGAAGATGAGTAGATTATAACAAGAGAATTGCGGAACTAAATTTGGAGATGCAAATGATAAACAGACTCAAATCAGTCAATAAACGAATCTGGCTGTCCGGCCCCTATGCGGTCTGGGTGCTGGGCTTTACGGTGATTCCGCTCTGTATGATTATAAAGGCGGCGCTGACCGCGAGAGAGGGCGGATTCACGTTTGGGAATATCGTGGCTATTTTTGACCCGATCCATCTGAAAGCCATGCTGTTTTCCTTAGAGATCGCCGCAGGCTGCACGCTGCTCTGCATTCTGCTGTCTTATCCGCTGGTGCTGGCCATGCGGCAGCTGAATATGGGAAAAAAGGGCTTTATGATGTTTGTCCTGATTCTTCCGATGTGGATGAACTTTATTCTTAGGATTCTGGCCTGGCAGATGATTCTTTCCAATAACGGAATCCTGAATTTCCTGCTGCGGTCGGCGGGCCTTCATGAACTTTCCGTGGCCAATACGGGGACGGCGATTATGATCGGCGTGGTCTATGACTACCTGCCCTATATGATGCTGCCCATTTTCAATGCGGTGGCAGAGATCAACGAGGATCTGATCGAGGCGGCCAGAGATCTGGGGGCCAATGGATTCACGGTATTTTGCAAGGTGATTTTCCCCCTTTCCATACCGGGGCTGTTAAGCGGGATCGTGATGGTTTTCGTTCCCTCCATGACCTCCTTCGTGATCTCCGATATTTTAGGCGGCGGAAAGCTGCAGCTGATTGGTAATGTGATCGAGCAGGAATTTACCAAAAGCATGAACCAGAACCTGGGCTCGGGCCTGTCGGTCTCTCTGATGATTTTCGTGCTGATCAGCATGGCCTTTACGATGAAAAATGACAGGGAGGGGAAACGGTCGGCGATATGGTGAGAAAGATGAAATCCGGAAATTCGTTCCACGGAATCAATGGCTTAAAGAATCTGCTGAGCAGATGTTATATCGGACTGATCGTCCTGTTTTTATACGCGCCGATTCTGGTGCTGATCGTACTTTCCTTTAACCAGTCCAGATCCCGGGTGACCTGGGGCGGGTTTACCCTGGACTGGTACGGGCGGCTTTTTTCCAACCAGCAGATTATGGATGCGCTGGTGACGACGCTGGTGCTGGCTTTTTTGTCGGCGCTGATCGCCACGGTGATCGGCGTGCTGGCGGCGCTTGGAATTCATGCCATGCGGCAGCGGAACTATCAGATTATGATGATTTTTACCAATATCCCTATTTTAAACGCGGATATTGTGACCGGGATATCCCTGATGCTCTGGTTTGTCCATTTTATGCCGCTGGGGTTTGGGAGCGTCCTGATCGCCCATATTACCTTTAATATTCCCTATGTGATTTTAAGCGTTATGCCCAAAATCCGGCAGATGAACATAAGCCTCTATGAGGCGGCCCGGGACCTGGGGGCCAATGCGGTCTACGGCTTTTTCCGGGTGATTCTGCCCCAGCTGTTAAGCGGCATCGTGTCAGGCTTTTTTATGGCATTTACCATGTCCATGGACGATTTTGTGATTACCTATTTCACAAAAGGGGCGGGGGTCAATACGCTGTCCACGATGATTTACGGAGAAATCCGCAAGGGAATCAAGCCGGAGATGTATGCCCTGTCCACGATTATATTTGCCACGATGTTTATCATCCTGCTGGCGGTCAATTACTGGCCCGAGAAAAAAACGGCGGTGAAGGAAGAACAGAGATTTTGAAAAAACGTATGGATTCAGGCCGTATGAGGAATGTTTCTGCGTATGGAACAGAGCGGTTTTGGAGCTGCCTGTCGCGGGAGAACTCAAGTGTGGAAAAATGTAGAAAAATATGAAAAAGTTTTAGATGAGAATTTTTAATAAAAGTTTCGGAAAAGAGGTAATGTTTGATGAACAAAAAGATATTTTCAGTGATTACAATGGGAGTAGTGATCCTTTCAGTGGCGTTGTCGGGAGCAGGCTGCGCAAAAAAGAAGGCGGAAAACGGAAGTCTGACCATTTTCAATTACGGCGAGTATATGGACCCCGACGTGATCCGGCAGTTTACGGAGGAGACGGGAATCGAAATCAAATATGAGGAGGCGCTGACGCCGGAAGAAATGTATACAAAGTACAAATCCGGCGCCATCTCCTACGATCTGCTGTGTACCACGGACTATATGCTGCAGCGGCTGATTCAGGAAGATGAATTGCAGAAAATTGACATCGGGAATATGGAATACATAGGAAATATCGGAGAAAAATACTGGGAGCTGGCAAAAGCCGTTGACCCGGAAAACAGCTATACGGTCCCTTATTTCTGGGGAACCATGGGCATTCTCTATGACACCACGAAGACAAATGGCCCTGTGGACAGCTGGGAAGTGCTGTTTAACGGAGACTATGCCGGAGAGATCGTGATGCAGAACAGTATGCGGGACACCTATATGCTGGCGCTGAAATATCTGGGCTATTCCCTGAACAGCAATGACGAAGGAGAGATGCGCGAAGCCCAGGAGCTGCTGATTAAGCAGAAACCGGACGTACAGGCGTATCTGGTGGACGAGGCCAGAGACGAGGTGGTGGCCGGAAATGCGGCGATGGCTGTGGTATATTCCGGCGAGGCCTATCTGGGAAACCAGTACAATGAAAACCTGGCCTATGTGATTCCAAAAGAGGGTTCCAATGTCTGGCTGGACGGCTGGGTGATTACAAAATCCTGTGACAATATTGAGGCCGCACAGCAGTTTCTGGATTTCTTATGCAGAGAAGACATCGCTATGAAGAATTTTGAATATATCTACTATTCCACGCCCAACGAAGCGGTGATTAACGCTTTGTCCGAGGAAGACAGGCAGAATGAAGCGCTGGTTCCTTCCGAGCATGCCACGGACAACTGCGAGGTATCCCTGCAGTTAAGTACGGAGGCCAATGACCTGATGAACGAATTATGGAAAGAATTTAAGGCGGACTGATACAGTGTCCGGACATGTCGTGACAGGAGAGATCATGGAATATTCTATTTTAAAAGGCGAAGAATTTGGCGAAAGTTTTTTACCAAATATTATGGCCATAGACCGGGCCTGCTATGCGGACGAATATGTGGGCAGTCTGGAACGGATGGCGGCCAGATACCGGCAGAATCCCAGGACTTTCGTGTGTGTGATGGACCGGGAGCAGGACCAAGCGGCCGGATATATTAATTTTTTTCCGGTAAAGCCTGCGCTGTGGGAAGAAATCGTGGAAGAAGGCATGAAGATCCGGGACGACGACATTATGCCGGAGGAGCTGGCGGAGTATTCTGCTTCCGAGCTCAATTACCTGTTTATTATCTCGGTGGCGGTGGCGCCGGAATACAGGGATCAGCAGGCTGTGGTCCGTATGCTGACGGACGGATTTATTGATTATCTGAACCAGCTGCAGGCGGAAGGCTTTCAGATCGGCGGCATTTCCGGGACGACGGTGTCCGAGGACGGGCAGAAATTTTTAAGCCGCCGGATGTTCAGCCTGTACCGGGAAATCGAGGGCGGCAATAAGGTTTATCTGTGCGAGGGGATGTACCTGGAAAAGCTTTTGAAAAAGGATCTGTATTTCAAAACTTACCGGAATGATTCCTATCTGTTTCTGCCCTATGCGGATAATGAGAAAAATACCCGGATTAACCGGCTTCTTGAAGAACGGGAGGAACGGAATGCCAGGGCGCCAAAGCTTGCCGGATGTCTTTTGGAGGCGCTTGACGGGTGTCTGAAATATGAATATGACAGCGATATCGTGGGAGAGCTTGAACGGGTTTATCTGGGCGAGTTTTACCTGATGCATACGCTGGATGAGACCTACGTCGGCGAGGATGAGGCTTTGGTGGGAAGGGAGAAAAAGCCTTATATCGCGGGGGAGGAAAAGGTCTATCTGTCTTTGCTTGCCCATCATCCGACCCATATGTATATTTTGATGCTGCTGGTACCGGATTCCCGGTATTCCTCTTCCCAGCTGGAAGATCAGCTCTGCCAGGGCTGCCTGGAAATCCGGGAGGAGGGCTGGAAGGATGAGAAAGGGTTTTATCGTTATCGGAATGTAAGCGAATATCTGCGGGAGGAATACGGCCTGCTGGCATGCGGAAGGGGCAAAAATTTTATATGCCTTTCAAAAAAACCGGAGGATGACAGGGAATTTCTGAATATTCTGTCGGCGGAAACCTACAACAGTATGCATCAGGATTTCCATATCCGGTATCAGGAGCTGCTGGAACAGGCGAAAAACAGCAAGGCTATTTATGATTATTATGAGGCATATATGACGGAAGAAGTCGTGGCCTTTCTGCTGTATGACTATGATGAGATGGAGCCGGAAAAGCGGATGGAACTGACGGCCACCTATGATTTTCCAGAATACGGCGCTGAATAAGATGACGATCAAGATTTCCAACGCTTTTTTGCGGGAGGGCGACGTTTCCTATCAGTATATCAGCAAGCTGTACCGGGATTACGCAAAGACCATCAAGTTCTGGCAGAGCAATAATTTCAAGTATTACGGCACCCAGAAGGAGGCGGAGCAGATCCGCAAGGCATTTGAGAATGACGAGCTGCGGCAGAGCTACTATGAGCAGCAGGATTTTCTGGAGCATATGGTGGATATCGAGAACGCCCAGACGGAGCGGAGAAACGGGATGGTGATCAATGTGGCGGCCACAGTCCTTGCGATTATCCAGGTGCAGGAATATATGGTGGGGCTTCTGGAACGGTTCTATGAGAATTTCGATATCGCCATCGAGGCGGCCGGAAGTACCTTTGATGTGATGGTGATCGGCGGCGGCGGGCTGATTTTGCTGGTGATGTATATTCTGAGCAGGAAGAGGCAGTATGTACGGAAGAAAAAATTAAGCCGTCTGACAGAGCGGTCAAAACAGCAACGGACCGGATAAAGGAGGGTAGCTGCGCAACTGCAATAACAGCAACGGACCAAATAAGGAAAGTAGTTGCGCAACTGCAATTGGAGACAGATATGATTTGGGAAAAAGAGCATTTTTTGTGGAACCGGAAATGGCTGTGGATTTTAATCATCCTGGGGGCGGGCCTGCTTTTATCCTATCTGCAGCCGCTGGAACTGGCGGAGGGCGGAGAGGTTACTTTCTTAAGTATGCTGGCGGTCTGCATGGCAGGGTATTTCTTCGGCGGATGGACAGGCCTTCTAACAGCATTGATTTTCGGCTGTATCAAGTTTCTGCTGCGCAATGTCAATGATTCGGACAATGTGGTGGCAGAGCTGTATGATTATATCCTGGGCTACGGGCTGCTGGGAATCTGCGGCTTTCTTTGCCATAAAAATGAAAAAGATAACAATAAAGAAGATAAAGATAAAAATAAAGGTAAAGGCAGCCTGTGGATCGGATACCTGCTGGCCGTGCTGCTGCGCTATATCGAGAGCGTCTGGAACTGCAGCTATTTTTATGACGAGACGATCCGGTATTCCCTCGTTTACAGCAGCTATATCTGCGTGGAGATGGCAGTTACCCTGCTGATTCTGTGTATCCCTCAGGTGCGGGAAGCCATCGAGTATCTGAAATATGTGGCGACTCATGCGTATGAGGAGGATTTGGATACCTTTTAAAAAGCTTAACAGGTGTAAATATACTGCCTATACAAATGCGAATACAAATGTTATAATATATATGTAAGAGAACGAATTGAAAAATATAAAGCAAGGAGACAGAGGTAATGTATACGGATATAAAGCAGGCAAGACCCTGCACAATTTCAGAATCTATTATTGAGTCTTGTAAGGAAATGAAAAGTATGCGTGAAGGCAAGACTCCAAAACGCTCTTTAAACGAGTTATTTGCAAATATTGAAAAGTGGAGTAAAGAGGAAGAAAAATAAATGTCCATATACACGGTTATTCCTACCGAACGGTTTGAAAAAGACGTAAAATATTATATCAAGAAAAAGAAGTTCACCCATATTGGCGCTGATATTAAAGCCGTAACGGATGAACTGGAGAAAGGGAATCTGATAGGAACAGAAATTCCCGGATTGAAGATACCGACGGACATACCTTTAAAGTACGTTCTGCGAATACGGACGCCAAGGTAGGGCAGTCCAATGGTTATCGGATTATTTACTATGCGGTTCGGGACGACAGGGAAGTATATTTGCTTACGATTTATTACAAAAAAGAGGATAACCGGATACCGACAGATCAGGAAATTATTGAATTAGTTGAAACCTATTGTATGTAAAAATTATAGTCTTTCCTGACAAGGTATTTGCCGCATTGATAAATATATAAGGTTTTGGATAGTTGATTTGACAAATGATATTTAGCATGTAAGGCGCAGATGGTTCTACATACGGAATGTGGAAAACATCTGCGCCTTGTCGATATCTGTGGGTTTGTTAAGTTAAATGTTTATGTGGTGTTGATGTGACTTTCAGTAATCCGGTTATCTTACCTCAGATCCCCGGCCGCTTTCACCTTCACCTGGTTCGTATTTCCCGGATAATATTGGAGCGGCACATCTTCCACATCAATAATCTCCACCGATTCCTCCACAGCCCCGGCCTCCACGGCCAGCCTGGCCGCCTCTGCTTTTGCTTCCTCAAGCGCCTGCTCCCTGGGCGTCGCCAGATAATCCACCAGCTTCTCATAATTCCCCGAAACCTTGGAAATCGCAGAGCCGATGGCGTTTGCCACGCCGCCGGATTCCGGTTTCACCACCGTCTTTGCCCCGGAAAGTGTCTCCGGCAGGATAATCGAACCGCCGCCTACAAGAATCAAATCCACATCCTCGCTGGAAACCTTCATGGCATCCAGGCTGTCCTCCACCAGCTCTGTGGCCGCTGCCAGCGCTTTTCTTGCGAACTCTTCGCTCAGATGGGAAACCTTTGACGGGTCTCCCAGCCTGGCAAGCCCCAGCCGTACGGCGATATCCGTGGCCGTACATACATCCCCGCCAAAGACCAGCGCTTTTTCCGTAATCTGATACCCCACGGAGTCCGGCCCGACAGTAACCCTGCCGTCCCCAAGCTCCCTGACAATGGAGCCGCCGCCTAAGCCGATGGAAATCACATCAGGCATACGGAAATTGGTGCGGACGCCGCCGATTGTGACGGCTACGCCGGATTCCCGGGGAAATCCGTTCTGAATTACGCCAAGATCCGTCGTTGTGCCGCCCACGTCCACCACAACGGCATTTTTCAGGCTGCTTAAGTAGCAGGCGCCCCGGATGGAATTCGTCGGGCCGCAGGCGATGGTCAGGATGGGGTAGCGCCTGGCGTATTCCATGGTCATCAGCGTGCCGTCGTTCTGGGAGAGATAGACGTCCGCATTGGTTATGCCCTCATCCCGGAGGCTTCGGGCAAAGCCTTCCGTAAAGGATTCCGCCACATGATAGAGGGCGGCGTTTAAAATCGTGGCATTTTCCCGCTCCATCAGCCCCATGGAGCCGATTTCGCTGGAAACCGATACATGGACGCCGTCGCCCATCACTTCCCGGCACAGGGCTGCGGCTTTCAGCTCGTGATCGCTGCGGACTGTGGAGAACACGCAGGAGATTGCGACAGACTGAACGTTCTTCTCTTTCAGCCCCAGGAAAAAGTCCCTGGCGGCTTCCTCGTCAAAAGGAGCCAGCTCCTTGCCGTCATATTCGAAGCCGCCGCCGACCATAGCCGTATCCACAACCACTGTTTTCAGATCCTCCGCCCAGTCTACCATCGGAGGAATCCCCAGGGCGGCAGGGGCGCCGATCCGTAAAATCCCGATGGGCGCAAGCCCTTTTCTCTGTACAATTGCGTTGGTGCACTGGGTGGTACCCAGCATGGCCTGCCGGATTTCGGAAGGATTTACGCCGGATTCCTTTAAGACCGCACGGACGGCCGCCAGAATGCCGCCGTATACATCCTCTGTGGTTTGCTGCTTTACACTGGCCGCCACCTGGAGATTTTCATCGATCAGGACGGCATCCGTGTTCGTGCCGCCAACGTCTATACCAAGCTTATACATTACTGATTCCCTCCTTTGCAGCGTTCTTCCAATGGAATGTAATCCGTGTCGATGCCGAAATATCTGGGTCCCACAAGCTCCAGCCCTTCCGGCGTGCGCCAGAGGGGATAGCAAGGGAGGCCCACTGCCATAACCCGTTTTCCGTATTTCAGGGCGTCGGTGGGAACCGGCAGGAAGGTTTCCGTATCCACCAGGCAGATCAGGTCGGGCGTGGTGGCAAGAAGGGTTCCTTCCACACAAGCCGTCAGGTTTTCATTCTGAAATTCCACATAGGCGGATTTTCCTTTGTAATCGCCGATTCCGTCAAGGACAACTTTGCCAAAGTTAAAGCCGGCCCGGACTTCCCGCAGCACGTCGCAGATTTTTCCTTTAAAGAGCCGGATGCCCTCGGTGATACGTAAAAATTCTTCTTCCGGCGTACAGTCTGAGCTCTCCTTTACCCGGCGGATGGCAGAGCCCAGCCTCTGGCTGCGGGTGACGATGCCTTTTACGCCGTATTGCTTCATAAAAGCGCCCTCCATGGAAAAGAGGGAAACGGACACGGAACCGCCGCAGGCCATGGTAACCGCCCGGGCCAGCTCCTCCGTCCACTTGTTTGTGATGGTGCGGAAGATACAGGAATTGCCTTTCTCGTCCACCAGCGCCATAGGGGTGGCGGAACCGTCGCCGATGGTAAAGGTCACCATCTGAAGCTCCGGGAATGCCCGTCCCATGCCGTCACAGTCCACCAAAGGCAGCCCCAGCCTGGCGGCCGCCGCAATGGGAAGCATGGAATTCACGCCGCCGGCTTCGATGGGCATAAAAGCGTGGATGGGTTTTCCGTAAAAGGTGGAAACCGTATCGTAAAGGGTCTTGTATTCCGTGCCGCCGATGGCTTTTTCCGAAAGCACGGTAGGCGCTCCCATCATGGCGATGGGAACCACCAGGGCGTCGTCAGGTATTTCTTCGGGGTCTAAAAGGGTCACGGGGCCGCACTCCTTTACGGCGCCTATGGCTACCAGCTTTCCCACATAAGGGTCGCCGCCCCCGCCTGCGCCTAACAGGGCGGCGCCCAGGGCGATGTCTTCAATTTCTGAAATTCCAAGTTTTCGCATAGAATCATTCCTCCTCATGTTACAACGTAGGAGAATTATACTTCTGCCGCATTGCCGCTATAAAGTGTAAAAGGGACAAAAAAACAGGCTTTGTTTTGTCCTTATGGACAAAGAACAGAATCTTACAAAATCAGCCACTGCGTAATTTCGGGAGTGCGGTAACACGTAGCAATCTGCTCTCAGATTTGGTGATGCCTGGGTCGGCAGGTATGTCTGTTTATTTAGAAGATATAAGCCGGCTCAGCGCCACGGCCCGGTAAAGGGCAAACAGCTCGGGCATTTTGCCTAAGGGATAGCCAAGCAGGTTCCGGATGCGGTTCAGCCGGTATTTCACCGTGTTTTTATGGAGAAAAAGGAGTTCGGCGCAGGCCTGGACGCTGCTTGCGGCATCCAGGAGATAAACCTCCAGCGTGTCCGGCAGCGCATTGTCCTCACAGACATCGGCAAGAGGTGATAGAGGAGCCAGCGCCTCCATAAGGGCGGCTTCGCTGTCGGAGAGAATCCGCCGGCAGCCTGCCGCGAAATCCAGCTCCTGCATGGTATAGCAGCCATGCCGTGGCCAGATACTCCGGGCAGTCGCTATCTCCTCCTGGTGCAGCAGATAAGTCCGGCGTACATCCGAGGTGCTGTCCAGCGGATAACAGCGTGTCAGCGACAGCGAAAATCCTGATTCTTCCAGACGGGCATACAGATTCCGGGAAATCAAAGTCCGCTCCGGGACATGGTCGATCCAGCCCATAAAAGCCACAAGCTGATCCTCATACAGATCGGCTATCACCGTATGGCAGTAGTGTCTAAGGTGCTCCCGTACCAGCGCAAGTCCCTCCCTCCGGAAGCGTTCCGTCTGGTTTTCTTCACAGTGCAGGAGCCACATTTCATGGATGTCGGCCACGTTGATATGGAAAATGTGGGAAAGCTGCCGCATTCGCATCGGCTCATCCTGCAATATGGCCCGGATCAGCTCATGGATGGCCATTTCCCCCTGGTTTTGCCCCCAGATGCCAACGCCGAGGCGCACCACGTCCTGAAGCTGTGCCAGGACGGAAGCGTCCAGTGGAAGGCCTTCCCGCAGCACAAGGAGCTCAAGCCCTGCTCCCCGCTCTTTGCCGATGGAGAACCGGTAGAGGCGGCTGTCCGGGAAAATGCCGCAGACCATGGACTGCTGATCCGGCGGAAGGGCATCAAGGGTTTCGATCCCTTTTTTGACGGCGGCCTCCCCCCTTCTGGGCCAGGCGCTTATGTTCTGAATCCGCAGGGAGCCGTCGCACAGAACGAGGGAGGCACAAATCCGGTCGCTGAGCATTTTTAGAATCGTACCTACGGTTCGCTGGTGGGAAGGAAGGGAGGAAACACGCTCCAAAATTTCCGAGACAAAGGAGGTGTTGTGGGTCCTGTCCTGGAGAATCAGAGACGTAACCTCGGAAATGGCTTCTCCGTACCGCAGCGTGACATCCCCCTCCGGCATCACAATCAGCACAAAATCCGCCTCATTCGCAAAGTCGGTCAGCCGTTTGTCGATTTTTTTCAGATAGACGCCCACATAATACAGGATCAGCCCGACCTCGCCGCCCTCCGCAAGCCGTTTCATATTGATATACTGTTGTTCCACATCCTCCGTCATATTTAAAAATCCGGTAATGACGATTTCACTGCCAAAATATTCTCCCTGGGGAAAGACCTCGTCCACCAGCACGCCGGGGTCTGTGGATTCCAGAACCGAGATCGAAGAAACCGTTTTCGTAAGCCCTCCGTGCCCGGCAATTACTTTTGCCTGGCGCAGGGAAGGGAGTTTTAACAGGTCCGCAACTGTTACGCTCATGTTTTACCTCCGTGGAATGTATAGGCGCTGCCCCGACGGAGCAGGAATTTTATGAAGGTTCACTGAAGGTAAGCATAGCACAGGAGAAGGGAAAAATCTATAAGAGCAGTTTGATCATTCACGGAAAAGCCTGCCGTGCCGGAAAAGTAAAATGTCGCCAGGGCGACCCGCCGCAGGCTGAGAATCCCGCAAAAAACAGTTGACAAATTTATTTATGTATAATATTATGTATATATAAACTTAAGTATACATAATATTATGTAAAAAAATCCCGAAGAAACCAGGATAACAAGATTATGACAGTGCATTTTGTGTAATCCGATACTTGGGAGCGATATGATTTTTCCGGTATCCGCCATAATCAGCACGTTCTTAATGGAGCACTAGGGGTAGTGTCAAATGAGCTATGAAAAAAACAGCAACGAACCGGACTACAAAATAGTAAGCGGCTAAAAGACACCCGCTAACTATTTTGTATGCATCGCACTTAGGGTCTAAAGAACAGACCCTAAGTGCTCGTAGCGAAGCCCCGGGAGGGGAGTTGCGGAACTGAATCAGGAGGAAGATTTTATGGCAAAATATGAATTTCATGAATCCGAGATGGAAACCGGAAGAAGCAGGTGTGTGTTTGGCTGTGAGATGACGGATTATGATACGCCGATTACGCCGAAGGAAAATATCCTGCGTTCTTTAAAGGGCGAGCCGGTATGGCTGCCTTCCACCTTTGACCTGGGGTATCTGTTCCCCCGCTGTGTGCCGGATAATCCGGCAAAAGGTAATGTGTCCGACTACAAGCTGCCCCCGGAAGAACTGGGCGGATTGGATATGTTCGGCATCGACTGGGAGTATGTACCCCAGGTGGGAGGCTCCACCGTGCGCCCGGGAAATCCGCTGCTGTCCGATGCCAATGAATGGAAGGACAAAGTGAAATTCCCCACAAAAGAATATATTGATTCCTGGGATTGGGAGACAGCGAAGAAAAACGCAGACAGTTTTATGCGCAAGAAAGATCTGTGGGAGATTGTAATTTGCACAGGTTTTTATGAAAGGCTGATTTCTTTTATGGATTTTGAAGAAGCTGCCGTCGCCATGATTGATGAAGATCAGCAGGATGCGATTAAAGAACTGTATGATAAGCTGGCAGATTTGTATATTATGCTGATCGAAAAATACCTGGAGGTGTTCGGCGCTGAGAATATCGACGCTGTCTGCCTCCATGACGACTGGGGGCATCAGAGAGGCATTTTCTTTTCACCGGATACCCTGCGGGAGATGGTAGTTCCTTACATGAAGAAGGTGACGGATTTCATCCACTCCAAAGGGATGATCGCCGAGTGCCACAGCTGCGGCAAGGTGGATACCCTGATTCCGCTGTACATAGAAGCTGGTTTTGAGATGCTGGAATGCCAGATGCTGATCGATTTCGATACGGCCATTCCCCAGTACGGCGACAGGCTGATCTTCCACGTATCGCCGGAAGTGCCCGCCGAGGGGGCGTCCGATGAGGAACAGATTCAGGCGGCCAGAGCCTATGTGGATAAGATGATCGGTTACGGCCATCCGTTCCTGATGGATAACTATTATTCCGACCCGTCCGCGCTGAGCAAAACATTTACCGACGAGGTGTACCGTTATTCCAGACAGCGGCTGGCAGAATGAAGCACACTTTTGTCAGAGGGCATGACGGATAAGGAGAATGTAAGGGAACAGGGATAGCGTGGCGGAAAAAAGCGGACGTAACGGAACAAGGAGAACGCAACGGAATAAAGACAGCATAGTGGAATAAGAAAAATGCAACGGAGCAAAGAGAACGTGATGTGATAAGGAAAGCGTAACGAAGTACGGGGAGCGTGAGCGTGTATGGGGAATGAGAGGAAGAAGAAAAGGATACGCTGGCAGGTATTGCTGCCGCCGTGGATTGTGGTGATTGCCGTTCTGGTTTTAAACCTGACGAATTACGAGGTGTTCGTCTCATCCATGAACCGGCTGATTGGCTGGATTCTTAAGAATTTCGCCTGGATGTTTAACTCGATTTCTCTGGCCAGCCTGATTCTGGTCATCGTGGTTTATCTGTCCCCGATGGGGCGGATCAGGTTTGGCGGCGCAAAGGCGAAGCCCATCATCGGCTATACCAGCTATGTGTGGATTGTGCTGTGTACGATAATGGGCGCCGGATTGATGCTGTGGGCCTGTGCCGAGCCGATGAGCCACATCCATCACCCGCCGGCCAATATCGCCGCCGGCCCCATGTCGGGGGAAGCCATTCTCTGGGCCATGGAGACCATTATGCTGGAATGGACTTTTACGCCGATGGCCATCTATGCGTTTCCGGCGCTGCTGTTCGCCTTTGTATTCTATAATATGCGCAAGGACTTTTCCATAGGCTCCATGCTCCATCCCCTTCTGGGAGACCGGGTGACGGTCAGATGGAAAAGGGTAATCGATTGTATCTGCCTGTTCTGCCTGTGCATGGGTATGGCTTCCTCTCTGGGAAGCGGCGTGCTGCTGATTGTGGAGGGCGTGTCCCGGTTTACCGGGGGAGCGGTGCAGGTGAACGCAGGCAGCTGGTCTGTCTGCGGGGCGGTGATTATCCTCTGCTATATCCTGTCGGCCTCCAGCGGCTTAAAGCGGGGAATCAAACACCTGTCCACGCTGAACTCTTACTTTTATCTGGTGCTTGGGCTGGTGGTTTTCCTGGCGGGCCCCACGGCCTATATCCTGAATTTGTGCGTGGAAAGCTTCGGCGCCTATCTCAGTGATTTCTTCAAGCTGAGCCTGTGGACTTCCACCTCCGAAGGGGACGGCTGGTCGTTGTGGTGGCCCCAGTTTTACTGGTGTACCTGGCTGACCTGGATGCCGATTTCGGCGGTTTTCTTAGGGAAGATTTCGAGAGGGTATACAGTGCGGGAGACGCTGAACGCCATCTTCGTGATACCCGCCCTGTTCAGCGTGGTCTGGATGGCGTTGTTTTCCGGAACCTCCATCAATTTTGAACTGCAGGGCTTTGGCATCAATGCCGCTATGGAAGCAAGCGGAACCGCCGCTGCCGCCTATGCCATGCTGGAGCATCTGCCGGCGGCCATCCTGATTATACCGCTGTTTCTTTTGACTGCCTTTATCTCCTACGTGACCTCGGCGGATTCCAATATCCACGCCATGTCGAGCCTTTGTACCGACGGACTGGAGGAGGATGACACGGAATCCCCGGTGTCGCTGAAAATTTTCTGGGGCGCTACCATCGGCGGCCTCTGCCTGGTTATGCTGCAGGCCTTTGGCATAGACGGGATGAAAATGCTGGCCGATTTGGGCGGATTTCTCTCTGCTTTTCTGATGATTCTGTTCCTAGCTGCCTTTATAAAGGTAATCCGAGACCCCGGCCGGTTTGACAGGCATCGGGACAATTACGACCATGCGGGCAGGCCGGTGATCCACAGTAATTTCTGGGAGGAGAACGGACAGTTCAGAAAAGGGAGGAGCCGAGGGGACAGAGGTTCTGGCGCTGGTCATTTCCGGGAGGACAGAGAAAACAGAAATGTACCGGAGTAAGAATCGTCCAAAGGGAGGCCGGATCACCACTGTCAGGAATACTGACAGGCTGAACACTGCCAGAAATAATGAAGTACGAAAACAAAAAAGCTTTATAAATTAAATAATTTCTAAGGGGGAACAAAATGAGAGTTGAAATGACAAAAACCAAACGTACACTGTGCCTGATCGCGCTGATGCTGACCAACCTGGCCGTAATGAATGACCTGGTAATCATTCCGATTATATCCAGTTTTTATCAGAATTTCGGAGACCATATGGGACTGGTAAATTATATTGTGTCAGGCCCCGCCCTGATTATCGTATTTACCTCTTTGCTTGCCAGCTGGCTCTGCCGGAAGCTGGACAAAAAAGTGGTGCTGATCGCAGGCGCGCTGTTTTTCACCGTGGGGGCCATATTCGGCGCCATTGTGGAAAATCCCTATTATATCGCGTTTATGCGTACCCTGGTGGGTATCGGCGCAGGCTTTGAGCAGGTGGTGGCTGTGGCGCTGATTGCCGATGTCTATGAGGATGAAAACGAACGGGCGAAGATGACCGGCTACTACAATGCCACCATGAGTTTTGTGGGCATCGCTTACAGCTATCTGGCAGGCGTTCTGGCAAACAGCGGTGTGTGGCAGAATGCGTTTAAATGTTACTGGGCTGCCATTCCCATGCTGGTATTTATTTTCCTGTTTGTGCCTTCCGTGAAACCGGGTGAGAGAACTGCGGCGGCAGACGAGTCCGGGAAGAAGGAAAAGGAAGCGCTGGGCTTCCGGTTCTGGGTGCTGGAAGGCTCCTGGCTGGTGGCCAATATCCTGTTCGGCTCGACGGTTTTGTATTATGTGTCCGTGTATATTGCGGAGAACGGATTGGGCGACGCGGCATTTTCCGGCACGGCTACCAGCGTAAAGCAGATCGTCGGGTTTGTTCTCTGCCTGTTCTTCGGGGCGATTTACAGTAAACTGAAACGGCATACGATTACCGTTTCTTATATCATTGCGGCCGTTACGCTGGTGATGATGGTGGTTTCTCCCTCCAAGTTCGGCGCTGTTGTGATCGCCACGATCTGCGGCTGCTGTTACAAGCTGGTATTTTCCTATATGTATGCCCATGGCTTTACGCTGGTGCCGCCGTCCCGGATCGATGATTCCGTGGCGATTACCACTGCCGTATACGGTATCGGCACCTTTTTCAGTACCTATTTTGCCACCTGGATTATGGGATTGATGCACACGGACAGAGTGACTGAGGCCTGGGTGGTATCCGCCGTGTTGTTTGGCGTACTGGCGGTGATTGAGATTGTGACGACTGTTTCGGAGAAAAAACAGGCTGTATAAATGAAAATGCTTCGGCAAAGCGGCAACCAATGATTAGCGAAGGATTAAAAAACGTGATTAAAATCAACGGTAATAAAATTAGGAAGATTGCCATGCGTAAAGATGGTTGAATGTGAATGGCTGATCAAAAAATGAGATATAGGAGAACGTGAATAATGAACGAAACAATGCAAACAAAACACCCTGCTTTTTATCAGACTTTAAACCAGGAAGAATGTGCCAAAGTGGCGGAATCCGCATACCGGATTCTGGAAAATACCGGCTGTATCATCCATAATGCCGAGGCCAGGGAAATCCTGCAAAAGGCCGGCGGCGTAGTAGAAGGGGAACTGGTAAAAATCCCCGTTTCTTTGACAAAATGGGCCGTGGAAAAGGCTCCTTCTGTCGTAACCCTTTATGACAGGGAGGGCAATCCGGCTATGGATCTGGCGCCCGGAAAGGTTTATTTTGGGCCTGCCATCACAATCACCCAGATCGACGATCTGGAAACCGGGAAACGCCGTGCCAGCGTTAAAGCGGATTCTGCCAACGCTGCGATTCTGATGGACGCTTTAGAAAATGTCTCCTGGGTCAGCCCCTGTACGTCGGCTTCCGACGTAAAAGCTTCCGTGGCCGATATCGCAGAGCTGCACGCCATTCTGCCCTGTACCCGGAAACCGGTGATGTACTGGTCCCAGAGCGTACATAACCTGGAATATCAGTTTGAAATGTTTGAGGCGGTGGCCGGAAGCGCCGGGCGGCTTGCGAAAAAGCCTTTTATGGTGAACCTGGTATGCCCCATGGACCCGCTGACCCATACGGATGACGGCATGGCCCAGCTGATTTATCTGGCGAGAAGGAATTCCCCTGCCGTATATATCGCGGGAATCGGCTTTGGCTTAAGCGGCCCCATCACTATGGCGGGCAGCGTGGCCATCGGCATGGCGGACACGCTGGCCGGGCTGGTGGTCAGCCAGCTGGTGAACCCGGGGACGCCTTTTATCGTCAGCAAGTTCAGCGATAATGTGGACATGCGTACGATGAGCATTACCCATTCTAACCCGGAGATGCTGGTGGCAAATGCGGCTACGGCGGATGTCTTTCGCTATATGGGCCTGCCTTTCTGTTCTAATTTCGGCGGAACCGACAGCGGCTCCTTTGACCAGATCGCAGCCTTTGACAAAAGCATTCAGCTTTACACCTCTTTGTTGTCCGGCACAAATATGAATTTTGCACTGGGAGCTTATGAAAGCGGCGCTTATGCGAAGTTTGCCGATATTGTATTTAACAATGAGATTATCGGCTTTTTAAAGGTGCTGACCGGCGGAATGGAGGTGTCCGAGGAAACGCTGGCGGAGGACGTGATTCAGGAGGTAGGGCCGGGAGGCGTATTCTTAAGCGAGGAACATACCCTGGACCATATCCATGATTTCTGGGAGGCCGATCTGCTAAAGCCCCGCACCAGCCGCCAGACAGGAGAGGTTCCCGGCGTGGAGGAAGGGCTGAATCAGAGAGTGAAGGAGATTCTGGCAAAGGGCGTTACCCATCCGCTGAAAGCGGAAATCGTGGAAAAGCTGGACGGAATTATGGCAAGGGCGGAAGCCGAGCTGTAATGTGGGTAAGAATAAACCGGTGCAATTTCAGGGATGAAATTGTGTCTGTTGACAAGGAATTGTAGATATATGCAGTATGTGCTGTGGGATTCTGCCAGTATATACTGCATTTTTTTGCTGTTTTTTTCTTTTGCCGGCAGTGTTTACAAATTTAGAATACCATGTTATGCTGACATGGAAGGGTGGATAAAAACAGGAAATGGTGGAAAACAATGGCAAATTATGAAAACGGCCTGGATACGAAAGCAAAGATTATAGACGCCTGTAAGGAATTGTTTTATTTGAAAGGATTTGAAAAAACCACATTTAAGGATATCGGCCAGCTGGCCGGTGTTAACCAGGGGCTGATTGTCTATTATTTTAAGAATAAAAATATTCTGGCGTCAACGGTGTTCCAGTTGGTGATGTCGCAGCTGATGGAGCAGATCGAGCGGCAGTTTCAGAAGGCGGAAAATCTGACCCGGTATTTTATCAGCGACTTTTTATATTTCCGCCTTTTATATGAGGATGGGAATTTTCGGCGTTTTATGGAAAGCTGCTGTATCAACGGCGTTCTGCATAAAAACCCGGAAACTTATGAGAAGGAATATGAAAAATATTATGACGAGATCATTCAGTTTCTGGAAAGGGACTATATTGCGGATGTGACTCTTAAGGACGGGTTGATTGCCGTATATGAGGGGATGAAGGATACGTATACACTCTATATCTGCCGCAACCTGGATCAGATGACCATCGACGTGGCGGCTACCAACTATATTACGATTTACTGCCATCTGCTGGATATTCCCAAAGATGTGTACGGCGAGAGGATGCTCCGGGCCGAACTGCTTTCCAACCAGGTGATCGTTTCCGTTGACCGGCTGAATTTCTCCATGCAAAAGGGGCATCATGCCCGGGTCAGGTGGAATGAGGAATAGGAAAACCGCAAAGGGCAGGGAGAAGAATAGAAACTTTTTCTTTGCATTTTCCTCATAGTCTGTTATAATATACCCTAACGGACGAAGTCCGCCCGCCTCGTTAGAGGCATGAATGAAGGGATGCTCTTGAGTATAGCAAAGCAGAGAGAAGTCCGTATGGTATAAAACGACTGGAATATTTGCTGATTGCCATAGTTGATTTTATCATCTTATTAAGAATCGGTTAGATTTTGAGTGCAGGAGGAATGCGCAGTGTCGAATGAGTTTGAAAACAGAAGCACACATATGATACATGAGACGGGGCAGGTAGGTTCCGTAGAAATCGCCGACGAGGTGGTGGCGATTATCGCCGGGCTTGCGGCGACGGAGGTGGATGGCGTGGCGTCCATGGCCGGGAATATTACGAATGAGCTGGTGGGAAAGCTGGGCATGAAAAACCTTTCCAAAGGGGTAAAGGTGGCGGTGATGGATACGTCTGTTTCCGTGGACCTGTCGCTGCAGTTAAAGTATGGGTGCAGCATTCCCAAGGTGGCCGAGGCCGTTCAGGACCGGGTGAAGAACGCCATTGAGAATATGACGGGCCTGAAAGTGATCGATGTGAATATCCGGATTGCCGGAGTGGATTTTCAGGATCAGTGATTTTGCAGGCGGGAGCGCCGGCATTTTGGCGCCTGTGTACGCCGGCGGACGGCGTTTTACGGACCATGACAACCAAATGCAGCATTTTAAGGGGGTGTCAGGCGTACTGGCATCTTTTATTTTTGTAAATGATGGGTGAGAATAAATAATATGACCAGAAGAGAAATGCGGGAACACACCTTCCGGCTGTTGTTCTTAAAGGAATTTTATAATGAGGAAGATCTGGGCGGCCAGGTAAAACTGTACCTGGTGGAGTTCGAGGATATGCCGGAGGAGGCGAAAGAGGAGCTTGGAACCAGGGCCGGGCAGATTTACGCCCGGGTGGAGGAGCTGGACGGCCAGATCAACGATGTGGCCGAGGGCTGGAAGACCAGGCGAATGGGCAAGGTGGATTTGACGATTATTCGTCTGGCGCTGTACGAGATTCTCCATGACGACGCCGTCCCTGAGAAGGTGGCCATCAATGAGGCGGTGGAGCTGGCGAAGAAATTTGGCGGCGACGACTCTCCTTCCTTTATCAACGGCGTGCTTGGCAAGCTGGTGAGAAGAAGGGCGTAGGGTATGGCGGGCAGCGTATACACGGTAGGCCAGGTCAACGGTTATATCAAAAACATGTTTACCCAGGACTTTGCTCTGCGGAATATTTATGTTAAGGGCGAAGTGTCTAATTGCAAATACCATAGCTCCGGCCATATTTATTTTACGCTGAAGGATAGTTCGGGCGTGCTGTCTGCGGTGATGTTTGCCGGAAACCGGAAGGGCCTGCGGTTTCAGATGCGGGAAGGGCAGCAGGTGATTGCGGGAGGCTCCGTCAGCATTTATGAGCGGGACGGGAAGTACCAGCTTTATGCCAGGGAGATTACCCTTGACGGAGCCGGCGATTTGTTCCGCCAGTTTGAGGAATTGCGGGACCGGCTGATGGAAATGGGGATGTTTGCCCCGGAATACAAGCAGCCCATTTCCCGCTATGCCCGTCGGGTGGGCGTGGTGACGGCGTCTACGGGGGCGGCGATCCGGGATATTATGAATATTTCATATAGAAGGAATCCCTATGTGCAGCTGTATCTTTATCCGGCGCTGGTGCAGGGGGAGTATGCCCCGGCCAGTATCGCCAAAGGAATCGAGACGCTGGATGGGATGGGGCTGGATTGTATGATTGTGGGAAGGGGCGGTGGGTCCATAGAGGATCTGTGGGCGTTTAACAGTGAGGAGGTGGCTTATGCCATTTTCCATGCCGTGACGCCGGTGATTTCGGCGGTGGGGCATGAGACGGATGTGACCATAGCCGATTATGTGGCGGATCTGCGGGCGCCCACCCCTTCGGCGGCGGCGGAGCTGGCGGTGTTCGATTACCGGCAGTTCGAGCAGGAGCTGGCCGGGTTCAGGCAGCGGCTTGTCCGGGGACAGGAGCAGCATATCCGCCGTTACCGGGACCGGACGGAGGCTTTCCGGCTGAAGCTGGCTTTATACAATCCCCAGTATCAAATTGCCCAGAAACGACAGTATCTGTCAGAGCTTGAGGACCGGATCAGGCGGGGGATGGAGCAGCGGATTCTTGCCTGCCGCCACAGGCTCGGTTTACAGGCCGCAAGGCTGGAAGGGCAGTCGCCTTTGAAAAAGCTGGGCGGCGGGTATGTGTATGCCCGGGATCGGAAAGGCGAGGCGCTGATTTCCGTGGAGCAGGTGACGGAAGGCGACGGGCTGACGATTCTGATGCGTGACGGAAGAATCGAGGCGAAAGTGGAAGAAAAGATACCGGATGACATATGCGGGGAAGGACGGATGGAGCGGCAGGTCTGACATCCGGAGACAGGCCAGATTCGGTGAAAGGAGGCGGACAGTCATGAAAGAGACGGAGATTGATATTCAGGTTGCGCAGAGAAGCGGTGGGAATGACAGTCCGGAACAGGATCAGCTGACCATCGAGGAAGCCTTTTCGCAGCTGGAACAGCTGGTGGCCCGGCTGGAAGGGGGAGAAGCTTCGCTGGAACAGTCTTTCGCGCTGTACCAGGAGGGAATGAAGCTGGCGCAGCTGTGCGGACAGAAGATCGACAGAATCGAAAAACAGCTGATACTGGTGGACGAAAGTGAGGAAACCAATGGATTCTAATATACAAAACGGGGCTGAGGGAGGAATGGACTGGCAGCGTAGGCTGCAGGAAAGGCTGGGGGAGACGGAAGATGTCGTAACCCGGTGGCTGCCGGAGGAGACGGGGCATCAGAAGCTGATTTTCCAGGCCATGAATTACAGTGTGCTGGCGGGAGGAAAACGGCTCCGCCCCATGCTGATGAAAGAGGTTTACCGGCTGTTTGGTGGGCAGGGGCGGGAGATCGAGCCGTTTATGGCCGCTATTGAGATGATCCACACATCCTCCCTGGTGCATGACGACCTGCCGGCCATGGATGCCGACGAATACCGCCGGGGGAAAAAAACCACCTGGGTGGTATACGGGGAGGATATGGCGATTCTGGCAGGAGACGCCCTGATGATTTATGCCTTTGAGGTGGCTGCCAAAGCGTTTGGCCTGACGGAGCATCCGATGCGGGTGGGAAAGGCCGTCGGGCTTCTGGCCGAAAAGACCGGCATATATGGTATGATCGGCGGGCAGACGGTGGATGTGGAGCTGACCGGGCGGCCGATGACGAAAGAACAGCTGGATTTTGTATACGAGCTGAAAACGGGCGCTCTTTTAGAGGCATCCATGCTGATCGGCGCAGTTCTGGCCGGCACCGGCGAGGAAGAACAGCGGAAGGTGGAGCAGATGGCCCGGGCCGTAGGCATGGCGTTTCAGATTCAGGATGATATTCTGGACGTGACAGGGGATGAACAGGTAACTGGAAAACCGGTGGGCAGCGATGAGAAGAACAGCAAGACCACTTATGTGACGTTTCAAGGACTGGAGGGCGCGAAAGCGCTGGTGGAGGCGTATTCCCGGCAGGCCATCGAAATTCTCGATGGATTTCCGGCGGAAAATCCCTTTTTGCGGCAGCTGATTCTCTCTCTGATCAACCGGAAAAATTGATAAAGGGCTGTATGGCAGCAGGGGAAAACAGGCTGAGGCAGCCAAAAGGACAATGCGTATGACGATGCTTGAACGTATCAGGAAACCAGGGGATATCAAAAAACTGAAAAAAAAGGATTACGAACGGCTGGCCCAGGAAATCCGGAATTTCCTGATTGAGAAAATCAGCGTTACCGGAGGCCATCTGGCCTCCAATCTGGGCGTGGTGGAGCTGACGATGGCGCTGCATCTGGCTTTTGACCTGCCGAAGGACCGGATTGTCTGGGACGTGGGCCATCAGGCTTATACCCATAAGCTTTTGACCGGCAGAAAGGACGATTTTGACGAGCTCAGGACCTATGGGGGAATGAGCGGATTTCCGAAGCGGCGGGAGAGCGACTGCGACGCTTTTGATACCGGCCACAGTTCTACTTCGATTTCGGCAGGGCTGGGGCTGGTGGAGGCCAGAGACCTGGCGGGGGAGGATTATGCGGTAATCTCCGTAATCGGGGACGGCGCTCTGACCGGCGGCATGGCCTATGAGGCGCTGAACAATGCGTCACGGCTGAAAACGAATTTTATCATTATTCTAAATGACAATAATATGTCGATTTCCGAGAATATCGGCGGCATTTCGAAGCATTTGAATTCCATCCGGTCGGCGATTCCCTATAATAAGCTGAAACAGTCCACGGAATCCACGCTGAGCAAGGTTCCGGTGGTGGGGGACAGCCTGATCCGGCAGATCGTAAAGACGAAGAGCCTGATTAAGCAGGTGTTCCTGCCTGGCATGCTGTTTGAGAATATGGGGATTACCTACTGGGGGCCTTTGGACGGGCATAATATCGAGGGGCTGTCCAGGGTGCTTCACGAGGCCCGGCATATCCGGCGGGCAGTGGTGATTCATGTGCTGACCCAGAAAGGAAGGGGCTATGGGCCGGCAGAGGAAAATCCTTCTCGCTTCCATGGGGTGGAGCCTTTTGAAATTTCCACAGGACTGCCGAAAAGGAAAAAGGCGGGGGAGTCCTATACGGATATCGCCGGGAAAACGCTGGTAGAACTGGGCGGGAAATATCCGTCTATGGTGGCTGTTACGGCGGCCATGCCGGACGGGACGGGGCTGACGCCTTTTTCTCAGGCATACCCGGACCGATTTTTTGATGTGGGGATTGCCGAAGCCCATGCCGTGACCTTTGCCGCCGGTATGGCGGCCGGAGGGCTGAAACCGGTGGTGGCGGTTTATTCTTCCTTTTTGCAGAGGGCCTATGACCAGATTTTGCATGACGTCTGTATCCAGGAGCTGCCGGTGGTATTTGCCGTAGACCGGGCAGGGCTGGTGGGCAGCGACGGGGAGACCCATCAGGGAATTTTTGATTTGTCCTTTTTGTCTTCCATACCGAATATGAGCGTGATCGCTCCGAAAAACGGATGGGAGCTGCAGGCGGCGTTCCGGTATGCCATGGTCTATGAAGGTCCCATCGCCGTCCGCTATCCGAGAGGACAGGCTTTTATGGGGCTGAAAACGTATCAGGCGCCCTTTGTCCACGGGAAAAGCGAGGTGCTGTTTCGGGGCGGAGAGGTGGCTCTGCTGGCGGTGGGCAGCATGGTGGAGACGGCCTGTCAGGTGAGAGCGCTGCTGCTGGAAAAGGGCATTAACGCTTCCGTGGTAAATGTCAGGTTCGTCAAGCCGCTGGATACGGATATGCTGAATGATCTGGCCGTCGACCATTCCCTTTATGTGACGATGGAGGAAAATGTGCTGCGGGGCGGTTTTGGAGAAGCCGTGGGACGGCATCTGAATCAGATGGAGGCGCGGCCGGATTTACTCTGCATTGGCATTCCGGATATGTATGTGGAGCATGGCAACGTAGATATTTTGAAGCGGGAAGTGGGCATCGATCAGGACGGGGTGTTTGAGAAGATTTGCCGGAGATTACGGCTGGACGTGGATGATAGATGATGCGAAAGATCGGGAAGTATGCTACGGTAACGGATTGGCCGGAGAGAGGAACGTATGAAAGAACGTTTAGATGTGCTGATGGTGAGCCAGGGGCTGGCTCAGTCCAGAGAAAAGGCAAAAGCCATGATTATGGCGGGCAGCGTCTATGTCAACGGACAGAAAGAAGATAAAGCCGGGACAGCTTTTGATCCCGCGAAGGCGGATATTCAGGTAAAGGGGCATACCCTTCCTTATGTCAGCCGGGGCGGTCTGAAGCTGGAAAAGGCGGTGAGGGAATTTGACCTTTCCCTGAAAGGAATGACCTGTATGGACGTGGGCGCCTCCACCGGCGGCTTTACGGACTGTATGCTGCAAAACGGCGCCGTTAGAGTTTACGCAGTGGATGTGGGCAGAGGGCAGCTGGACTGGAAGCTCCGCCAGGATGACCGGGTGGTCTGTATGGAGAAGACTAATATCCGGTATGTGGAGCCTTCCATGATACAGGATGTATTGGATTTTGTATCCATTGACGTTTCTTTTATTTCTCTCACAAAGGTGCTGGGACCGGTAAAACAGCTGTTGAGAGAGGATGGCCGGATTGTCTGCCTGATCAAGCCCCAGTTTGAGGCGGGGAAGGAGAAGGTGGGCAAAAAGGGCGTGGTCCGGGATCAGAAGGTACATCGGGAAGTTATCCGGTCGGTGATGGACCATGGGGTTTCGATTGGGCTGGAGCTTTTGGATTTATCTTATTCTCCGATTAAGGGGCCAGAGGGGAATATCGAATATTTGCTGTATCTGAATAACAGCGGCTGCGGCGATGGGGAAGCTTGCGGGCATATGCCCGATATCGCCGCCGTGGTCCAGGCAGCTCATGACAGTCTATCAGGAGGACAGTGACCGATGGATCATTTTTATCTGATTGCCAATATGACAAAAGACCCGGGATTGAAAACGGCCCGGATGATTCAGGAGTTTCTGGAGAAAAAGGGGAAAATCTGCCGGCTGCGGGAGCAGGAGGGGACGGGGGAGGGCAGCTCATATACCAGTGAATGCTGGGTGCCCGACGATACGGAGTGTATTCTGGTGCTGGGCGGCGACGGCACGCTGATTCAGGCGGCCAGGGATCTGGTACATAAGCAGATTCCCATCTATGGAATCAATATGGGCACGCTGGGATATCTGACGGAGGTGGACCATACTTCCTTTGCGGGGGCGCTGGAAAAGATCGTGGCCGGGGAGTATTTCGTGGAAGAACGGATGATGTTAAAAGGGCAGCTGTTCGGGCCGGAAGGGCTGATCTGTTCGGACCGGGCGCTGAACGATATCGTTATCACAAGAAAAGGGTCCATCCGGGTGGTGCGGTTTAATATTTATGTAAACGGGGAATTTCTGAACCGCTATACGGCGGACGGAATTCTGATTTCCACGCCGACGGGCTCTACCGCATATAATCTGTCGGCCGGGGGGCCGCTGGCGGAGCCGAACGCGTCGATTATGATCTTGACGCCGATCTCCCCCCATACGCTGAACAATCGAAGCATTGTGCTGCCTGCGGACGCAAGGATTACGGTGGAGGCTGCAGACGGCTACGACGAAAAGAGCGGGGAATGTATCGCGTCCTTTGACGGGGCGGAAAGCGGTTCATTAAAGCCGGGGGAGCGGCTGGAAATCAATAAATCTTCTTATACGACCAAGATTTTGAGAACCAGCAAGGTGAGCTTTCTGGAGATTTTGAGAAGGAAGTTGTCGGGATAAGGGTAAGCGGGACAGTACCCGAAGAAAAACAGGACGTTTTAAGCTTCCGAAGACTGCAAAAAAATATTTGGAACGAAAAAAGTCATAATGTGTAAGAAACGTTAAAAGGAGCAGGATGAAAACAGAACGGCACAGTAAAATTGTGGAATTGATCGGAAAGTATGATATTGAAACCCAGGAGGATCTGGCCGACCGTTTGAATCAGGAAGGGTTTAACGTGACCCAGGCCACGGTGTCCAGGGATATCCGGGAACTGAAACTGTCGAAAATTTCCAATGGAAAGGGACAGCAGAAATATGCGGTGATGAAAAATCCGGGGAATACTTCCAGTGAAAAATATGTGAGAATATTAAAGGACGGATTTATTTCCATGGATATGGCTCAGAATATCCTGGTGATCAAGACCGGCGCCGGACTGGCCATGGCGGCGGCGGCAGCGCTGGATGCCCTGCACTTCCAGGAGCTGGTAGGCTGCATCGCCGGGGATGACACGATTATGTGCGCCGTGCGTTCTGTGGATGATACCATTATCTTAATGGAAAAACTGAGAAGGATGCTGCATGAATAAAAAATGTTCCGTGGGCAGGTAAGGGCGTAGCGGAACTAAAATTTGAAAGGAGAACTATGTTATCACATCTGCATGTGAAAAATTTTGCCCTGATCGACGAGGCAGACGTGGATTTTGGCTCCGGGCTCAATATTCTGACCGGTGAGACCGGCGCCGGAAAATCCATCCTGATTGATGCGGTCAATGCGGCGCTGGGACAGAAGGTATCCGGCTCCGTGATCCGCAAAGGGGCGGAATATGCCTATATCGAATTGATGTTTTCCATAGATGAGGCGGAAAAGCTGGAAGCCGTCAGGGAGCTGGACATTGTACCGGAGGAGGACGGAACCATTATCGTAACCAGAAAAATCATGGCGGGAAAAAGTATGAGCAGAATCAACGATGAAGCCGCCACCCTGTCAAAACTTCGCAGACTCACTTCTCTGCTCCTGGACATTCACGGCCAGCACGAGCACCAATCCCTGCTTTCCGATAAAAAACATCTTGAAATTCTGGATCTTTATGGAAAAGAGACGATTCAGCCCGAGAAACAGAAGGTGGAGAAGCTGTACCAGGAGTATGCTGCCCTTATGAAAGAATATGCTTCTTTTGATATGGACGAGGACGTACGGCTGCGTAAGCTGGACTTTATCCGTTTTGAGATCGGCGAGATTGAGGATGCCGCTATCCGTCAGGGGGAGGAGGAAGAACTGGAAGCCAGGTACAAGGTGTGCGCTTCCGGCGCGAAAATTGCCGCTGTGCTGAACGAGGTAAAAAAAGAGATCGGCTATGACGGCGCCCAGGCAGCCGGCGAGGCGGTAGACCGGGCAATTCACAGCATGGCGCAGATTACAGGGCTTGACCCGGCGCTGGACGGCATCGCTTCCCAGCTGACAGATCTGGAAGCGGTGCTTAACGACTGCAACCGGGCGGTTTCCGATTACCTGGATGATCTGGTAATCGATGAGGAGGAGCTTGCAGGGATTCGGAAACGGCTGGATCTGATTCGTTCGATCGAGTCAAAATATGGAAATAAATGGGAACTCATACAGGAATATTTGGCAGAGAAGTATGAACAGCTGAAAAAGCTGGAACACTATGAGGAACAGAAAAAGGTAGTCGCCGAACAGCTGCAAAAGACAGAGGAACGGATAAAAAAGGCTTCCGGCCGACTCAGCGCCCTGCGAAAAAAAGCGTCCAAAAGCTTGTGCGGCAGAATTGCCGGCGGCTTGTCGGAGCTGAATTTTGAAAATGTGGAGCTGACGATGGAGTTTTGTCCTTTGAAGGAATACACGAAAAACGGCACGGACCAGGTGCAGTTTCTGATTTCCACCAATGTGGGAGAAGAACCGAAGCCCCTTCATATGGTGGCGTCCGGCGGCGAGCTGTCCCGGATTATGCTGGCGGTCAAGACGGTGCTGGCCGATGACGACGATATTCCGACGTTGATTTTCGACGAAATCGACACCGGCATCAGCGGAAGGACAGCCCAGATGGTCTCAGAAAAGCTGTCTTATATCGGAAGGAACCACCAGGTGCTGTGTATCACCCACCTGCCCCAGATCGCATCGATGGCGGACAGGCACTATCTGATTGAAAAATCTTCCAGGACAGGAAAGACAGAAACCCGGATTCACAAGCTGGATACGGAAGAATCCGTAACCGAACTGGCTCGGCTGTTAGGCGGAGCGCAGATTACGGAAGCGGTACTGGAAAATGCAAGGGAGATGAAAAAGCTGGCGGAGCAGACAAAGCTAACAAAATAAATTTGGAAAAATAACCCAGACGGCCTTGACAGATACACCAAAAAATACTAGATTGAGATTCAGAGGAATCACGTATACTAAAAGCGGATGTTTGAATAAAACACCGCTTTTTGTTTGCGGAACTTTATAAAGACAGCAACGGACCGTATAAGCCCCGGAAGGATTTACAGACGATCTCAAGGCGGCTGGGAATTCTTCCAGAGCAGGGGGGCTTAGGAGGGGAGTTGCGGAACTTTATTAGGAGGTTTTATACATGGAGATAAAAAAGCGCTATCGGCAGTGGCTGCTTCGTGTGCTGGCGTTTACTCTTATATTTACGTTTGGATATACATGGTATTATGTGAAAAAGGTGATTCCCAACGAGATTCATCTGACTAAGGAGCAGGAAAGTGATTTTTCTTTTCATATTCCCTTCGGGTTCAGTCTGTCCAGTGAGAGCGAGGAGGTGACATTGGGCTATACGTCCAATATCCGTTCCGATCAGATCGACATTGTATTTGACGATCCCTTCGGCATCTATTCGGAGGCGGAGGGGCATTATCAGCTGAGTCTGAAATTGTTCGGCCTTTTCGATATGAAAAATATCGATGTGAATGTGGCCGGGGAGCGGTCTGTGATCCCCTGCGGCATTCCGGTGGGGGTTTATCTGGAAACCGACGGGATTATGGTGGTGGGTACCAGCAAAATCGAGACCCAGTCAGGGGACACGGTTGAGCCCTCTTATGGTATTTTGAAATCAGGCGATTATATATTGAAGGTAAATGGTGAACGGCCATCCGGCAAGGAGCAGCTGGCCGGAATGATCCGCGCCCAGGGAGCCGAGCCGCTGGTGTTCACCATACGCCGGGGCAGCGAGGAGATGGATGTCCGGGTGGAGGCTGCCTGCACCGGCCCGGGGGATTACAAAGCGGGAATCTGGGTGCGGGATGACACCCATGGCATCGGCACCCTGACTTTTGTCGATAGCAACGGCACTTTCGGCGCCCTGGGGCACGGAATCAGCGATACCGATACCGGGCGGGTGGTGGAGTCCTGTCAGGGAAAGCTGTATGAAGCAAATATTTTTTCCATTACAAAAGGAACCCTGGGAGAACCCGGTTCCTTAAGCGGGAGTATTCTGTATCAGGACAGCAAGCTGCTGGGAAATATCAGCAAAAATACCGGCAGGGGCGTCTATGGAACAGAAAATACCCACCTGGCCCAGCGCATCGCAGGCCCCGCTCTGCCCGTAGCCTACAGCCAGGAGGTGCATGAGGGCGATGCTCTGGTGCGGTGCTGCGTGGACGGGAAGGTGGAGGATTATGAGATCCGGATTTTGAAGGTGAACAGTTCTAATAAAGAGAGTAAAAGTATGGTGCTGGAGGTGACGGATGAGCGGCTGCTGGAGCTGACGGGGGGGATTGTGCAGGGGATGAGCGGCAGTCCGATCATCCAGGACGGCAAAGTGATCGGGGCGGTGACTCATGTGTTTATACAGGACCCGGCGAAAGGGTATGGGATCTTTATTGAGAATATGCTGAGGACGGGGGACGGGGGGTGAGAAAAAGGAATAAGGCGAACATTTTTCTTTATTCTT
>CAJTTU010000005.1 GCA_910579325.1 uncultured Lachnospiraceae bacterium | reverse complement strand
GGTAAAATGTCGCCAGGGCGACCCGCCGCAGGCGGAGAATCCTGCGAAGCAGGATTCTAATTCATGGCATTATATATTCCGGTCTACGGATTTCACAGAAAGTTCACAATTTCTCTCCGAAAAACCGTTGACAACATTAAAAGCTAGTGTTATAGTACATATATAACAAAGATAACAAATAATACAAGCAATACAAATAGAAAAGGAGAGATGACTTATGATGATGCCCAGTATTTTTGGAAGAGATATGTTTGACGACTTTTTCGATGCGCCTTTCGGTTTCCGCGGCACTCATAATTCCGGTGAGCTGATGCGGTCGGATATCAAGGACTGCGGCAATGGCTATGAGATTACGATGAACATGCCGGGTGTGAAAAAGGAAGACGTCAAGGCAGAGCTGAAGGACGGTTATCTCACCGTTCAGGCCACAACAAATTCCAGCAACGAAGAAAAGGACGAGAACAGCCGCTACATCCGCCGGGAGAGATATGTGGGCTCCTGCAGAAGAAGCTTCTATGTAGGCGAAGCGGTGGAGCAGACGGATATCAAGGCGAAATTTGAGGACGGCACCCTGAAGCTGTCAGTGCCGAAGAAAGAAGCGAAGCCGGCGGTGGAGGAGAAGAAATATATCGCCATCGAAGGGTAATTCGAGCGAATCGCCGAGAGACGGTTCAGACAGAAGCATCAAAAGATTTTAACAAGAAGAGGGGCGGTTATGGGCCAGGGATCCATAACCGCCCCTCTTATGACTGCTAATGTTAGATGGATCATTTGAATTTTAACAGATTTGCTCCATCAGCAAACTCAGATAATACCGCCGTTTCTTCTCCGGATTCTCCAGATCGATCTGATACCGTTCTTTCAGCCGTTCCAGCCGGTAGCTTAATGTATTTCTGTGAATATGGAGTTCGTCTGCGGTTTTTTGCAGGCTGCAGTCATTTTTCAGGTAAGTAAAGAGCGTTTCGCCGTAAACGCCGGAACCGGAGGCTTCCTCCTGGAGTAACCGGCGGATCTCAGTAGCGCAGAAGAGGTTTTTCTTTGCCGCCGAAGCCCTGAGAAGGTCCGCAAGGGCAATTTCCGAATAAAAGACCACGCTGCCGGAAGCATCCGCGGGGCAGCAGGACAGGGCGGTATCCGCCTGGGCGGCACAGATGGAGATGTCGGTGAGTCGGGAGGCCGGATCGCTGATCCCGATGCGCAGTTTTCCGGTCTGGGCGAGACTTTTCAGTTTTTGGGTAAGTTTTTCCTGGGTCTGTTCTCTCTTAAGTAAAAATAATCCCATAATAAAATCATCGTACTTTGCCAGCCGCACATCTGTCATCCTCTCTAACTGGTTGGAAATTCGCTCAATTTTATTCCCGCGGGCAACGAGCCAAGTGACCATGTTTACATGGGCATTTGGCGACTGCCGCGAGGGTGAAATACCCCGCAGCTTGCTGCGGGGTATTTCACTTAATGTATCACCGGCGTATGCCGCAGGATGCCCGTCGGCAGAAGCCTGGCCGGAAGAACTGACAGCTACCTTCGCGACAAAATAAGGAGTGTGCATGGTCAGCCCCAGATATGGGATCTGGGCTTTGATATATTCCCCGTCCGTAATATTCCCCGCATAAAGATCTTTCATAAAATTTTCATATAGATATCCACGCTGATGCTGATACAGGTCATTGTTGTGCATGGCCTGTAAAATAATGGGCGCCACCAGGTCAGTAAGCTCCAGATCACCTTTTGTACCGTCCTTTTTAAACATGGTGACAATAAAAAGATGCCCCTGTAATATGCCGTGCCAGCGCAGATTATAATTGATAAATGATGTGTAGAAGCAGGGAGAATGGACGATATGGGCGCGGGCAGGCGATTCCATCCTGTCCAGTTCCCGTTCCTGCATCAGCTCGGAGATCAGATCCAGGGAAAGGTAGCCGTAATCCTCCGCCCGCCGCCAGGTGGCGCTCAATTCTCTCATTCCATGGCTGCGGTCGATGGCCAGCACCTTAAAGCTGGTGTCTACCAGATAGGCCGGATTATCAAAAATGGAATACAGGCGCTCGATCATTTCCTGTAAGGAACTGCGCCGGGCTGCCAGTGCCTGAAGCTCGTAAATCTGCCGTTCAAGCTCTGCCTTAATCAGCAGGAGGCGGTTCAGCAGAATGGATTGCTCCTGGGGGGACTTCAGACAGAGCAGGTCGGCCTGATCCCGAAGATTCTGCTTTACGGTCTGCCAGAGGGTTTCATCGATGTTGAACAGGATAAAACCAGCCTGCCTGTCCATAACGGCTTCGGGATTCAGCTTTTTGCAGGCGTCTCCGTTTACCAGATAGAGGCTGTGAGAAATCAGGGACGTTTCCCCGCCGCCGTAGAGCAAGATGGTTTCATATTTGTCTTGTCTGTGATCGTAAAGGCAGAATGTGCCTTCGGGCAGATTTAGTTTTTCCGTATATAATGAAAGAGACAGCCGCATGATTTCTCCTGTTTTATTTTTATCAGACAACGATTTAAAGCAGCTATGTCAAATGCTCCAAGGAGATGTATGGATATTTGGTGACTGCCGTGGGGATCAAAAACCCATTTTAAGCAGCCATACTTGTCAGAGTACATATTTCGATACGTCTTCCTTATATTGTGCCTGATGCACAAGAAAACCGAATTCATTTCAAAAACCAAACACGATTACACCTTGAGAGTAATCTGTTAAACTCATTGTAACATATGGATTTAACAGAATCAACAGCCGAAGGGATGATTTGGTATTGATTCACAAAAATAAGCGTGGAGGAGAAGAAAAATGACGAACAGGGAGAATATGGAACTGATCTTTCAGCACAAGCAGCCGGAGCGGATTCCACATCTGGGAACAGATGCCTATGGAATCAGGGATTATATTGTGGAGCGTCCGATTATGACCACTGGTTATGACGCATGGGGCTGCCACTGGATCAGCTGCCCGGATTCATTGAACATTACTCATCCGGATACAAATGTAACGCTCCTGACAGATATTGAGCGGTGGAGAGAACAGGTGCAGTTTCCCAATCTGGATGAGATTGATTTTTCATCGATGGAGGAAGAGGCGAAGGCATTTACCGACAGGGAAAGCAATATGCTGCAATATGTTTCCCTGAACGGCATTTTTGAGCGTACCCATGTCCTGATGGGGTTTGAGGAGGCCATGTGCGCCGCCATGGAGGAGCCGGAGGAATACGGCGCTTTGCTTGCGGCGATCGCCGACCACAAGATCCGGCTTTTCCAAAAGGTTTATGAGATCTGTCAGCCGGATATTCTGGTATATCATGACGATATGGCAGCCCAGGGAGGCCAGTTCTTCCAGACAGATTTCTATGAGACATACATTTTCCCGCAGTATAAGCGGATTGTGGACGCGGCCAGAGCCATGGGCTATCGCCATGTGGTACAACACAGCTGCGGTAAGGTGGAAAAGCTGATTCCCAGCTGGCTATCCTGCGGATTTGAGGGGTGGGACAGCGTGATGGCCTGCAATGACCTGAAAAAAATCAAGAAGGAATATGGCGACCGCATCGTGTTTATGCCGGGGCTGGACACCCAGCGGGTTCTGGGGCCTCAGGGGACGCCCAGGGATGTGATCGAGCAGATGGTAATCGACTGGATGGAGATGCTGGCCGGGGACGGAACCGGATTGATAATTGATTCCACGGTGGCTTACAGCCTGAACCCTGCCAATGAGAAGATCTGCCTGGAATTTATCCGGAAGCATGGACAGAAGTTTATGGATGCGAAAAAGGCCGGGGTTCCCTATGTGCCGGAACTGGAAATCGCTGAATAACAGGAGGTGCTGCCTTGTTTGATATAGACAGATATTTTCAGAGGATAGGTTTTGAGATGCTTGCGGGAGAGGCGAGGGAGGACATGCTGATCCGGCTTCACTGCCGTCACAGCTTTGCCATTCCGTTTGAAGATTTTAATCCGTTCTGCCGCGTTCCGGTTTCGCTGGATTTGGATCGCATATTTGAAAAAGTAATTCTGGGGAAACGGGGCGGTTATTGCTTTGAACTGAATCTATTGTTTCAGGCTCTTTTGCAAAAGCTGGGATACGAGGCGGCGCCGATTTTCTGCAGACCCTTTTCCGGGGAGGGAGTAAAACTGCCGCTTACGCACCGGCTGATCAAGGTTTCCCTGGAAGGCAAACTGTGGATCGCAGATGTGGGTCTGGGCGGAAACGGCTGGATTGCGCCCCTTCTGTTCCGGGTCGGTGAGGAGCAGGAACAGTTCGGCAGAGTGTTCCGCATTGTGGAGGACGATGAGCTTGGATATGTGGTGGAGCGGAAAGCGGAAAGACAGTTCAGAAAAGCGGTGGCATTCCGCCTTGAGACTGCGGAGGAAAGTGATTTCGAGATGTCCAACTACTATACCTCTACCTGTCCCACCTCTCCTTTTGTGAACCGGATGATGTGTACCCTGCCTACGAAAGAGGGGAGATACACGATACGGGATACCGTTTTCCGGATCGAGGAAAAAGACGGCGTGAGGGAATGTCTTCTCTGTGAGGACAATTTACAGAATATCCTGGAGGAATATTTTGGTATCATGCTGACGGATGAGATGAATCAGTTTATTTGCAGACATATTTCTTAATATTGTTTTTACGGGCAGGCGAATCGGATTTTCCGGTTCGCCTGTTATGTGGTTATATGCAGAGAAAAATATTAGTTCTTGTATATTTTTATATTTCGAAATATAATATATCTGAATTTGCATTAGAAATGGCTGTGTTTTATTGATAAATCTGAATGAAAAAGAGCAGTCTGTTTACAGCTTGAATCCGGAGTGATTTGGGTCACGCATAACCGTTAAGTGAGAGGGAGAGTCGTTATGCTTTTGCAATATGTCGTTAGTAATTTTAAGTCCATCGGGCCTCCGGTTGAATTCAGTATGTTTCCGGTTCGATCAACTATGGACGAACGTTTTCTAAAATCTGTGTCTACAAAAAGCGGCGTATGGAAGGTGTTACGCAGAGGCGGTTTTTTCGGGCCGAATGCGTCTGGTAAATCTTCCTTTATTGAATCGGTGAATTTTGCCAGAGATTTTATTGTTGACGGTCAAAAAAGCGGAAAGGGCATTAAAATTGATCAGTTCAAAGGAGAAAATGAAAAGTTAGGGGGAATTTCTACTTTCCAGTTTGTTTTTTATCTGGACGGAAATGTCTACGAATATGGTTTTTCCCTGGATTGCCGCCAGATTCATGAAGAATGGCTGATGCAATTAACAGAAGCGGGGTTTGCGCCCTTATTTACCCGTGTTACAGATGAATTGGCGAAAACGGAAATAGACATAGAGTCAAAATTTGCCCGTAAAAATTCCAAAGAAAGAGCATTAGCCGAGGTTTTGAAAGAAAGCATCAGAGAAAATCAGAAAAATCAGCTCTTTCTTTATAAGTTATATGATAATGGAATGAAAAAAGCAGAAAGGATTGTGGAATGGTTTAAAAATTTACAGATTATTTTTCCGGAAACGAAGGTCAGAGCGTTGCCTGTTCGTATGAAAGATGATACTGCGCTGCAGGATTACATCGGTGAGATGCTTCGTAAAATGGATACGGGTGTTTTTGACGTTTCTGTCGCAAGTGAGGAAATTGATTTTCATGATTTTGCGGAAAAACTGCAAATGCCGCAGGAAATGATCGAAGACATTGAAGAAATACAAAATGGCATTGTAAGTTTCGCCGGGAAATATTTCATTTTTGCCGAAAGTAAGAAAAAGCGGACGACGCTTGTCCAGCTTAAATTTTCGCATAAACTGAATGGAAAAACAGTTCAGTTCAATATAGATGAAGAGTCTGACGGAACACAGCGTTTGCTGGATTTGCTTCCGATGCTGTTTGCGATGAGAGAAAATAACCATGCGATTTATTTTGTAGACGAAATTGACCGCAGTCTTCATACAAAACTTTCTCAGTATTTGTTAAACGAATTCATTCATTGCTGTGAAAACACTTATAATCAGATTATTTTTACCGCGCACGATGTAAATCTGATTAATACAAATGATTTCAGACAGGAGGAAATCTGGTTTATTGAAAAAAACAGCCTGGGGGAGTCGCGTCTGCGTCCTCTGTCAGACTTTAATCTGCAAAAAGGGCAGGACACGCTGAAAGCGTATTTAAGCGGAAGGTTTGGCGCTGTTCCAAGGATCAGGAGGGATTTATAATGCCGCTTGTTATGAGCCGTATTCCATTAAATTATCAAAATCCGTATCGAACCGAAAGACCGGTTACAAGCAAGATTATCTTTTTGTCTTTGGAAGGCAGTGTTACGGAAGAAGAATACTTCGATAGGATTTCTGAATTGTTTAGCGAGATCGGGACTAAAATACAGTTTATCTCGGTGGCTGAGGATGCCGTTCATACCGTTCCGAAACGCAGGACGCCGGATCAGATAAAATTACTTAGTAAGGCACGTCCTAAACAGCTGGTGGAACGAATCGATCGGTTTAAAGAAGAAAAAGATGATATCTATCAGTTTTCTCAGTATCCGGAGGATGAATTTTGGATCGTTACCGATGTTGATCAAAACTGGTCGGATGAAATAGTCAGTCCGGATGATAACAAGACCTGGCATGATGAATGGGATGAAGCGATAGCCATGTGCCAGGCGAAAAATTATGGATATGCTGTCAGCAATCCATTTTTTGAAATCTGGCTGTTGCTGCACCATGATCAGCCAAATGATACGGATAAAAGTTATGCGGTTACGGACACGCATGCATATGAAAAAACAGATCATTTCCGGACACGTCTTCGAGACTTAGGCGTTTCTTTAAAGGATAAAAAACATATTAAACCTTCTGATTATGACGTGGAAAAAGTCAAAACCGCTATTTCCAGAGCTGAAACGCTGCATTTAAACAAGGCGGACATGTGTCCGAAATATTTTGCGACTACGGTATATATACTTTTAAATAAAATTGTAGATATGCTGCCTTTGGATATTAAGGACAAGCGCTGAAAGAAAAAGGGCAAAACTACATATTAAAAAGGAAAGCTTATGAAGAAAAGAACGATTTTTCTGCTGCCGGTTCTGGCCTGTATCGTTCTGGCTTATTGCGGGATGCTGCAGAACAGCGGATTATCTACGGAAGTCAGTAATACTGCGAAAAGTAGTGATATGGCAGGAGATGGCGAAACGGTGAAAGATGTCGAAAGGGCGGAAAGTGGTGAAACAGAGAAAGACAGTGCAATAGAGAAAGACAATGAAATAGAGAAAGACGGTAAAACTGAGAAAAACATTGAAAAAGAGAAAAACAGTGATATAGAAAAAAATAGCGATATGTCAGAGTCAGACAATGGCATGGCAGAAACCGGGAACAATACTGACGGGGCATCGGATTTGCCGGACGGGGCTGAGGCATCGTCAGAAGAGCTGTCGGAGAAAGTGGTTTCGGCTCCTGCTCTTCCTGAAACCGGCGACTCTTTGGAGGCGTTTATTCCTCAGGGCTGGGAGATGAAGGATTCGGTTTCTTTTGATTATAACGGCGATGGAAGCATGGATTTTGTGTCAGTGCTGGAATATGTTGAAGAATCGGAGGATGGGGTGTTTTACCGTCTGTCGCCCCGGATTTTATTTGCCGTATATGGCGGGAAGGACGGAAAGTTCCGGCTGGACTTTCAGGATATCAATCTGATCCGGGCAAGAAGTGAAGGCGGTGTGTTCGGAGACCCTTACGAGCCTTTGACGGCGGAGGGCAGCTCCTTCACGATTCACAGCTATGGCGGCAGCGCCTGGAGGTGGTCGGAAGCCCGCACCTTTACCTGGCGGGATGGCGTCTGGTATCTGACATTGGATGAAAGCAGTTACGGATATGGCTGGTATGTGACCCATGCGTCCAGGTATGACTACGACAGGGGAATCGGGCTTCAGCAAAGGCGAAGCGATGAATTTTCGGATATGGAGAAGGTATGGGAGCGGATGGAAACGGAGGATATGGACAGTGAGGAGCAGCCCTTTGATTTGACTTATGAGATTGCTCTGGAAGCGCCTCCCACGTTAAAGCAGGCCGGCATGCGGTGGTGGCTGGCGCCGGACCGGATGGAGGAGAAGCCGGTGGATGTGATCGAACTGGCGGAGGATGTGGAACTGTCTGATGATCAGGTGGAGCTGCCGGAGGAGTGTTCTCTGTTTGACGACCAGGATGAAAATAATCTGTTATATCATTTCTTTGATGAGGACAGCGGACAGTACTATATTGCATTATATCAGATGGATGGGAAAAAGCTGTCGGTGCTGACTGGGGCAGATCAGGAGCATTTTGGGGACGTGGCAGGGCTGTATCAGGGAAAAATCTATTATGTTGCGGAGGTCAGAGAGTCGGATATCGCAGAGAAGGGATGGACGGAAATGGAGCCGGTAAACGAGCCGGAGACCGGGGGAGGGAAAAATTCGGCCGGAAGCGATAAGGAAAAGAGCGGTGAGAAAAAAGAGGATCAGGTAATCGGCCAGGATCTGTACCGTATGGATTTGGACGGAAAAAACCGTCAGATGGTATTTGGCTGGATGCTGAATGAGGAAGAACGGGAGAATCCGCCTTATCTTTCCATGTCCTGTGAATTTGGCAGGGATGAAATGGTGATTGAGATATACCGGGGAGACAGCGCCCATCCCTTTTACCGTATGTCACCGGACGGGAAAGATGTCCGGTTTTTGGGGCGGGTGCCGGAAGGATAAAAAAATGACAGAAATTTAAAATAGGTATTTAAAAAAGACGGTAAATCCATTACAATAGAAGAAGTGGGATTTGTGATTATGGTTTTATTGAAAGGATATGATGCCGTGATTGACACGACACAACCGTCGGCTGAAACAATAGACGTCTCAAAAAGAATTGGGGTAGGAAAAGGTCTGATAGAGGAATCTGAAGATTTCGATAAATGGAATGATAAAATCGCGGATCTGTTTGAGGGTGTTGAACCATGTACGATACTAGTTTAAGATAAACAACAGGAATTGTCAACTGTTGTAATAGAATGGAGGATAAAGGATGGAACGAATGGTGGGAACTGTTTCCAGAGGTGTGCGGGCGCCGATTATCAGGCAGGGGGACGACCTGGCTCAGATTGTGGTGGATTCCGTGCTGGCGGCGGCAGAAGGCGAGGGGTTTTCCCTGCATGACAGAGATGTGGTGGCCGTGACGGAGGCCGTGGTGGCCAGGGCACAGGGGAATTATGCCACGGTGGAGCAGATCGCGAAGGATGTAAAGGGCAAGTTCGGCGATGATACGGTGGGCGTGATTTTCCCGATCTTGAGCCGGAACCGGTTCGCCATCTGCCTGCGGGGCATTGCCATGGGCTGTAAAAAGATTGTGCTGATGTTAAGCTACCCTTCCGACGAGGTGGGGAACCATCTGATCGACCTGGATAAAATGGATGAGAAAAACGTGAATCCATGGAGCGACGTGCTGACCGAAGAGCAGTACCGGCAACTGTTCGGCTATGAAAAGCATGTGTTTACCGGCGTGGATTATGTGGCTTATTATAAGCAGCTGATTCAGGAGGCGGGCGCAGAGGTGGAGATTATTTTCGCCAATGACCCGAGAACGATCCTGAATTATACTACCAGTGTGCTCCATTGCGACATCCATACCCGCCAGAGAACCAAACGGCTTCTGAAAGCTAAGGGCGCAAAAAAGGTTTACGGGCTGGACGAGATTATGACGGAGAGCATCGACGGCGGCGGTTACAATGACCGCTATGGCCTGCTGGGGTCCAATAAGGCCACGGAAAACAGCGTTAAGCTGTTCCCGATCCACTGCCAGGAAATGGTGGACCGGATTCAGTCCATGCTGAAGGAGAAAACAGGGAAGCAGATTGAGGTGATGATCTACGGCGACGGCGCGTTTAAGGACCCCGTGGGGAAAATCTGGGAGCTGGCGGACCCTGTCGTATCTCCCGCCTATACGGCAGGCCTGGAGGGAACGCCCAATGAGGTGAAGCTGAAATATCTGGCGGACAATGATTTTGCAAGCCTGTCGGGGGACCAGCTGAAAGAGGCCATCAAAGGGTATATCAAGGACAAGGACGAGAAAGCGGCCAGCCTGGTAGGAACCATGGTGACTCAGGGAACGACCCCCAGAAGGCTGACGGACCTGATCGGTTCACTGGCAGACCTGACATCGGGAAGCGGCGATAAAGGAACGCCGATTATTCTGGTGCAGGGGTATTTTGATAATTATACGAAGTAGTAAGCGGATAAAGAACGCCCGTTGATTAACACAAAGTATCCGGCAAAATATGCCAGTACCTAAAGGTATGCTTCGCAATGACACATTTTGTCGGTTTAGGATGCATCGCACGTAAGCCCCTAAAAGACAGGGGCTAAGTACTCATAACGATACGAAATAGTTATCGGATAAAAGAAAAGCGGCCCGGGCTGAACCCCCAGGGCCGCTTTAAAGTTCAGAGTCATGATTTTCCTTTCTGCCGGCGTGTCCTTCGGCTCTTAGGATTACATTGGCGCGGAATACGCCGTCTTCGTAATAAAACCGGCAGTATCCGCCGGTTTTCTCCGCGATATGCCGGACGGACTGAAGGCCTGTGCCGTCTCCGCGGCGTTTGGAGGATTGCAGGATACCGTTGCTCTCTCGAATCTCTCCGTCAAAGGTATTTTCCACGGACAACAGCAGCATATGGCCGGAATGGGGATGAGCCCGCATGCCGATCCGACGTTTTGAGGGATTGGTTCTCTGGCTTGCTTCCAGCGCGTTTTCCAGCAGATTGGACATGACGAGACAGAGGTCCATCTCCGGTACGGGAAGAACTGCGGGCAGGTCAAGCTCAAATGTAAAAGGAATGCCCTGTTCCTTAAAACGCAGTCCGTAATGGCTGGCCACACTGTCGGCGGCCGGATTGTCGCACAGGTCAAGCTCCGTGTCCGGCAGACTGTTTTGCGCATCGGCAAGGTATTGTTCGAGGCGTTCCCATTCTTTCTGTCCGGCAAGATTTTGCAGAATGGTGAAATGGTGGCGCATGTCGTGGCGTGCCTGCCGGGTCTGCGCGATGGCGGCCCGCAGGCTGTCATACCGCGCCTGCTGTATGGAGAGAAACTGGTTTTCCTGACGGAGCCGGTCATTGCGGTTCAGGGCGGATGCGATCAGGTAAAAGAGCCCGTAGAACAAAAGAAGCAGAAACAGCAGGCAAAAACTGATCAGGATATACAGCATTCTGATCCGGCCCTGATTTAAAATATCCGGATCGATGGGAACCAGGAAAAGGTTCAGCCCGATAAACAGAATCGGCAGGATCCAGAATACATACCATGTCTGCGCAAAGGCTTCTTCCTCAAGAAGCTGCCTGGAGGCATGGGTGGAGGGATGCCAGACGGCCGCGACGAACCCGCAGCACATCAGAAACCAGATTGTGGCGGCGGCGGGCGACAGGGGAGATATGGGAGTTCCGGGGCTGACGATATCATTGAGGGCTACGGCCACATTGCCCATACAGGAAAAGGTAGCGCATATGGCAAGTAAGACGCTGACGGATTTCCAGCGTGAGACGGTCAGGGCATGGACATAGGCAGTGCCGGCTATGGCCGCGGCGAGAAAAAACAGCCACGGCATTCCGACAGAGAAAACACAGTGCAGCGCGGCGCCGGCAAGAGACAGAAAAATAAGCAGCGGAACCATCAGTGCCGCCAGCCGGGCAGGGCGTATCCGCAGGTATTGTTTTACCGGCAGGAATGCGCACAGCATGCCGGGCAGAAGGATCATCAGCTCCATTGCGGCGGAGTAGAAAGTTTTCATGGCAGTAGTCCTCGATTATCGTTCCGCAGATCTTTTTCCGGAGTACGGGGGGGGGTACAGATTTTCGTTGTTTCAAACAGAAAGTCGCAGAAGGTCTGTCTAGCTGTTTTGGCAAGATCACGGCTTACCGGAATTCTTTGTCCGCTTTTCAGAATAAAATCCATGCCGTCAAAATCTTCCGCATATTCCAGGTTGACGAGTACGCCCCGGCTGCAGAGGAAAAAACGTTTGTCTGTCAGGCCTGCGGTAAATTCACGAAAGGTCTGGCGCGTTACGGTTTTCTGTCCGTCGGTTCCGTAAATATAAATCTGATGCCGGTAGTGTTCCGCGTACAGAATCTCCCGGAACCGCAGGCGGACGGGGCCGCCCGCCGTGTTTACTTCGATGTATCTGTCGGGGACGGGAAAACGCTTTATGATTTCGTCAAACAGAGCGGCCAGTTCTCCGTCCGCACAGGGCTTTACCAGATAGTGGAAGGCCCGGACGCGAAAACCGTCCAGAGCATGATCCGCAGATGTGGTCAGGAAAACAAGAATACAGTCCGGATCAAACCGGCGCAGCTCTCTCGCCGTATCAACTC
Organism: uncultured Lachnospiraceae bacterium; assembly: GCA_910579325.1. GTDB lineage: Bacteria > Bacillota > Clostridia > Lachnospirales > Lachnospiraceae > Paralachnospira_A. The sequence continues at coordinate 62,498 of CAJTTU010000005.1, read as the reverse complement.
CATTCTCCTGTTCCAGATAAATATCCAGGAATACCAGGTCAAACCGTTCTTCCCCGGCGGCCAGAAGAAAGGTCGTGCCGGAGCCGAACGCCAAAATTTCAGCCTCCAGCGCAAGGCGGGCAAGCTGGCCGTTCAGCCTGTCTCTTAATTGCTCCCGTTCTGTGGCAATGTCCTCTACGATGGCAATCCGCATCGAAATCTCCCCTTGTGATTTTCCTTTTGATCGATTGATTCAACTCTGTAAATTATAATATAAAATCACGAAAAATGCTATCACGCAATTTGTGACGGATTTTTACGATTCGTGCCGCGCATATGGAAAAGCATGTGTAAATGCCGTATGGTTTTAAATAACTGCGGGGTAAAATGAGGATTCTCAGGAATGTAAGAGCCGCAGCCGTAAAAATGCACGCCCGGAATCTCTCAGCACCTGCTTTTGTGAGACTCCAAGCGTGCATAAAAACGAAAAACAGGCGTCAGGGAGCAGCCGGAAATGCTCCTGAAATCAGACAGGGGGAAGTTAAGATGCGCGGAAAAAGGTTGCGTAACAGAATGAATGGCGGAACGAATCATAAAGAGAATCGCCAAAGGAACGGTTTCGCGGAACGTCTGCCGGAATGTCTGCCGGGCCGGCTGGCGGCGGCCGTCATGGCGTTGGCATTGATTTTCGGGACCGTGCCGGTGCCTGCCATTTACGCGGAACAGGCAGGCGGTGAACCGTATGTCCATGATTCGGCGGATACGGCAGAAGGGGATGTTTTGGAAGATTCGGAAGAGGAAGAGATCGGAGCGAACAGTGATAAGGGTGAAAAGAGCGTTACGACTCCGAATGCGGAAGGACAGCAAATTTTAGAGGAGGCGGAGGATACGGCGGAGCAGAAGGCTGCGTCCCTGAACGTGGAAAAACAGCCGGGAGAACCGGGGGAGACTGTTCGTGAGACAAGAAGGGTTTCTGAGCCGGAAACGGTTTCGGTAAATGCTGTGACTGCGGCGTATGGGCTCAGGGCGCCGGAGGATAAAAGCGGAGGACTGAGCTATCAATATCAGTCAGAACTGCCTGCCATGGAAACAGAATATACCGCGGGGAACGGAACGATTCTCTGGACGCCGAAGCTGGAAGGAGGAAAGGTGGTCAGCGGAACGCTGACTTTGAAAAATGCCGTGATCGATGCAGACGGTGTGGGTATTCAGGTATGTGTGCCGACAACGGTAGTGCTGGAAGGGGAGAACCGGATTTCAGCAGGTAAAACAAATTCAAATGCATCCGGAATGGTGTTGGGACTGGCGTTGGAAGGAGGTTTGGATTATTCGGACGGTTCCGTTATTACAGGCTCCGGTTCTTTGGAGATTCAGTCAAAGGGGGGCGGGGTTCAATCCCCGAAGGGCATTACAATTGACCGGGCGAAAATTTCTATTGTTTATGCAGGCTCCGGTGGGATATGGACCAGTGACGCAGACATCACGATTCGAAACAACAGTCAGGTAAAGGTGACAGGTTCCGCGGCCAGCGGTGGAGTGTGGACACAAAGTGCTTCGGCTGACATTACAATTGAAAACAGTAAAGTGATTGTTATTAATGATGCCGGGGGAGCAATGAGAGCGGCCGGGAGTATACGGCTGATTTCCAGTGATGTGCGGACGGTAGGGAATACGAGCAGCAGTGGGGCGTCGGGAACGTTAAGCTATGGATATTTGACCGTGGACGGAGGTCTTTTGTATGCGGGAAATACAGGAACGGACGAAGGGATTCCCTATACGCCCGGCATAACGGAGATGATAAATGGTTCGGTTTTATATACTGCCAAATATCAATATGTTCTGCAGATTCAGGGTGGAACCGTCTGGTATTCTCAATCTTCTTATAATCAGGCGACGGATACAATTACGGTTGGGGGAGTTGCAGAGGTAATTGGAAATGTAATATGGAATGAAAATATGTATGTGCCCAAGGGAAAAGCATTGCAGGTAGGCCGCAATTTTGATGCGAAGCTGACTATTCCGGAAGGAACTATTATGGAAATTCCAGAGACAAGTTCTCTGAAGATCTATTCAGCCAATGGAAATCAAGGAACGTTGACTAATGACGGAACCATTAATATCCAGGACGGAGGTTCTCTTTCTACGATTTATAGTGCAGGTTCGGGAGGCGGAATCATTGAAAACAATGGAACGATTCAGGTATCCGACAGAGGCATACTGCAAAACCAGAATGTATTGGATAACACAGGTACGATTCATTCTACGGGTAATTTTTCCAATGTATGCCTGACTGGCTATCCCGGAAGTATTAACAATTCAGGTATAATCGATGGATTTGTGATAGAGATGCGGGATGATGTCAATGTTAATAAAGCAAATGGAAATACAGTTATAAAAAAAGGACAAACGCTGACTCTGGGCGTTGTGGGCAGTAATAAAGGCCGAATCCTTCAGGTTCCGGAAGGCGCAACCCTTACCGTAGAAGAAGGCGCGGTGGTTGACGCGAAAACACATGTGACACAGGATACGCTGTCTCAATATTTGAAGATAGACGATACGCTGGTGCTGAACGGCACGCTGCTGCTTCCTGACAATACGCCCGAAGCCGTCATTCAGGAACTTGGACAGCATATCGAAGGAGACGGCAGCATACAGGTGGGAGACATAACAGGCGGATTTAATTATTATATCGCGCAGGTGGCAGGAAGCGCTTCAGGAAATACCGGAAAAGGGCTGTATCAGGAGGGGGCCACAGTTGACATAGATGCCGGTGACAAGGCCGGTTACCGGTTTCTTGGTTGGACGGCAGTTCCTGAAAATGTGACAGTCACAGATGCCCGGGCGGTTCGGACCACATTTACCATGCCAAAAGGAAGTGTGAAGCTGACCGCGAACTGGGAGCAGATCACTTATGGGGTGACCGTAAACGGCAGCAAGGCCGCAGTCACCGGCGCGGGCGTCTATGCCGCCGGTGAGGTGGTCTCTGTTGATGCGGGAAGCCGGGAGGGTTATGTCTTTAAAGGCTGGAGCTCCGGAGACGGGGTGGTATTTGCCGATCCGTCACAGGCGGCCACTACATTTGTTATGCCGGGGCATCCGGTAACGGTGACGGCCTCCTGGGGTGAGAAGCCGGAGGAAACGACGTCTTCACCGGAAGAAACGACACCTTCGCCGGAGGAAACGACTTCATCCGGAGGAACAGGTTCATCGTCGGGTAATCAATCGTCGTCTTCCGGAACAGATGGAAAGCAGAAAAACCCACAGCCGGCAGCAAATCCGGAAGAAACGCTGCCGATTGCGGAAACAAATGAAACACAGAATCAAAACGTGTCGGCTGCGGCAGCAAGCGCCGACACCGGCGACGCATCCCATATGGGATGGTATCTGCTGTCCGGAATTCTGTCGCTGTCAGGATGTATGGCCATGATACGCCGGTTGACGAAAAATACCCTCGATTAATCGGAAAAGCTTATAATGTATTTTGGGATGCGGCGATTGATACGGCCTGCCGGATGAACCGTTTGGTTCGGCAGGCCGTATCTGTCTGTAACGGATAGCATGAAAAATCTGCGGGAAATCGATTATGGGTATTTCAAAAAGAGGAAGAATCCTGTATGATAGAATCAGACGGATTTTTCATCAGTTATCACATCCGTGAAAACTGCTTTATGACGGGGGCTTTATGAAACAGCTTTATGAACTTATGCATGGGGACAGAAAGGTGGCCCGGGTTGATACGCAGGGTCATTGTAAAATATATTATATAAGTTTTCTGCCCTATGGGTTATACCTGGAGGACGCAAAGGAAACAGAGGATGTGGATACGCTGGTCAATAATGTCACAAACTTTTATTACTGGTGCGCCTCCCGTATGCTGACTCTGGACAGGCAGTATGCCAAGGAAATCCTGAACGCTATCGGCGCGGTTCAGCCTGTGACGGACAGGGAGAGGGCTTACATCGCCCTGTCCTACCGCTGTGTTTCCCTGACCGATATTTACTGGGTCAGGCAGGCAGGAGAGAAGGTTTCGTTTTCTGAAATCAATCTGTTTGAGAACCATCTGGACAATGCTTTTGTGGACGTTGCCCTGCGGGGCCGGCAGATGACGGCGGAGAACCGAAGCTTTGCCAGAGACGTTTCTACTGACGGCTGTTTCCCCAAGGCATGGGTGCGAAAAGACGGTCAATTCTGGCTGTACAAGGACGGCGGGGAACAGGCAGTTGAAGACGAGCTTCTGGCCAGTAAAGTTTGTCAGTGCTTCCGGTGTGACCAGGTGGTTTATCAGGAAGGCATCTATGACGGGCGGAAAGTATCGGTCAGCCCCTTGATGACGACGCCGGAGCAGTCGATTGTTTCCAGGGAGGCGTTTGAGATATGGGCCTGCAACAGAGGGCGGGATCCCCAGCAGTGGATTTTGAAGCTGGACAGCTATTCCTTTTATATGATGAACCTGCTGGATTACCTGATCGGAAACACGGACAGGCACTGGGGGAACTGGGGGCTGCTGGTGGATAACCGAATCAACAGGCCCATCCGTCTTCATCCTCTGATGGATTTTAACCAGGCATTCCATTCCTATGATACCGTGGACGGAGCCGGCTGCCTGACTATGGGCGCCGGAGCAGGCGGATTGAGCCAGAAAGAGGCGGCGCTGGAAGCGGCGGCCAGGGTGGGGCTGAACCAGCGGGGCGAGATCCGCCGGGAATGGTTCGGGGACCGGGAGCAGGACTGGGAGATGTTTAGAATGAGGCTGGAAACTGTAAAAAAACGAGTAAAGTAAAAACGGTAAACGATTAAAACAATCGGTAGCGATTTTTTGTATTTTTATCATGTGTAAGATCTGTGTATGAATTTACGAAAATCAACCGCCCGTCCGCCCGGATACCCTGTCCCGCAGAAACCGGTCTGCGGCGTCCCATCCGTTCTGAAACAGAATTTGGCTGTCCTCTCTGCTGATATTGAAATCGACGGCGCTGATTTTACGGCGGTCCTCCCCTGTCCCCGCCATGGCGGATATGCGGATGGTCCGCTCGTAATCTCCGGCGGAAAGGCTGTGGCGGTCGATGGCGTCCAGGCTGGTGGATATGATCGCTTTCAGGTAGTCCACAAGATTGGGCCGGGCCTTGCAAATTGGACAGTGGCAGGAGCCGTCCTCGTCTATGAACTGAAATCCGAAGGCCGGGCATGTTTTCCTGCCGTCGTCGAACAGCCAGAGAGGGTAATTGCTCAGAAGCCCGCCGTCCACGATCAGATGCTTCCGGCCGGATTTGTCCTTTAAGCGGACCGGCTCAAAAAAGATGGGGATGCTGACGCTCATACGGACGGCCAGCGAGATGGGAAATTCTTTCGGCTCGTCGGTAAAATATTTAAGATCCTCCGGAAAGACGAGCAGGCGCTTTTCTGTCAGGTCGCTGGCGGTAATGTACAGCTTTCTTCCGAACCGCTCCACATCGCTGAAGCTGCGTATCCCCTTGCGGCCAAGCAGGCTGCCCAGCCAGCTTTCCAGATAATCGGTGTTATAGATGCCGAGGCTGAACAGAAGGGAAACAGACTTCCCGACGATGCCCAGACGGTCCGGCAGATCCCGCCCTTTAAAACGCATATAGTCCAGTGTTTCCAATTCTTTTTTCAGCTCGCTGCCCGTATAGCCCGCGGCGAGCAGCGAAGCTACGATGGCTCCGGCCGACGAACCGGCCAGATCCCCAAACTGCCAGCCGCCCTGCTCCATTCTGCACACTGCGCCTACGTGCCCGATTCCCCTGACGCCCCCGCCCTCAAAAACTGCGTTACATGTTCTCAATGTGAAATCCCCCCTTGTGAAACTGTTTTTGATGTCTGTTTCTTGTGAAATTGTTTTTAACGTCCGTTTCCTGTGAAACAGTTTTGTCTGTCCGCTGCGAAATAAGATAGACATATGCTTTTTATTAGTATATGCCGCAGGGGACGGGGACGTTAAATATGGCCGGGAGCCGTCTGGCCAGGAAACGGCATCGATTATATAATATTTTTGCCGGCAGGCGGCAGAGTTGAAATGAAGCTGGATAGATCATTTTAACTGTGGTAAGATATTAGCCAGAGCATGTTTCACAAAGATGAGGAGGTGCGGCGGATGACCAGGACAGTCGGTATTGGATGGCAGGATTTTGAGATGATTCGAAGCCGGAATTACTTCTATATTGATAAAACATCGTTTCTTTCGGAATGGTGGGAGAGCGGAGACAGCGTGACGCTGCTCACAAGACCCAGGCGGTTTGGAAAAACGCTGAATATGAGCATGACGGAGCAATTTTTTTCCGTGAAATACGCAGGGCGCGGGGAGCTGTTTGAGGGGCTTTCCATCTGGGAAACTGAAAAGTACCGGAAGCTGCAGGGAACTTATCCGGTGATCAGTCTTTCCTTTGCCAACGTAAAGGAGCGGGGGTATGAAAAAGTACGGTACAGAATGAATCAGATATTGATGAATCTGTATCTGGAGAATCGTTTCCTTCTGGAGGGAGATCTGCTTGCGCCCAGGGAAAAGGAATATTTTGATCGGATTTGCGAGACGATGAATGAAGAAGACGCTACGATGAGCCTGCATTATCTGTCGGCCTTTTTACACAGGTATTATGGAAAAAAGGTCATTATTCTTCTGGATGAATACGATACGCCCATGCAGGAAGCCTATGTAAACGGGTATTGGGACGAGCTGGCGTCTTTTATCAGAAGTCTGTTTAACGCGACGTTTAAGACAAACCCCCATCTGGAACGGGCGTTTATGACGGGGATTACCCGGGTGAGCAGGGAATCGATGTTTTCGGATTTGAATAATTTGAAAGTGGTAACGACTATCTCGGATAAATATGCGGATTGTTTTGGATTTACGGAAAAAGAAGTTTTTTCAGTATTGGACGAGTTTGGAATGTCTGACAAAAAGCAAGAGGTGAAAGCGTGGTATGATGGTTTTACTTTCGGAAACCATACGGATATCTATAATCCCTGGTCCATTTTAAATTACCTGGATAGTAGAAGGGTAGGGACTTATTGGGTCAATTCCAGCTCTAACAGCCTGGCCGGAAAGCTGATTCGGGAGGGAACAAAAGAAATTAAGCAAAGCCTTGAAGGACTTTTGCGGGGCGGATGTCTTCGGGTGGAGATCGATGAGCAGATTGTGTATGGGGAATTGAATGTCAAGAAAAACGCGATCTGGAGCCTGCTGCTTGCCAGCGGTTATTTGAAGGTAGTTCAGGCGGAATTTGAGAAAGAACCGGGCTGCTGGTATTACAGTCTTATGCTGACGAATAAAGAAGTAGAGCTGATGTTCCGGAACATGATCAGAGGATGGTTTGCGGAACAGGATGAGAATTATAATGATTTTATCAAAGCGTTGCTTGGCGGCGACCTGAAGGCTATGAATTATTATATGAATAAAGTGGCATTGGCGACGTTCAGCACTTTTGATACGGGGAACAAGCCGTCGGAAGCCGCAGAGCCGGAGCGTTTCTACCATGGCTTTGTATTGGGATTGCTGGTAGAACTGGCCGGCCGTTACACAGTAACCTCTAACCGGGAAAGCGGGTTTGGCCGGTATGACGTCCTGCTGGAGCCAAAGGGCGATGACGACGGAATCATTCTGGAGTTTAAGGTGCAGGATGAAGCGGATGAGAAGGAGTTGACAGATACGGTAAGGGCGGCATTGCAGCAAATCGAAGAGAAGAAATATGAGACGGCGCTTGTGAGTAAAGGCGTGCCGAAGGAGCGGATACGGAAATATGGGTTTGCGTTCCGGGGGAAAAAGGTTCTGATCGGCGTTTAGAGACTCCGAAAGTACATTTTGCGCTCATACCAGCCATAATTAACAGGCATAAAGGAAATATGGAATTTATAGTTGAAATCTGCGGTAAAATGGATTACTATATAGAAATCATGGGGCAGAGCAGGTTTGCCCCGATGGCATTATGGATGCGTGCCGGAAAAGGTATGCCCGCCTGCGTTTGCGGACAGCTTCAAACAGGAAGGCAGATATGGTGGATTTTCGGGCGCATCAGGACAAGACGGAGGATGTTATGGAATTTCATGTGGCGGTGATTCCCGGCGACGGGATTGGACCGGAGATTGTGGCCGAGGCCAGAAAGGTGCTTGACAAGGCCGGGGAAAAGTTTGGATGTCAGTTTACATACAGGGAACTGTTGATGGGAGGGGCTTCCATCGACGCTTACGGCGTGCCGTTAACGGAGGAGACGCTTGCGGCGGCGAAGGCCAGCGACTCCGTGCTTCTGGGCGCCGTGGGCGGCGACGTGGGGAATTCAAGATGGTACGACGTGGCTCCGAATTTAAGGCCGGAGGCCGGGCTTTTGGCGATCCGCAAGGGTTTGGAGCTGTTCGCCAATATCCGCCCTGCCTATCTGTACCAGGAATTAAACAAAGCCTGCCCGTTAAAGGAAGAAATCATCGGGGATGGCTTTGATATGGTGATCGTCCGGGAGCTGACCGGCGGCCTTTATTTCGGGAAACGGTACACGGAAGAGGTGGACGGCGTAAAGCGGGCGGTGGACACCCTGGTATATGATGAAAATGAGATCAGAAGAATCGCCGTAAAGGCTTTCGATATTGCGATGAAGCGGAAAAAGAATGTGATCAGCGTGGATAAGGCAAACGTCCTGGACTCCTCCCGGCTCTGGCGCAGCGTGGTGGAGGAAGTGGCGAAGGGCTATCCGGAGGTCACTTTGTCCCATATGCTGGTGGACAACTGCGCGATGCAGCTGGTGATGAACCCCGGCCAGTTTGACGTGATCCTGACGGAAAATATGTTCGGCGACATTCTTTCCGACGAGGCCAGCATGATTACCGGTTCCATCGGCATGTTGTCTTCCGCAAGCCTGGGCGCTGGAAAGCTGGGGCTGTATGAGCCTTCCCACGGCTCCGCCCCCGACATTGCCGGAAAGGATCTGGCGAACCCGATCGCCACGATTCTGTCGGCGGCCATGATGCTGCGCTATTCCTTTGATTTGGATGATGCCGCGGATGCCATTGAAGCCGCTGTGCGGAAGGTGATTTCCGAAGGGTACCGGACCGTGGATATTATGTCGGAAGGGTGTACCAGAGTAGGGACGAAAGAGATGGGAGATCTGATTGCGGCGAGAGTATAGGCAACGCAGGCGTGGCGGACACGCCGGAAAGAGGATGATATGAAAAGTGACGCAGTGACAAAGGGGATGCAGCAGGCGCCCCACCGTTCCTTATTTAATGCCCTTGGCATGACGGAGGAGGAACTGAACCGCCCGCTGGTGGGCATTGTCAGTTCTTATAATGAAATCGTTCCGGGCCATATGAACCTGGATAAAATCGTAGAAGCGGTTAAGCTGGGCGTGGCCATGGCAGGCGGAACCCCGATTGTGTTTCCGGCAATTGCGGTCTGCGATGGCATCGCCATGGGCCATATCGGCATGAAATATTCCCTGGTGACCCGTGACCTGATCGCGGATTCCACCGAGTGTATGGCTCAGGCTCATGCTTTCGACGCCCTGGTTATGGTGCCAAACTGTGACAAAAATGTGCCGGGGCTTTTGATGGCGGCGGCCAGAATCAATGTGCCTACCATCTTTGTCAGCGGCGGCCCCATGCTGGCCGGACGGGTGAAGGGGCAGAAGCGGAGCCTGTCCAGCATGTTCGAGGCGGTGGGCTCTTATGCCGCCGGAACCATGTCAGAAGAAGATGTAAAAGAATTTGAAAATAAAGTGTGCCCCACCTGCGGTTCCTGTTCCGGCATGTACACGGCCAACAGCATGAACTGCCTGACGGAAGCTTTGGGTATGGGGCTTGGCGGCAACGGCACAATTCCCGCCGTCTACTCTCAGCGGATTAAGCTGGCGAAAAAGGCGGGCATGCAGGTGATGGAGCTGTTAAAGAACAATATCCGTCCCAGGGATATTATGACGGAGAAAGCCTTTATGAACGCTCTTACCGTGGATATGGCTCTGGGCTGCTCCACCAACAGTATGCTGCACCTGCCGGCCATCGCCCATGAGGCCGGAGTGGAGCTGAACGTGGATATCGCAAATGCCATCAGCGCCAAAACCCCGAACCTGTGCCATCTGGCTCCGGCAGGCCCTACTTATATGGAGGATCTGAACGAGGCCGGCGGCGTCTATGCGGTGATGAAGGAGCTGACGAAAAAGGATTTGCTTCACACGGATCTGATCACCGTGACCGGAAAGACCGTGGGCGAGAATATAAAGGACAGCGTAAACCGGAATCCGGAGGTGATCCGGCCTGTGGAAAATCCTTACAGCCAGACTGGCGGCATCGCCGTTCTGAAAGGAAACCTTGCGCCTGACTCCGGCGTGGTGAAGCGTTCCGCCGTGGTGCCGGAGATGATGAAGCATGAGGGCCCGGCCCGGGTATTTGACTGTGAGGAAGATGCGATCGCGGCGATTACAGGCGGTAAGATTGTGGCCGGCGACGTGGTGGTCATCCGCTATGAGGGTCCCAAAGGCGGCCCCGGCATGCGGGAGATGCTGAACCCCACCTCTGCCATCGCAGGCATGGGACTGGGTTCTTCCGTGGCGCTGATTACCGACGGCAGGTTCTCCGGCGCTTCCAGAGGCGCTTCCATCGGCCATGTCTCCCCGGAGGCGGCGGTGGGCGGCCCGATTGCCCTGGTGGAGGAAGGGGATATCATCCAGATCGATATTGACGCCAATGCGCTGAATGTGAAGATTTCCGACGAAGAAATGGCCGCGAGAAAAGCGAAATGGCAGCCCAGGGCGCCCAAGGTGACTACCGGCTATCTGGCCCGGTATGAAAAGATGGTAACTTCCGGGAACAGAGGAGCGGTGCTGGAGATCAAATAGTAGATGTAACTAAAAATTACGCACAGAACAAAGTACAGGAGAAGCAAAACAGATGCAGTTGACAGGCTCGGAAATTGTGATCAAATGCCTGGAGGAGCAGCACGTGGATACGGTGTTCGGCTATCCGGGCGGAGCGATTTTAAATATTTACGACGCTTTATATAAAAATGCTGATAAAATCCGGCATATCCTGACCTCCCATGAGCAGGGAGCCGCCCATGCGGCGGACGGTTATGCCAGAGCTACGGGAAAGGTGGGCGTATGCTTTGCCACCTCCGGCCCCGGCGCCGCCAACCTGGTCACGGGCATTGCCACGGCCTATATGGATTCTATCCCCATCGTGGCGATTACGGCGAACGTAACCACGGATTTGCTGGGAAAAGACAGCTTTCAGGAGATTGACATAGCGGGTATTACGATGCCCATCACCAAACATAACTTTATCGTAAAAGATGTGACGAAGCTGGCGGAGACTTTGCGGCGGGCTTTCTGTATCGCCAGAAGCGGCCGTCCCGGCCCGGTGCTGGTAGATATCACCAAGGATGTGACGGCAAACAAGACGGAATATGAATTTGACGCCGGCCAGGCAGAGCGCAGGTTCCCGGAAAAGCCGGTGGACGAGGAAGAGATCCGTACTGCCCTGTCCATGCTGGAGGAAAGCAAGCGCCCCTGCGTGCTGGCAGGCGGCGGCGCCGTTATTTCCAATGCCCATAAGGAGCTGGCGGAGTTTGTGGAAAAGCTTGACGCCCCGGTCTGCGACACGCTGATGGGAAAAGGCGCTTTCAACGGCGAAAAGCCTAATTATACCGGTATGCTGGGCATGCACGGAACCAAGTCCTCGAACCTGGCGGTGACAAAATGCGACCTGCTGGTGGTGGTAGGCGCCCGGTTTAGCGACCGTGTCACCGGCAATACGAAACGGTTCGCGAAGGATGCGAAGATTCTTCAGATTGACATCGACCCGGCGGAGATCGATAAAAATGTAAAGACCACGGCTTCCGTAATCGGCGAGATTAAAACCGTGCTGGGCATCCTGAATGAGCGGCTGTCCGGCCAGAGCCATCCCGAGTGGATGGAAACCGTGAAGGAACTGAAAGAAAAGTATCCCCTTTCCTATCAGCAGGACGTACTGACAGGCCCTTATGTGATCGAAAAGATTTATGAGATCACAAAAGGGGACGCCATTATCACCACCGAGGTGGGCCAGAACCAGATGTGGGCGGCTCAGTTCTATAAATACCAGAATCCCCGGACTTTCCTTACCTCCGGCGGCCTGGGCACCATGGGCTACGGCCTGGGCGCTTCGATTGGCGCAAAGGTGGGAATGCCGGAGAAGCTGGTGTTTAATATCGCAGGCGACGGCTGTTTCCGGATGAATATGAACGAGATCGCCACGGCGGCCCGTTCCGACGTGCCCATTATCCAGGTGGTGCTGAACAACCATGTGCTGGGCATGGTCCGTCAGTGGCAGAACCTGTTTTACGGGAAGCGGTATTCCGCTACCGTCCTGGAGGATGCGGTGGACTTTGTGAAGCTGGCCGAGGCCATGGGCGCCAGAGGCTGCCGTATTACTAAGAAGGAAGAAGTGGAACCGGCTGTCAGGGAGGCTATCGCTTCCGGCCGTCCCACCGTCATCGAGTGCATGATCGGCTGCGACGATATGGTATTCCCCATGGTATCCCCGGGCGGGGCGATCGAGGAAGCGTTCAGCCAGGAGGATCTGGAAAAAAAGAATCAATAAATACCAGACATAAAATCAGGAGGAGAATGAAAAACTATGGCAAGAGTTTATAATTTCGCGGCAGGACCGGCGGTGCTGCCTGAGGAGGTACTGAAAGAAGCGGCGGAGGAGATGCTGGATTACCGGGGCTGCGGCATGTCGGTGATGGAGATGAGCCACCGCTCGAAAATGTTTGAGGAGATTCTGAATAATGCGGAGGCGGACATCAGGGAATTGATGAATATTCCGGATAATTACAAGGTGCTGTTTTTACAGGGCGGCGCATCCACCCAGTTTGCCATGATTCCGATGAATCTGATGAAAAACAGGGTGGCGGACTATATCCTGACGGGCCAGTGGTCAAAAAAGGCTTACCAGGAAGCACAGAAGTTTGGCAAGGTAAACGCAGTGGCTTCCAGTGCGGATAAAACTTTTTCTTATATTCCTGACTGTTCCGACCTGCCTATCAGCCCTGACGCGGATTATGTATATATTTGTCAGAATAACACGATTTACGGAACCAAATATAACAAGCTGCCGAATACCAAGGGCAAGACGCTGGTAGCCGACGTTTCCTCCTGTTTCCTGTCCGAGCCTGTGGATGTAACCCAATACGGCATTATTTATGGCGGCGCCCAGAAGAATATCGGTCCGGCCGGCGTGGTTGTGGCCATTATCAGAGAAGACCTGATCACCGAGGACGTGCTGCCCGGCACCCCGGCCATGCTGACCTACAAAACCCATGCGGACGCCAGGTCTCTGTACAATACGCCGCCCTGCTACGGCATCTACATCTGCGGCAAGGTATTTAACTGGCTGAAGAAAATGGGCGGCCTGGAAGTGATGAAGGAGCGGAACGAGAAGAAAGCGGCGCTGCTCTATGATTTCCTGGATCACAGCCATTTGTTTAAAGGTACGGTGGTGCCTGAGGACCGCTCTCTGATGAATGTGCCTTTTGTGACGGGCAGCGAGGAGATGGACGCGGCATTTGTGAAAGCGGCCAAGGAAGCCGGCCTGGAAAATCTGAAAGGCCACAGGACCGTAGGCGGCATGCGGGCCAGCATTTACAACGCGATGCCTTATGAGGGCGTGGAAAAGCTGGTGGCGTTTATGAAGGAATTTGAGGCGAAGCACGCGTAAAACCGCAAATTGAAATATACGGTTCCTGCCACAAGCTTCGTTGACAGGAACCGCTGCCATAGAAAAGGAAGGTCTATTCCGGAAATGCGGGATAGGCTTCCTTTCGATAAGGAGGATATGATTCATGTACACAGTTACTTGTTTAAACCCCATCGCAAAGTGTGGCCTGGAACGGCTGCCGGAAGGATATCAGATCGTGGAGGATTTAGGGGAGGCACAGGCGGTTCTGGTGAGAAGCGCATCCATGCATGAGCTGGAATTGCCGGAGAGCCTGCTGGCCGTGGCCAGGGCCGGCGCCGGCGTCAACAATATCCCGTTGGACAAATGCGCAGACCAGGGCGTGGTGGTATTCAACACCCCCGGCGCCAATGCAAACGGCGTCAAGGAGCTGACCCTTGCAGGTCTGTTCCTTGCGGCCAGGGATATCGTGGGGGGCGCAGAGTGGGTAAAAGCCAACAAGGCTGACGAAAATATCGGTAAGACCGTGGAAAAAGCGAAGAAGGCTTTTGCGGGAGGCGAGATCGCCGGGAAGAAGCTGGGCGTGATCGGTCTGGGCGCTATCGGCGTCAAGGTGGCAAACGCCGCCGTCGGCTTAGGCATGGAGGTATACGGATACGACCCTTATCTCTCCACAAAGGCGGCCTGGAGTTTAAGAAGCGTGGTAAAGCATGCCCAGACGCCGGAGGAAATTTATGAGTGCTGTGATTATATTACGGTGCATGTGCCTTTGATGGACGCCACCAGGGGTATGTTGAATAAGGAAGCCTTTGACCAGATGAAGGATGGCGTGGTAATCCTGAACTTTGCCAGGGATCTGCTGGTAAATGACGACGATATGGAGCAGGCGCTGAAATCCGGCAAGGTGAAAAAATATGTGACGGATTTCCCCAATGCGAAAACCGCCAATATGGACGGCGTTTTAGCGATTCCCCATCTGGGCGCGTCCACGGAGGAGTCCGAGGATAACTGTGCGGTGATGGCCTGCGATGAGTTAACCGATTATCTGGAAAACGGAAATATCCGCAATTCCGTCAATTACCCGGCCTGCGACCTGGGCGAGAAAAAGGGCGTGTGCCGTGTGGCCGTGTTCGCCAAGGGCGGAGAAAATGTGCTGGGACAGGTATCCACGGCGTTAAACGATCTGGGCGTATCGATTCAGGCCATTGCGGGCAACAGCAAAGGCGAGCTGTCCTATACGCTGGCGGATGTGGACAAAACGCTGTGTGACGGCTGTGTGGAGAAGCTGCGTCAGGTTGACGGCGTGTTTAAGGTAAGGGTAATGTAAGTTTTCATGGCGCGGCGGGCATGAGAAGGTCTAAAGGACAGAACTTAAGTGCCTGCGGCGGTAATAGGAGAGTGTTTTCATGAAAGCAGTGATACAGAGAGTAACCCGTGCCAGTGTGACGGTAGACGGCGATCAGATTGCCGGGATTGAAAAGGGCTATCTGGTGTTGCTGGGCGTGGGGCAGGAGGATGACCGGGCCACGGCGGAGCGCATCGCCAAAAAGCTGGCTTCCCTACGGATTTTCGAGGATGAAAACGGAAAGACGAACCTTTCTATCAAGGATGTGGGAGGCTCGGTGCTGGTGGTGTCCCAGTTTACCCTCTATGCGGACACCTCCCACGGCAACCGTCCCGGTTTTACGCTGGCGGCCAAGCCGGAGCAGGCCAATGAGCTGTATGAATATTTTGTGGAGCAGTGCAAGAAGAACGGCCTCCCCACAGAGCAGGGCCAGTTCGGGGCGGATATGAAGGTGGAGCTGGTAAATGATGGGCCGTTTACGATTATTTTAACATAACAGAAAGAGGAAAGTTTGGAAGCAGACTTCCAAATCTACCTTGATGATGCAGCGAGCTGCGTCAAGAAAGAGGAAAGGATGACAAAGCAGGAATTTTTATCAGGTCTGGAAACGGCGCTGTCCGGCGAGGTGAGCCAGCAGGTGTTTCTGGAAAACATGCGGTACTATCGGGGGTATATTGAGGATGAGCTTCAAAAAGGCAGATCTGAGGCGGAGGTGCTTGAGGAGCTGGGCAGTCCCAGGCTGATCGCCCGCACGATTATAGACGCGGCGGAGGCTGAGGAAGAAGCTGAAACCGGCCGCTTTGGCTTTTCCGGCGGATTCGGACGGGAAACGCAAACCGGCGGACAATATGGCCCGGAGTCCGGGAGCCAGGGCGGCTACGGAGACGGACCGGGCGCGCCGGGAAGCTTCCGGGGATTCCGCATGGGCACTTCCGGATGCCTGATTCTGGCGCTGATTCTGATGGTCGTCCTGTTTTTCGGCATTCATTTTGTGATTGCCTCCGTGTTTCGGCTGGTCTATGCCTTTCCGGGACTGGTGATTCTGGGAATTCTGTTTTATCTGTTCAGTTCAAGGAGAAACGGACGCCGCTGAGGACGTCTGTTTTTGGCGGAAAAATCGTTCGCGGACTGCCGGACTCTTTTCAGAGCGGAAAAAGGAAAAGTCATGGGGCTGACCCATGACTTTTCCTATGAGGGGAGTATAAATAATTAATAAGGGGTAATAACGAAAAAGATTTCCAAAGAAAACTTTTTACGGATGTCATTATAATATAGAGATTTATAAAAATCAATAGGAATCTGCGGAATTTATAGTTTTTTTAGAAACAGTTTAAATTATGTAAATATATAAGAGGATCACGGAAATAACCGGGCGTTTTCAGGGGAATTAAAAAAATAAAAACCTGTGTATATTATCCGGCAGGTTTAGCCATAATACCTTTGTAACCAAAAGGAACAAGATTTTCAGGAGGTATTACCAATGGCAAACTATAATAGCGATAACTGCAAAGATTCACAGAACAACAGCAAGAACACCAAGAACAATTCTCAGAATAATTCTCAGAATTCCCAGAACAACTCTCAGAATTCTCAGAATGATTCTCAGAACAGCAACAAGAGATAAGTTTCCTTTACGGGAAGATCGGCCCGCCCTTTAAACGGCGGGTCCTTACATAGAATCGGTTGACAAAGTAGGCCTGCGGGCATTAATATAGGAGTAGTCGATATATTTACGAGAGAAATCCGATAAATTATGTCACTGTATAAAGCGTGACTTCGGCGTATTATGTTTCACCGGACACTGGGTTCGCGCATGCGTTTATATACAAAAAGGACGGAAGAGTATGGATTATCTGGAATTAATTGCTCCCTGCCATTTTGGTCTGGAATCGGTACTGAAGCGGGAGATTTATGATCTGGGTTATGAGATCGGCAGCGTAGAGGACGGAAGGGTAACTTTTCTGGGAGACTGGGAGGCTGTGGCCCGGGCGAATGTGTTTCTCCGGTCGGCGGAGCGGATCCTGTTAAAGATGGGGACATTTCAGGCGAAAACCTTTGAGGAACTGTTTCAGCAGACAAAGGCGATCCCCTGGGAGCGGTACATACCGAAAGACGGGAAATTCTGGGTGACGAAAGCGACCAGCGTAAAAAGTACTTTATTCAGCACATCAGACATACAATCAATCATAAAGAAAGCCATGGTATCCCGACTGGGCGAGATCTATCGTCAGGAATGGTTTGCCGAGGACGGAGCGGCGTTTCCTGTCCGGGCGTTTCTGTTAAAGGATCAGGTGACGCTGGCATTAGATACCACCGGGGAGTCCCTGCATCGAAGAGGTTATCGGATTTATAAGAGCAAAGCTCCGCTGACGGAAACGCTGGCAGCGGCTCTTTTGATGCTGACACCCTGGCGGGGCGACCGGATTCTGGTGGATCCTTTTTGCGGAAGCGGAACCTTTCCCATAGAGGCGGCGCTGATGGCGGCTCATGTGGCGCCGGGCATGAATCGCAGCTTTCTGGCAGAAAGCTGGATGGGCCTGATGGATAAAAGGCTGTGGACGGAAGCGGTGGATGAGGCACATGACCTGATGGATCTGCAGGTGAAGACGGACATTCAGGGTTATGATCTGGATCCGGAGGTGGTGAAGTCAGCCAGGGAAAACGCAAAGCTGGCGGGGGTGGACCATCTGATTCATTTTCAGCAGCGCCCGGTCAGCGCCCTCAGTCATCCGAAAAAATATGGATTTCTGATTACAAATCCCCCTTATGGGGAGCGGATCGAGGAAAAAGAGAATCTTCCGGCTCTGTACAGAGAGCTGGGGGAGCGTTTTGCGTCTCTGGACGCATGGTCCGCCTATATCATTACTGCTTATGAGGACGCGCCAAAATATATGGGCCGGAAGGCGGACAAAAACCGGAAGATTTATAACGGCATGATTAAAACATATTTTTATCAGTTTTTGGGACCGAAGCCGCCCCGCCGCAGAGACGGTTGAGACAGGTATACCGGCTCCGGAAAGCCGATATGGGGAATTCCTGTGAAAAGGGGATAGGCTGTTGAGATTTCGCAAATTATGTATTGTTTTAAGCCTGTCGCTTCTGTTTCTGGCGGCCGTTGAGGTCAGTCTTACGGGATCGGAGGGCACGGTTACAAAAGGAAAAAATGAGATGGCGGTGGCCGGTCAGTGGACGGAGCTGATCGTCGCGGCCATCAATGCCGAACAGATTCATCTGCAGGTGGACGGCAGGGAGATGGTGCTGGGGGTTGAACAGGCCTTTGTGGACCCTAATCAGAACCTGATGCTTTCCGCTCATATTCTGACGGACGCGTTCTCCTGCAGTACCAGGGTGTTTTCCGGCCGGAAGCTGGTGATCGAGAAAAATGAAGTGGAACTGGTGTTAAACGAGGGCCTTACCCAGATGCTTGTCAACGGGGAAAGCCATATTCTGGAATCGCCGCCGGTGATCCGGGACGATGTTTTTTATCTGCCGGTGGAGGCGCTGGAGAAAGGGCTTGGCTATACATATGAATGGAAAAGCCAGGAGTATCTGGCCGTGTTTAACGCCAGAAGGCCGGCGCTTTCGGAATTGCCCACAGCCTATGATTACCGGGAAAAGGGGCGGATGCCCAGCGTCCGGGATCAGGGGACTCTTGGAACCTGCTGGGCTTTTGCCAGTCTGTCCGCCATGGAGTCAGCGCTGATTCCGGAGGAACGGCTGGACTTCTCGGAGGACCATATGACGCTGCATCATTCTTTTTCCACAGGACGGGATGACGGCGGCGACTATACGATGTCCATGGCTTATCTGACAGCCTGGCAGGGGCCTGTGCTGGAAAAGGATGATCCTTATAATGACGGCCGGTCTCCGGGCGGTCTGTCGGCGGTGAAGCATGTGCAGGAGATTCGGATGATCGAGAGTAAAGATTTTAAAGCGATTAAGCGGGCCGTCTATTTTTACGGCGGCGTCCAGTCTTCTCTGTATTTATCTTTGCAGGATTACCGGAGCAAATCCATTTATTATAACAGCGAGAACAGCGCCTACTGCTATATCGGAAATGAAAAAGTCAACCATGAGGTGGTGATCGTAGGCTGGGACGACTATTATCCGAAGGAAAATTTTAACAATGAGGTGCCCGGGGACGGCGCGTTTATCTGTCTGAACAGCTGGGGCACTTATTTTGGGGACGGCGGCGTCTTTTACGTTTCCTATTACGATACGAATATCGGTATTCATAATCTGGTGTATACCGGAGTGGAGGACAGCGATAATTATGACCATATTTATCAGAGCGATCTGTGCGGCTGGACCGGGCAGATGGGCTATGGTATCGACACCGCCTGGTTTGCCAATATTTATGAGGCAGACGGAGAGGAAATTTTAGAGGCTGCGGGTTTTTACGCTACGGGTTCCGATTCCAGATACATGATCTATGTGGCGGAGGATGTGAAAGATGACCTGGATTTTTTAAAAAGGCGTCTGGTGGCTCAGGGAGAACTGGGGGACGCGGGATATTATACGATAAAGTTTGATGAGCCTGTCGATTTGAAAAAAGGAGAGCGGTTTGCGGTGATTGTCAAACTGACTACGCCTGGCTCGATCCATCCTATTGCCATCGAATATGAGGTGGCAAAAAATGCGGACACTGTGATTCTGGACGACGGGGAAGGTTACATCAGCGCCCGGGGAAGCATATGGACCAGCGCGGAGAAAAGCCAGGAATGCAATATTTGTCTGAAAGCGTTTACCAGCGACAGGAAGGACTTTACATTTACAGGGATAAAGAAAGAGTTTCAGGAGTTGCGGAACTGAAAAACAGCAACGGACCGTACTGCCCTGGAAAATAGTAAGCGGCTAAAGGACACCCGCTAACTATTTTCCATGCATCGCACGTAAGGGTCTAAAGGACAGACCCTAAGTGTTCATAGCGACGGAAGGATTTACGGACGCGGCATGCGGCCGGAAATCCTTCCGGATTCAGGGGGCTTGGAAGGGTAGTTGCGGAACTTTGTATGAAAGGAAGAACAGATGGGGAACGAATTGCCTGGTCGTATTGTTTTTGCCACAGGAAACAAGGGGAAACTGAAGGAAGTGGAGATGATTTTAAAAGATCTGGGGAGGCAGGTTGTGTCCATGAAGGAGGCAGGTGTGGAGGCGGAGATCGCTGAGGACGGAAAGACCTTTGCCGAAAATGCAATGATCAAAGCCAGAGCCGTTCATGCCGTTTGCGGCGGTCTGGTGCTGGCAGATGATTCCGGTCTGGAGATCGATTATCTGAACAGGGAGCCAGGCGTCTACTCGGCCCGCTATCTGGGGGAGGACACGCCATACAAGATTAAGAATGAAATCATTCTGCAAAGACTTGAGGGTGTGGCGAAAGAGGCGAGGAGCGCCCGGTTTGTCTGCGTGATCGGGGCGGTGCTTCCCGATGGCAGGGAACTGACCGCCAGCGCCGCCGTGGAGGGCAGCATCGCTTTCTGCGCTGCCGGAGATGGCGGGTTTGGTTATGACCCTATCTTTTTTGTGGACGAGTTTGGCAGGACGATGGCAGAGCTTACGCCGGAGGAGAAAAATCAGATCAGTCATCGGGGAAAAGCGCTGCGGGAGATGAAAGAATTGCTGGAAGAACAGGCATTGTAAAGAAACGTATGAACAGGCAGATGAAAACGGCAACGAACCATATTACAAAAGAGGGAGCGGCTAAATGCCCCCGGTTTAAGGGGATTTGGAAGGAGAGTTGCGGAACTGTAATCATGAGGTGAAAGACATATGAAAATTTTGATTGTCAGCGATACCCACAGACAGAACGGAAATCTGTGTCAGGCACTGCTGGATGAGCAGCCGGTAGATATGCTGATTCATTTAGGAGACGTGGAGGGGAGCGAGGACTATATCCATCATATCGCGAGCTGTCCCGTGGAGATCGTTGCCGGCAACAACGATTTCTTTTCCCGTCTGCCCAGAGAGAAGGAAATCATGCTGGGCTCTTACCGGGTTCTGCTGACCCACGGGCATTATTACCAGGTGTCTCTGTCTCTGAATTACCTGAGGGAGGAGGCCATGCAGCGGGGGGTGGATATCGTGATGTTCGGCCATACCCATCGGCCCTTGCTGGAACAGGAGAAAGGGCTTACACTGTTAAACCCCGGAAGTATTGCCTATCCAAGACAGGAGGGGCGGGAGCCTTCTTATATGGTGATGGAACTTTCCGAAGACGGAGAGGTCTGTTATACCACCCGCTATTTTCATGGACAGCGGCGCAGGTAGCGGCGGCCGGACCGGCTGTGAGGCAGACTGTGCACTGGTGAAAATATAAAAAAATTTGTATTACGGCCGGAAAACTCCGACTGAATGGATATTGCAATTCTATGGTCTCTGTATTATAATGCAGATGATTGCAAAAATATGTGAAGCAGGCGTGATATCCGGGCCGCAAAGCAAAACTGAGAAAGCGGACGGGAATAAGCGCCGGCATATAGAGTATGCTTCGCGACGACACTTTTGTCGGATTTGGCTGACGAGTATAAATACGAGGAGATATGACGATGAAAAAACTGGACTTACTGTATGAAGGCAAGGCAAAAAAAGTGTACAAAACAGATGAGGAAGGCATCCTGATTGTGGATTACAAGGATGACGCCACCGCGTTTAACGGCCAGAAAAAGGGCACGATCGTGGGAAAGGGCGCGATTAACAACCGTATGACCAATCATATTTTACGGCTGTTAGAGAAGGAAGGCGTGCCTACTCATCTGGTGGAGGAGTTAAGCGACAGGGAGACCGCCGTGAAAGCGGTGAAGATCGTACCCCTGGAAGTGATCGTAAGAAATGTGGCTGCCGGCAGTTTTTCTAAAAAGCTGGGCATCGAGGAAGGCAGAAAGCTGCTTCGCCCGACGCTGGAATTCAGCTATAAAGACGACGAGCTGGGAGATCCTTTTATCAATAAATATTATGCGCTGGCTTTGGGACTGGCTACCGATGAAGAGATCGACGCTATCACCAGGTATGCGTTTAAGGTGAATGAGGTGATGATCAAATATTTCGACAGCATCGGCATCGAGCTGATCGACTTTAAAATCGAGTTCGGCAGACTGGCGGACGGAACGGTGATTCTGGCCGACGAGATTTCTCCCGACACCTGCCGTCTGTGGGACAAGGAGACCAGGGAAAAGCTGGACAAGGACCGTTTCCGCAGGGATCTGGGCAATGTGGAGGACGCTTACGCGGAGGTATTCAAGCGTCTCGGAATCGAATAAAGCAGACAATCAAATACAGATACAGCGACAGGAAAGAAGGGCCGGGACAGGATGAACGAGGCATTGGAGCAGGAACAGCGGGAAGAAGAGACAGGCTGGGAGTCTGAAAAACTCCGTGAGGAATGCGGCGTATTCGGGATGTATGATCCGGAAGGGAATGATGTGGCGCAGTCGATTTATTACGGATTGCTGGCGCTGCAGCACCGGGGGCAGGAAAGCTGCGGTATCGCGGTCAGCGATACCAGGGGACCTAAAGGACGTGTGCTTTCCCATAAAGGCATGGGACTTGTCAACGAGGTGTTTGACAAGGACAGCCTGAAAAAGCTGGCTGGAGGCAATTTAGGCGTTGGCCATGTGCGTTACTCCACGGCGGGAAGCAGCACGATCGAGAATGCCCAGCCGCTGGTATTGAATTATATCAAAGGTGTTCTGGGCCTGGCCCACAATGGAAATTTGGTCAATACGCCCGGGCTTCGGCAGGAGCTGGCCCGCACGGGCGCGATCTTTCAGACGACCATCGATTCCGAGGTGATCGCCTACCATATCGCCAGAGAGCGGGTGAACACGGACAGTGTCGAAGCCGCCGTGGCAAAAGCCATGAGGAAACTGGAAGGCGCTTATTCTCTGGTGATTATGAGTCCCCGAAAGCTGATCGGTGTCAGGGATCCCCAGGGGTTTCGGCCCCTGTGCCTGGGCAGAAGGGGCAGCGCCTGGCTGTTTGCCTCGGAAAGCTGCGCGCTGGATACGGTCGGGGCAGAATTTGTCCGGGATGTGGAGCCGGGAGAGATTGTGACGGTCACGAAAGACGGAGAAGTTCTTTGCGACAGAGGACTGTGCCGGCCGGCAGAGAAACAGTCCCGCTGTATCTTTGAATATATTTATTTTTCCCGGCCTGACAGCGTCAGTGACGGGGTCAGCATGTACAAGTCGCGGCTGACGGCGGGAGCCTGTCTGGCCAAGGATTCGCCGGTGGAGGCGGATTTGGTGGTCAGTGTTCCCGATTCGGGAAATTCCGCCGCCATGGGATACAGCCGGGAGTCGGGAATCCCTTACGGGACGGCACTCATTAAAAACGGCTATGTGGGGCGTACGTTTATCAGGCCCGGGCAGCAGAGCCGGGAGTCCGGCGTCCGGGTAAAGCTGAATGTGCTCAGGGAGGCTGTGGCCGGAAAGCGGATTATCATGATCGACGATTCCATCGTCAGGGGAACCACCAGCAACCGGATTGTGACCATGCTGCGGGAGGCCGGGGCGAAGGAAGTACATATGCGGGTAGCCGCCCCGCCTTTTCTGCATCCCTGTTATTTCGGGACCGATATTCCGTCGGAGGACCAGCTGATCGCTCATAACCGGACGGTGGAGGAGATTCGCCGGATCATCGGGGCCGACAGTCTGGCTTTTCTGCGCGTGGAGCGTCTGCCGGAGCTGGCGGAGGGACTGCCTGTCTGCGACGCCTGTTTCACGGGTAATTACCCGGTCGCTCCGCCTGCGGAGGACATCCGGGGGGAATATGACAGGTAGAAGGGATGCGGGGGGTTCAGGAGAACTGTCGCGGGACTGTATTTAGGAGGCGTATATAGGATGAATACTGACAGGTATCAGAGTCCCTTGTCTGAGCGGTATGCCAGCGAGGAGATGCAGTATATTTTTTCCCAGGACAAGAAATTTAAGACCTGGCGGCAGCTGTGGATTGCTCTGGCGGAAGCGGAGCATGAACTGGGTCTGCCTGTGACCGAAAAACAGATTCAGGAGCTGAAGGAACACCAGGATGAGATCAATTATGACGTGGCGAAAGAGCGGGAAGCGCTGGTGCGCCATGACGTGATGGCTCATGTATATGCCTATGGTACCCAGTGTCCGAAAGCCAAAGGCATTATCCATCTGGGCGCCACCTCCTGTTACGTGGGGGACAACACCGATATTATCGTGATGACGGAGGCGCTGAAGCTGGTGAAGAAAAAGCTGGTGAACGTGCTGAACGAGCTGGCAAAATTCGCGGACAGCTACAAGGCGCAGCCGACGCTGGCCTTTACCCATTTCCAGCCGGCCCAGCCTACCACCGTGGGCAAGCGGGCGTCTCTGTGGATGATGGAGCTTTTGCTGGACCTTCAGGATCTGGACTACCTGATCGGCAGCATGCGGCTTTTGGGATCGAAGGGAACGACGGGAACCCAGGCCAGCTTTATGGAGCTGTTTGACGGCGATCACGAGAAGGCGAAGGCGGTAGACCGGAAAATCGCAGAAAAGATGGGATTTCCCGGCTGTTATCCGGTGTCCGGCCAGACCTATTCCAGAAAGGTGGACAGTCGGGTGCTGAACGTGCTTTCCGGCGTTGCCCAGAGCGCCCATAAATTTTCTAATGATATCCGCCTTTTGCAGCATCTGAAAGAGGTGGAGGAGCCTTTTGAGAAAAACCAGATCGGTTCTTCCGCCATGGCTTATAAGAGAAACCCCATGCGCAGCGAGCGTATGGCGTCCCTGGCCAATTATGTGATGGCGGACGCCATGAATCCGATGATGACGGCCTCTACCCAGTGGTTTGAGCGGACACTGGACGATTCCGCCAATAAGCGGATCAGCATCCCAGAGGCTTTTCTGGCCGTGGACGGGATCCTGAACCTGTATCTGAACGTGGTGGACGGCCTGGTGGTATATCCAAAGGTGATTGAAAAGCGGCTGATGGCGGAGCTGCCTTTTATGGCTACGGAAAATATCATGATGGATGCGGTAAAGGCCGGCGGAGACCGACAGGAGCTTCATGAACGGATCCGGGTGCTTTCCATGGAAGCAGGGCGTAATGTGAAGGAAAAGGGGATGGAGAACAATCTCCTGGAGCTGATCGCTGCCGATCCGGCATTTAATCTGAAATTAGGGGATCTGCAGAAGCTGATGGAGCCTTCCCGTTATACCGGACGCGCGAAGGAGCAGGTGGAGGAATTCCTGGCCGACGTAATCCGGCCCATGCTGGAGGAAAATAAGGAACTGCTGGGCGTAACGGCAGAGATTCATGTGTAGGCGTCATTTTTTAATCGTGTAGAAAAAGACATTTTATCACATAAAAAGAAGTTCACTTTCTATGGGAACCGGCAAAGCGCGTCGTCGCCGCGATTTACCGGTTCCTTCGTAATATTTTCACCGTTCCTCTCATATGATAGGAGAGAGGAGAGATGAGAATATGTCTGATTATAAACGTTTGTTTTCTTATCTGTATTTTTATCAACATAAGATCAAAGAAAAAAACTCCGGATTTGTAAAAGTTGAGATCAGAAATAATCAGTGCAGGCTGCAGCTGTCTGTGAAAGGCGGATTTCTGAACCAGGCTCCTCAGTGGGACGTTTATGGTTTTATGCGGGAGGGCTGTAAATTACGGCTGTGGCGTCTGGGCCGGATGAATGCCGGGAACGGTCAGGGGGAATGGGGCGCTCAGATGCCTCTTGCCCGTTTACTGGGGGAGGCGGCCGATTTGAATCATGTGGCCGGGCTGCTGGCGTATGGAAGTCGGAGCAAAGAGGACCAGGGACAGCTTCCGGACATGGAAGACGGCGGGAAGGGTCTGGTCTGCGCTACGGTCTGGGATGATCTTCCGCTGTTCAGGCCCGGAGAGTCATCGAGAGAAATGCTCCATGCGGCCCAGGTGGATATGCCGGAAGATCCTGGGCAGAGGATGACAGAGGCAGAACAAAGACGGAAGCAGGAGGAAAAAGCGGGGCCGGAAGAAGAATTACAGTCAGAAGAAGATTTGCAGTCAGAAAAAAAAATACAACTGACAAAAGGAGAGCTGCGATCTGAGGAAGAGGAACAGTTACAGGCGGAGGGCGCCGGAAGTGCGTATGATATCGGAGCGGAGTGGGATACGCTGCGGGAGCTTTTAGAAGAAAAAGAAGTAGAACGGATGATGGCCGACAGAGCCGTTTTGCCGGAACACTGTGAAAGCGCAGAGCGGGAACCGGAGCAGCGGATGCCGGAACCGCAGGAACCGGAGCAGCGAATGCCGGAACCGCAGGAACCGGAGCAGCGGATGCCGGAACAGCAGGAGCCAGAACGGCAGGAGCCGGAGCGGCGGATGCCGGAACCGCAGGAACCGGAGCGGCGGATGCCGGAACAGCGGGAACCGGAGCAGCGGATACCGGAACAGCGGGAACCGGAGCAGCAGCCAGGGTGTCCCTGTCCGGAGCAGTGTATCTGGAGCGACATGTATCAGGAACCGCCGAAAAGTCTGTGGGAGAAGCTGGCTTCCTTTTACCCGAAGCTGATGATAAACGGCATGGGCAGCGACTGGGAGATTCTGAAGATTATGCCCCGGGATATCGGAAGACTCCCCCGGGAAACCTGGGTGTATGGAAATAACAGTTTTTTGCTGCATGGTTATTACCGCCACCATCACCTGATTCTGGCCTGTTACAAGGGGACGTCGCCCTGCCAGTATTACCTGGGCGTGCCCGGTACCTGCAGCGAAAGGGAGAGGGTGATGGCCTCCATGTTCGGCTTTACCAATTATCTGCCCGGAGGAAAAAGGGGTTACTGGTATACGCCTGTTAATTTGGGGAATAATTAATGGCAGAATGAGAGTTGTATCACAGGGAACCCTTTTGTTTCCTGTGATACCGGAAAGAGACAGGTGAGTTCTTTGAAACAGAATGCGATTATGTATTATCGGGCCGACGAAGCCTTTTCCCCGGAAGCCTTTGGCAGTCAGCTGGCCCGGCTGGTTTCGGAGATCCGGGAGGAAAAACGAAAGAACAGGGTTTTATATCTGTGTATTGGCAGCGACCGTTCCACGGGGGACAGTCTGGGACCTTTGATCGGTCATATGCTGACCTGCACGGAGCGAAGATATCCCTTCGGACGATACAGAGAGCTGAACAGTCCGGACGTACTGGGAACCCTCCGCCAGCCGGTCCATGCGGTTAACCTGGAGGAGATGATTGATCTGATCGAGCGGGAATACAAGGATGCCGTGGTGGTGGCCATTGACGCATCCATAGGTTCCAGAGAGCATGTGGGCTGTATCACGCTGTCTAAAGGCGCGATGAAGCCGGGGCTTGGCGTCAGTAAGGATCTGACCGCAGTCGGTCATATTTCCATCACCGGCATTGTGGGGAGCCAGGGGCGGTTTGAGCCGCTGATTCTGCAGAATACCCGTCTGTCCGTGGTGATGGAGCTGGCCGACTGTATCTGCCGGGGAATCGAAACAGTGGGGTTTCTGTCAAAAACTTTTTTGCCGTCGCAGACAGAAAATGACAGCTTACGCATCCGTCCTGTCGTATAATATCATGAACGTTAGCGAGGAGAGCATGCTTGCATGTTCGCCGAGCGGTGAATGATGTTCATGAATCGCAGATTCATGAAAGATGAACGTTAGCGAGGAGAGCATGCTTGCATGTTCGCCGAGCGGTGAATGATGTGAATGGCACGGACAGGATGGAGGATAGTCAGAATGGAGGTTCAGAAAATACCGAAAAATATCCGTCAGATCGGCGGGATAGAGGACTGGATTAAGGTTTATGTGGAAGACTATGTGGTGACGTATATCCATCGTTTGAAGGCTCAGGGAAGCGCCGAGGGAAAGTACGGCATATTGCTTGGAAAAAAGGAGCGGGCGGACCATTCCGTTTATCTGTTTTTAAGCGGCGCGATGGAGGTTACCGAGGAAGAGTTGTCCGGCGAGAGCGGACAGGCCCGGATAGAGGAGACCATCAGCCAGCGATTTCCCGGAACCCAGGTGTGGGGCTGGTTTTTATGCGACAGCGACGGACAGGAGACGTCGGAGGAAAAGGCAGAGCTGATGTTCCGACGGTATTTTCAGAAAGAATATCAGGTACTGTTCTGGCAGAAGGAGCAGGAGGCGGATTTTTACGTCTGCCCGATCAGAGGACTGGAGCGACTGAAAGGTTACCATATTTATTATGAGCGGAATGAGGAAATGCAGGAATATATGATCCTTTCTTCCCCTCATTTCAGGTCGGAACCGGAAGAACCGAAAGAAGAACTGATCGATAATTACCGGAAGATCATGCAGGAGAAAAAACCGGTGAGTTCCAGGCCGGGGACAAAGAAAAGTTATGGCTTTGTTCATGCCGCATCGCTGGTCTGTGTGTTTTTGATGGGGGTTATGGCGTTTTATGGAAGGCAGGATATGCAGACCTCCGCGCCGGTAAAGGGGCAGCCGGATACGCATATCGCTTCCGACAATGAAACCAGCCCGTCGCCGGCGTCCGTGATTGTCCGCGAGCATCCGGCGAATCTGACCCCTACTCAGGAGCCGGAAACCGTGGGTCTGGCGGCCGGTCAGCCGGGGGAAAACGGGCAGTCAGAGCCGGTCGGTCAGCCGGAGCAGGGCGGAAACGACGAGTCTGCCGGACAGGCTGATCAAAGCACAGCCGCAGATACGGAAAACGAGACTTTTCCGGAGGAAACGCAGCCGGAAGAGACAAGCCCTCCCGAGACCCCGGCGCAGGCTCCGGTGCCGGAGACCTATCAGGTGAAAAAGGGCGACACGCTGCAAAAAATCAGCATCAGCATTTACGGAAATGAAGATATGATCCATGAAATCTGCGAAAAAAATGAAATCAGCAATCCTGATTATCTGTTTGCGGGACAAGTTTTGGTTTTGCCGTAAAACCAGGTAGCATTATTCGTCAAAATAATATATACTAGATACCGGTATGGACTGAAACAGTATTGTTTGATATAAAAAAGACCCGCAGATGCAGAAGGAAACGATTCATGGCTGATACAAATGATTACTTACGTGAGAAAAGAAAATCTGTTTTAAGAAGAAGGATGATTCGGGGCGCTTCCGGTGAGGATGCGGAATTTGAAGGGGTATCCGGGCTGACGTTATTTCCGGACGCAGACACCGCAGAGCTTGATCAGAGCCTGTTTCAGCATCATCGAAAAAAAATTGTCGGCCTGTTGCTGCTGGCTGTCATCCTGGCAGCATGCGGTCTGGTGCTCTGGCTCTATCAGGGCAGCAAGACATTCAGCGGATATACCGTGCTGTGGCAAAAACCTTTAGAGGGCGGCGGCATGGCGGATTATATCGGGTTTGGGGATTATTTTCTGAGATATGGACGGGACGGGGCGGTCTGTTATGACAGGACGGGAGAGGTGGTCTGGAACCAGTCCTATGAGATGAAAAAGCCTATTGTGGATATCTGCGGCGGCTATGCGGTATTTGCCGATCAGCAGGGATACACCATGTACATATGCGACGCTTCCGGCTGTGTGGGAAATGTGACTACCAACTGGCCGATCACCCGGGTGCAGGTGGCTTCCCAGGGCGTGGCAGTAGCGATTCTGGAAAATACCCGGTCGAATCAGATCGTATTTTATGACAAGAACGGGACGGAGCTGGATGTCAAGCTGAAAACACTGATCGACGAGTATGGCTATCCCATGGATATCGGTATTTCCCCTGACGGCCAGCAGCTGGCCGTGGCTTATATTTACATGGATGCCGGCTCTATGATGAACAAAGTGGTTTTTTACAATTTTGAGGTGGGAAAAAACCGTCAGGACCGGGTGGTCGGCATTTTCATGGAATACCAGAATGCCATGGTGGGAGAAGTCACTTTTCTGGGGAATGAGCATGCCTGCGCTTTTGCCGATGACCGGGTGGATTTTTATTCTCTGAAAAATGCTCTTTCTCCGGAGCTGGCCCAGAGTGTTACTTATGACGGAAGGAATATTTTAAGCGTCTTCCACAGTGATTCCCATGCGGGTGTGGTGGTGGAAGGAGACAGCTCCGACAGCACAAGGCAGCTGTATGTATACAATGGGGCGGGGCAGGAGCTGTTTGTGAAACCGGTGGCCATGGCTTACAGCCATGCGGAGTTTTCCGGCGATTACCTGCTGATTTACAATGATACCAATTGTCTGATCTATGATATGGGAGGCACTCAGATTTATCAGGGCAGTCTGGAGGGGACGATTTCAAAGTGTATTCCGATCAGCAGAAGCCGTCTGTTCCAGATAGGCGGACAGGTGCTGAGCGAGCTTGAATTAAAATAACGGTTGACAGAAGGCGGAGCATTCGTATCATGCATCAGAGGTACGGCATTCTCCGCTTTTTTCACTAGGTATAATCCTTTACGAAAAATTTATAATATTTATCGTCTGTTTCTACTTATTTCTTCCAAGACATGGTATAATATAATGATAAAAGACTTTTGATAAAGCAGGATCGGACTGAATGGAGATGGCATAAAATATAGATGCCCAGGGGTATGGAAGATTAAGACGCTTCTGACAGGCGATCCGAAAGGAATATTGGAACATGAAGCTGAAAAACAGGCTGTTGACGGCTTTTTTCATTATTATACTGGTTCCGGTACTGCTGTTCAGCCTGTTTCTGGCCGGGGTGAACAGCTATCAGCTGAGGACGGTGGAGCAGATCTACGGCGTGGAAGATTTGCAGGAACTGTTTTATGGCACTTCCATCCAGTTTTTCGATTCCATGACAGAGTCCGTCCAGAAGGAGATCGAGAAGGCGGCTGCGGAAGCTCCCGATCAGTTTACGGACAGCAAATATCTGGAGGAATGGAACGAAAAGCTTCGGGAGCGGCATTCCTATCTGGCTGTGCGGCAGAACGGGGAGATTATCTACTGTGGGATCGAATCGATTCCGCTAAAGCTGCTGGGCCAGCTGCCGGACTATAATGAGTCCACCCGTTTCAGTGACGGCGGCATCTATACGGGCCAGGATACCAAGTGTCTGCTAAAGCAGCATGACCTGAAATTTTCCGACGGCTCGGAGGGCAGTATCTTTATCATAACTTCCATGAGTATGAGGCTGCCGGAGGTGAAAGCCATGGCGTCGGAGATGCTGATCGCGGTGGCGGTGATTCTGCTGCTTACGGCGGTGGTACTGACCACTTGGATTTACCATTCGATTATCCAGCCGCTGGGGCTATTGCAGAAGGCCACCAGAGAGATCAAGGAAGGAAACATGGACTTTGAGCTGGAGGTGCAGGATACCAGGGATGAGATCGGCCAGCTCTGCATGGATTTTGAGGAGATGCGGCTCAGACTGAAAGAATCCGCCGAGGAAAAGATTCAGTATGACAATGAGACGAAGGAACTGCTCAGCAATATTTCCCATGATTTAAAGACGCCGATCACGGCCATCAAAGGGTATGTGGAGGGCATTATGGACGGCGTGGCCTCCTCCCCGGAAAAGCTGGACAAATATATCCGCACTATCTATAATAAGGCCAACGACATGGACAAGCTGATCGACGAGCTGACCTTTTACAGCAAGATCGATACCAACCGGGTGCCCTATGTGTTTACCAAGATCAATGTGGCCAGTTATTTCAAGGACTGTATCGACGAGGTGGGCATCGAGCTGGAGGCGAAAAATATTGAGCTGGGATACTTTAATTATTGCGAGGAGGATACGCTGGTGATTGCCGACGCGGAGCAGATGAAGCGGGTGATCAATAACATTATCAGCAATTCCGTCAAATATCTGGACAAGCGCCGGGGAATCATCAATATCAGAATTAAAGACAGAGGCGATTTTATCCAGGTGGAGATCGAGGATAACGGCAAAGGCATATCCCAGAAGGATCTGCCCTATATATTCGACAGGTTTTACAGAACGGATTCTTCCAGAAATTCTTCCCAGGGAGGCAGCGGCATCGGCCTGTCCATCGTCAGGAAGATTATCGAGGACCACGGAGGCCGGATCTGGGCCACCAGCAGGGAATCCACGGGAACGGTCATGCATTTTGTACTGAGAAAATACCAGGAGGTCATTTATGAGTAAATTACTGATTATCGAGGATGAAGAGGCGATTGCCGAGCTGGAGAAGGACTATCTGGAGCTGAGCGGCTTTGACGTGGAGATCGAGACGTCGGGCAACAGAGGGCTTGAGCGGGCCATGAAGGAGGATTTCGACCTGTTTATTCTGGACCTGATGCTGCCGGAGATGGACGGCTTTGAGATCTGCAAGCGGATTCGGAAAAATAAAAATACGCCGATTCTGATGGTGTCCGCCAAGAAGGACGATATTGATAAAATCAGAGGGCTGGGGCTGGGCGCCGACGATTATATTACGAAGCCCTTCAGTCCCAGCGAGCTGGTGGCCAGGGTGAAGGCACATCTGGCCAGGTACGAGCGGCTGATCGGCAGTACGGTGGTGGAAAATGAGATTATCGAGATCCGGGGCCTGAAAATCGACAAGACGGCCCGCCGGGTTTATATTAACGGGGAGGAAAAGCAGTTTACGACGAAGGAGTTTGACCTGCTGACGTTTCTGGCTCAGAATCCGAATCATGTTTATACGAAAGAGGAGCTGTTCAACAAGATCTGGGATATGGAATCCGTGGGGGATATCGCCACGGTTACGGTGCATATCAAAAAAATCCGGGAGAAGATTGAGTTTAATACGGCGAAGCCCCAGTATATTGAGACGATCTGGGGGGTGGGGTACCGTTTTAAGGTATGAGAGGAAAAAACTGGATAAGACAATGTGAATAATGTTGCCCTCACTGTTTATCATAAACAGCAGAGGGTGACTTTTATTATGGGCGAAATCAAGAAGGAAAAACTGGTAAGAGGCGGTATCTTTATTCTGGCGGCGGCTTTTGTATATCTGGGCTTTCGGTTTGCGCTGCCGGTGGCGCTGCCTTTTTGTATCGGGTGGTTTCTGGCGGTGAAGATGCGGCGGACGACCCGGTGGCTGAAAAAGCATTTGCGCATACCGGAGGCGGTGAGCGCAGGCGTTTTGCTGACGGTGGAGGCCGTGGCGGCGGGCATTGTGTTATATAGTCTGGGGGGCAGGCTGATCTGGCAGATCAGGATTTTATCAGAGAGGCTTCCCGGGCTGTTAAGGGGCATGGAGAATGCCGTGTTTTCCTGCTGCAATCAGGCGGAGCAGGCGCTGTCTCTGCCCAGAGGCGTGCTGATCAGCGCCACGGAGCAGGCCAGGAGCTTTGTGCATATGCAGATCGAGGAAAAGCTGATGCCTGCGATGGCAGGCGCGTCGGTGCCGGCGCTGAAATGGGTGCTGAAGGCCGGAGCCGTTTTTACGGTGTCGGTCATTGCCTGCGTGTTGTCGGTTACGGAGATGGACGAGCTGAAACAGAGGCAGCAGGCCTCCACCTTCGGCACGGAAGTGACGGCGCTGTGCCGCCGGCTGTCTCTGGCCGGCGGGGCGTACTTTAAAAGCCAGCTTCTGATTATGGTGGTGGTGATCGGCGTCTGCATACTGGGACTGTGGATTTTAGGGAATCCCTATCCGGTGGCCATAGGCGTGGCTTTGGGCTTTGTGGACGTGCTGCCGATTCTGGGAACCGGGACAGTGTTGATTCCCTGGGCCATTGTCTGCCTGTTTCAGAAAAGGTATCTGATGGCGGCGGGGCTGATGGTAATCTACGGCATCTGCTACTTTTTCAGAGAATACGCCGAGGCCCGCCTGATGGGCACCCAGCTTGGCATCACCGGACTGGAAACGCTGATCGCCATCTATGTGGGACTCAGCCTGTTCGGCGTCTGGGGGATGCTGCTGGGGCCGGCGGGGTATCTGGTGATACGGGAGATTATGACGATGTATTAGCGCGTGGTCTGACCCGGGACAAATTTTGTCGGAAGAGACAGGTATTTTTTGACATGACCTGAAAATTATAATATTGTATTTTTAGTATTTCATATCTGACGGCAGCCGCCGGACGTCCATGCATATTCAGGGAGCGTTTCACGTAGATGTCCGGCTGGCTTTTTGCAGGAGTAAACAGGAAATCTGCTGCCGCGGCAGATTGTAGATTATAAACGGGAGGATGGGAAACATGGTAAGTTTTGTCATTGCATTAGAATGTTTTGGCATATGTCTGACAGCCATAGCCTTATTCCTTTTGCTGAACGGGGACGGCGCCAGAGAGCAGAAGCTGCTGATTATGATTATGTGCGGTTCTCTGGTACAGAATATAGGTTATTTACTGGAATTGACCGCGCCTACGGTGGAAGCGGCCATGACGGCGGTGAGCATGGAAAAAGTGGGATCCGCTTTTACGCCGATGTGTTACTGCTGGTTTATTTATATTTATTGTTCTGTCGCGCCGCCGAAAATGCTTTTAAGAATACTTGGCACAGTCAGCTTTTTATCTCTGCCCACGGTGATCTTTAACTGGCATGGGCTTTTCTACCGGGAAATCCGGTGGGTGGCGGAGGCGGACGGTTTTTATCATATCAGCCTCAGCTATGGCCCGCTGTATGTGTTTTTTACGATCGCCCATATTATCATACCCTATGTTCTGTGTATATACATACTGACAAAAGCGATCCGTGAACGCTCGGACCGCCAGGTAAACCGCCAGTACCGGATGATCCTTGCGATTTCCGCTCTGCCTGTCCTTGTGCTGACAGCCTATGTTTTTAAGTTGGCGGATGTGTTTGACTTCACGCCGGTGACGCTGACGATTTCCATGTCTATGGTGGTGATTGTGGTCTGGAGCCGGCGCAATTATGATTTCCGTCATCTGGCGGCGGAGAAGGTTCTGGAGAGTATGGGCGACGGTGTGATTGCTCTGGACGACCATGACCGTCTGGTCAGCTATAACCGGGCGGCGGCGACGATTTTCACCGACCTGTCCGCCCATAAGCTGGGAGAGAATATCCGGGTCGTGAAAGGGTTCCGGGAGGAAATGCTGAACAATGACATTCCCCAGAGCTTTTCCATCAGAGAACAGCACTATGAAAGCCACAGCAAGCATATAATGGATGAAAACGGCCGGTACAGGGATGCGTGATTCTGATTCTGGATATGACCGATATGAGGGCTTATATCAACGAGATTAAACGGGTGCGGCGTCAGGCGGAAAAGGCCAGCATCGCGAAAAGTGAATTTCTGGCGAATATGTCCCACGAGTTCCGGACGCCGATGAATGCCATTATCGGACTGAATGATATAATCATGGAGGAATGCGGGGATACGGAGGGAAAGGATGAATACTGCTTTGGCAAGAGAGGAACTTGAGCGGATACTGGATCAGGCAGTTCAGGATGTGACGGAATGTACCGCGGGCGTTCGTCTGCGCCAGGGGAACCAGTCGCCGGGGGAAGACCTCTGTACGGTGCAGATTACCTTTGACAGAGGATTTCGCACCAGCCTGACCCTCTGTGCCGATACCCGGCTGCTGTCCCGTATGGCCAGCAATTCCTTTCATGAGGAATCGGTCAGCCCTGAGGATCTGGAGGAGTTCAGTAAAGAATATTTTAACGTACTCTGTGGCAGGATTGCAGGCGCAATGTTTCAGGCCACACAGATTCCGGCTCATTTTGGCCCGCCTGTTTTCTATCGGGGACGTTATGAGCCTGAGGGGAGCGAGGTACAGTTTATGCTTACATATACCGACGAGAGCTGCGGCGGCGCGCAGTTTATCCATCATGTGCCGTGTTCTGACGAGGACGGAGCGGTTTTGGCTGATTAGAAAGGGGCATATTGAAATGAGCAAACGAATTATGGTGGTAGATGATTCCCGGCTGGTACGGGTTCAGCTGGGCGATGTTCTGGAAGGAACAGATTATGAGATCGCGGCATACTGCAGAAGCGGGGAGGACGCGATTGCCCGGTATGATGAGGTAAAACCAGATCTGGTGACCATGGATATTATCATGCAGGGAATGGACGGACTGGATGCTTCCGAGATTATTCTGAAACAGCATCCGGAGGCGAGGATCGTGATGGTTTCCTCGCTGGCCTATGACGATACCTTTGAGAGAGCCAAAGCGATCGGTACAAAAGGCTTTGTGGATAAGCCTTTTCATCGGGAGCAGCTGCTGAAAGTGTTTGGGGAAGCGCTGTGTTAAAAAACGGGAAAAGGAAAGCTGCCGCAATACAATGATTTCTGTTTTGCGGCAGTCTCAGTTTTTGTCGGTTACTTTTCAGTGGTTTCATTTTCCAGAGCCATGGCGATTCGGGGGAAAGGTTCCAGGCTGCGCTTTAAGATCCCGTTGATATAAGCCATCAGGATCCCATAATTGGTAATGGGCACGCCCTGATCCTCGGCGCATTGGAGCCGGTATTTCATTTCCCGTTCATTCAGCATACAGCCGCCGCAGTGAACCACCATGGCATACTCTCCCAGCTCGTCGGGGAATTCCGTGCCGGAGGTGAAATCAAACTGCAGCTCTTTGCCGGTGTACTGGCGCACCCAGCGGGGGATTTTTACCGTGCCGATGTCGTCGCACTGGCGGTGGTGGGTACAGCCTTCGCAGATCAGTATCCTGTCTCCGTCTTTCAGGTTCTCGATGGCCCGGATTCCCTTTACGGTCAGCTCCAGATTGCCTTTATAACGGGCGAACAGGATGGAGAAGGAGGTGAGGGGGATATCTTCGGGCGTGTCGGCGGATACGCCGGCAAACACTTGGCTGTCGGTGATCACCAGCCTGGGTTTCTGTCCCAGGTGCTCCAGCGTGTTTTTCAGCTCGTTTTCTTTCACGACGATGGAAACGGCGTCGGCCTCCAGAATATCCCGGATGGTCTGCTGCTGGGGCAGAATCAGGCGGCCTTTGGGGGCGGCTTTGTCGATCGGCACTACCAGCACCACGAAATCGGAAGGGGAGAGCAGGTCGGCCACGATCCGCAGTTTGGATTCCTGGGTGGCGGCCAGCCGGGCGATCAGTTCTTTCAGTTCGTAGATATTGGAGCCTGTGAGGGCGCTGACGCGGATTTCATTCGGTTCGGTATCGGCGGTTTGGGCGTACAGGTCGGATTTGTTGTAGACGATGACGTAGGGCAGTCCCTTTTTCCGGAACAGGTCGATCAGTTCTTCGTCGCTCTGTTTTTTTCCTTCCGTGCCGTCCACAATCAGGACGGCCACGTCCGTTTTATTCAGAACCTGGCGTGTTTTTTTGATGCGCAGTTCCCCCAGAGCGCCTTCATCATCGATGCCGGGGGTGTCGATAATCATGACAGGGCCCAGAGGCAGAAGCTCCATGGCTTTATATACCGGGTCGGTGGTGGTGCCCTTTACGTCGGAGACGATGGCCAGGTTCTGACCGGTGACAGCGTTGACTACGCTTGATTTGCCCGCGTTTCTGCGGCCGAAGAAGCCGATATGTACTCTGTCGGACGCAGGGGTGCTGTTAAGACTCATAATAATAATCCTCCTGATTGAGTTCTGCTGATTTAATATTGTTTATTTTTTATAGTCCCCCCGCCCGACGATCACCTGACAGCCGATGGCGGCCATCCGCTTTCTCAGGGAGTCGATGCTTTCGGCGGCTTCCTCGCCGGTGGAGATTTTATTGTCATAGAGCATGTATTTTTTGCGGACGGATAAAGGCGACAGGTTGGGCATAATGACGTTTGCCCCGGCATGTACGCCTTTTTCCCGTCCGTTGGGATCGATGGTTCCCAGCGCCGTGGTGGCAGGCAGAAGTACTTTTGGCAGCATCAGCCGGATGATGGCCAGGAAAAACAGCGTGTCATTTACCGTGCCTGCCGGTTCTTTTGCGAACGGCGTGTCGTGGTGAGGGATAAACGGCCCGATGCCCACCATCTGAGGCCGGAGCTTATGGATATATAAAAGATCCTCCGCCAGATGCTCCGTGGTCTGAAAAGGGGAGCCCACCATAAATCCGCAGCCGGTCTGGTAGCCGATTTCCTTCAGATCGCGCAGGCATTCCATTCGATGGGCCAGGGATAATTCCGGCGGATGAAGTTTTGCGTAATGTTCCGGAGTCGCCGTCTCGTGGCGCAGCAGATACCGGTCTGCTCCTGCGTCGAACCAGGCCTGATAGGTTTTGCGGCTGCGTTCTCCCAGAGAAAGGGTAACGGCGCAGTCGGGGTAATCATGTTTGATGGAAGTCAGGATCCGGCAGACTTTTTCATCCGTGTACCAGCCATCCTCCCCGCCCTGCAGAACAAAAGTGCGGAAGCCCAGTTCGTAACCGGTCCGGCAGCATTCCATGATGTCTTCCTGATCCAGCCGGTAACGCTGGGCACTGCGGTTGCTTCGCCGGATGCCGCAGTAGAGACAGTCGTTTTTACAGTAATTGGTCAGTTCGATCAGGCCGCGGATGTAAATCTCATTTCCATAGCTTTGCTGTCGCAGCCGGTCGGCTTTCTGGAAGAGGTATTCGTCCGTATCGGGGGTATGTTCTCTGATCAGCCGGATAAAATCTTCCCTGTTTAATACCTGATCCGTTTCCAGACGGTCGATCAGGCGGGTCAAATCTTCCATTGGGTACTCCTTCGCGTGGATTTTTCTCTGCATTCTATTATAACTTTTTTATGTTGAATAGCAATAGTCCGAACTAAAAAAATACCTTTTGACCCAGGTCTGATGTTATGATAAAATAATGCGGGGTACCATACCTTTTGGCAGAGGAGGATCATGATGGATTATATTGTACTTGATCTGGAATGGAACCAGTCCCCTGCCGGCAAATCTGGCGAGAATCGGGCCATTCCTTTTGAAATCATTGAAATCGGCGCGCTGAAGCTGTCGGAATCCATGCAGATCGCAGGTCGTTTTCATGAATGTGTCCGGCCTCAGGTATATCGGCGTCTGCACTTTAAAACCCAGGAGCTGGTTCACCTTTCCATGAAAGAGCTGCGGGATGCCCGCTGCTTTCCGGAAGTGATCGCGGATTTTATCGGCTGGTGCGGAAATGACTATGTTATCTGTACCTGGGGAAGTATGGATCTGGAAGAACTGCAGCGGAATATTGAATTTTATCGGCTGGAGAACCCCTTTCCCAGGCCGCTGCTTTTTTATGATGTGCAGAAACTGTTCAGCCAGATTTACGAAGACGGACATTCCAGAAGGTCTCTGGAATATGCGGTGGAATTTTTACATTTTCAGAAATCTCACGGGGCTTATGAGGATACCTGTTACACGGCTATGATTATGCAGCGGTTTGACTGGGAGCAGGTGAAGCCCTATCTGTCTGTGGATTATCACCGGCCGCCCGTATGTAAAGAGGAAGAGATTTATCTGAAGTTTCCCGACTATACGAAATATGTGTCCCGTCCTTTTGACGCCAGAGAGGATGTGATGGAGGACAGGACGGTGATCGCTACTCCCTGCTGCGTCTGCGGCCGTCTGCTGCGCAAACGGGTTCGCTGGTTCCCTTCAGGAGGAAAAACCTATGACTGTCTGTCCTGGTGTCCGGACCATGGCTTTATGAATGGGAAGATCCGTCTGAAAAAGTCGGCGGACGACCGGCAGTACTATGCGGTGAAGATTCTCCGTTCGGCTGACGAGGAGGAAGCGGCGGCAGTCCGGGAAAAGAGAGAAAATTTACGAAAGAAACGTAAAAGCCGCA
The DNA here is from genome assembly GCA_910579325.1 of uncultured Lachnospiraceae bacterium. Lineage (GTDB taxonomy): Bacteria > Bacillota > Clostridia > Lachnospirales > Lachnospiraceae > Paralachnospira_A. The sequence goes on along the minus strand of CAJTTU010000005.1, from coordinate 22,990 downwards.
GGAAGCATACGCAGGAGACTTGAAAGAAGAATAACAGACTTTCCGTGGAGGGAGAGTCTGTTATTCTTTGTGAGAGCGGGCGTTTTCCGATTTGTGGCGGCCCGCGCGGATTCTTTCGATAAAAAGTTTTTCTTTTGGCAGTTTATATGATATACTGTTTAGGAAGGTATTTGAAGACGCATTACAGGCGAATGGGAGGGGATTATGTTTCAGTTCAAAAATATTTTAGGGCAGGACGCCGTAAAAGAACATCTGGCCAGGGCGATTGAAGAATCTCATATCTCCCATGCCTACATTTTGTCCGGCGAGACGGGAATGGGGAAAAAGCAGCTGGCCAAAACCTTTGCCATGGCTCTGGAATGCGAAAACCGCAAAGGCGCGGAGCCCTGCGGCGTCTGCCACTCCTGCCGTCAGTTTCTGACGGACAACCATCCGGACGTGATTTATGTCACGCATGAAAAGCCGGGCAGCATCGGGGTGGACGATATCAGGGAAAAGCTGGTGGAGGATGTGCAGATTAAACCCTACGGCAATCCGTATAAAATATATATTGTGGATGAGGCCGGTAAGATGACGGTCCAGGCCCAGAACGCTCTGCTGAAAACCATAGAGGAGCCGCCGGAATATGCCGTTGTCATACTGCTGGCGGCAAACAACGAGGTATTTCTGCCGACGATTCTGTCCCGGTGCATTACGCTGCCGTTAAAGCCTCTGCCGGATGAGACGGTGGCAGGTTATCTGACGGAGCATCTGCATGTGGCGAAGCAGCAGGCGGATATCTGCTGTGCTTTTGCGAGAGGAAATCTGGGCAGAGCCATCTCTCTGGCTCAGTCCGAGGATTTTATGGACATGTATCAGAGCGTGCTTCGGATTGTGAAAGGGGCAAAGGAGATGTCCGTGCCCATGATGCTGGAGAGTCTGCGTGTCCTGAAAGAGGGAAACAGGGATTTCTCGGAATGTCTGGAGCTGATGAAGCTGTGGTACCGGGACGTTATGGTTTTCAAAGCCACTCAGGATGCCAACGTGCTGATTTTCGTCCATGAGCTGACAGCGATCCGGGAAACGGCCAATTACAGCAGCTTTCACGGTATCGATACGGTGATCGACGCTGTCGATAAGGCCGGCGTCCGGCTGAATGCGAACGTAGGCTTCGATCTGGTGATGGAGCTTTTGCTGCTGACGATCAAGGAAATGTAGGGAGAGACCTGCACGGGCCGGCAGTGCGCTGCAGACAGAATACAGGAATAACAGAAACAGGAAGGAACGATTGATCGATTATGATAAAAGTGATAGGGGTCAGATTCCGAACCGCCGGAAAAATCTATTTTTTCGATCCGGGCGAGCTGGAAGTGAAAAGAGGCCAGAATGTGATTGTGGAGACGGCCAGAGGCGTGGAATATGGCTATGTGGTTATGGGCGTCCGGGAAGTGGAGGAGGAGAAAGTGGTACAGCCTTTAAAAGCCGTACTGCGCGTCGCCACGGAGCAGGACGACCGGACCGAGGAGAAAAATAAGGAAAAAGAAAAGGCGGCTCATCAGGTGTGCCTGGAAAAAATTGCCAGACATAATCTGGATATGAAGCTGATCGACACGGAGTATACTTTTGACAATAATAAGGTGCTGTTTTATTTCACCGCCGACGGCCGCATCGATTTCCGGGAGCTGGTGAAGGATCTGGCGTCGGTGTTTAAGACCAGGATCGAGCTGAGGCAGATCGGGGTCCGGGATGAGACAAAGATCTTAGGCGGCGTGGGTAACTGCGGACGGGAGCTGTGCTGCCATACCTATCTGTCGGAATTTATTCCGGTATCCATTAAGATGGCCAAGGAGCAGAACCTGTCTCTGAATCCGTCGAAGATCTCGGGAACCTGCGGCAGACTGATGTGCTGCCTGAAAAACGAGGAGGATACCTATGAGTATCTGAACAGCCGGCTTCCGGCCATAGGAGATTATGTCACCACCGAGGACGGGTTTAAGGGCGAAGTACACAGCGTCAATGTGCTGCGCCAGACGGTTAAGGTACTCGTGACGGTAGACAAAGATGACCGGGATATCCGGGAATATAAAGTAAAGCAGCTTCGTTTCCGTCCAAAGCGCAGAAAAGAGCGTCTGGATATTAAGGATGAGGAACTGAAGGAGCTGGAAGCGCTGGAGAAAAAGGAAAGGAACTCTAAACTGTCATGACAGGTAGAGATACTGTCAGAATAAATGAGGATGAACGGCTGGATGACTTACAGCGGAACCATTATAAGATTATCCAGAAGCCGAAACGGTTCTGCTTCGGTATGGACGCGGTGCTGCTCTCCGGTTTTGCCCGGGTGAAAAAGGGGGAGGCGGCGCTGGATCTGGGAACCGGCACAGGTATTATTCCGATTCTTCTGGAGGCAAAAACCCAGGGGCGGCATTTTACCGGGCTGGAAATTCAACCGGAGATGGCGGAGATGGCGGGCCGCAGCGTGGCCTATAACTGCCTGGAGGAAAAGGTTTCGATCGTATGCGGCGATATGAAGGAAGCTTCCGCTTTGTTTGGTGAAGCTTCTTTCGACGTAGTCACCTGTAATCCGCCTTATATGAATCAGAATCATGGCCTGAAAAACCCGGAGGAGCCAAAGGCGATCGCCCGCCATGAGATCCTGTGTACCTTTGAAGACGTGTCAAGGGAAACTGCCAGGCTGCTGCGTCCGGGAGGCCGTTTTTATATGGTTCACCGTCCCCACCGTCTGACAGAGCTGTTTGAAACCATGCGGACTTACCATCTGGAGCCGAAGCGGATGAAGCTGGTCCATCCCTTTGTGGATCAGGAAGCGAATATGGTGCTGATCGAGGCGTTTCTGGGCGGACGGCCTCAGATGCGCATTGAACCGCCGGTGATCGTCTATCAGTCGCCGGGCGTTTACAGCGAGGAAATTTACACGATCTATGGATATTGAAGCAAAATCAGGAATACTGTATCTCTGCGCCACTCCCATAGGCAATCTGGAGGATATCACCCTGCGCGTGCTGCGCGTATTAAAAGAAGTGGATCTGATTGCCGCCGAGGATACCAGGCACAGCCTGAAGCTGTTAAATCATTTTGGCATTAAAACGCCGATGACCAGTTATCATGAGCACAATAAAATTGAGAAGGCCCGCTATCTGGTGGAGCAGCTTCAAAAAGGGCTGTCGGTGGCGCTGATTACCGACGCGGGCACGCCCGGGATCTCTGACCCGGGGGAGGAGCTGGCGCGCCAGTGTATCGCGGCCGGGGTGCCGCTGACGGCGCTGCCGGGGCCTGCCGCCTGTATCACGGCTCTTACCGCCTCCGGTCTGGAAACCAGAAGGTTTTGTTTTGAGGCCTTTCTGCCATGTGATAAAAAAGAGAGGGAGCGGGTGCTGGCGGAGCTGCGGAATGAAACGCGGACCATCGTACTCTATGAGGCGCCCCATCATCTGCGGAAAACACTGGCTGAGCTGGAGCGGGTACTGGGCGCCGAACGCTGGCTGACTGTCTGCCGGGAACTGACGAAACGGTTTGAGGAACGGCTTTCCATGACTCTGGGGGAGGCAGTCAGGTTTTACGAACAGAACGAACCCAAAGGAGAGTTTGTCCTGGTGATCCGGGGGAGAAGTCCCCGGGAGCTGGAGGCGGAAAAGCAAAAAGGCTGGGAGACTGTTTCTCTGGAAGACCATCTGCGGCAGTATCTGGATCAGGGACTGCCTAAAAAAGAGGCGATGAAGCAGATGGCGAAGGACAGAGGGGTGAGTAAAAGGGATATTTACCAGGCGCTGATGGACAGATGAGGAAATATAAAGACAAAAAGTTGCGGAGCTGTCATAAAAGGAGCAGGGGATGAAGTGTAAATATTGCGGCGGCCCTCTTTCGATTGAGGATGAATACTGTCCTCATTGTGGCGCGCTGAATCAGGAGGCCCGGCAGCATATTGAGGATATGAGACGATATAACCGGGCGTTTCACCGGACCAGAAGCCGCGTTATGGACGAGACCGGGCGGCAGAGCAGGAGACATGGTCAGATACTGGTGCTTGTACTGTTGGTTGTGTTTAATGTGATGCTGTTGGCGGGCCACGGGGCGATCTATGATCTGGAATACTGGTGGAGCTCCGTTCAGGCCAGTCTTCACGCAAAAGAATACGCGGAGAAACTGTTCGAACTGGAGGCCGGGGGAAATTACAGGGAGTTAAAAGACTATTACGACAATAATAATCTGTATATGGCGGACGAGCTGCGGGAATTTTATGCCGTGGATAACGGGGCCCGTCACTATGCGGCGGTCTATGAATGTATTATGTGGCTTTCCGATCCTTTTGTGGAGGAGATCTATTATACGGAAGGGGAGCTGGTGGAACGGCTGGCGGAAAATGTCGTCTGGTTTTATGAAGAGCTTTCAAGAGAGGAAAACGGATATCATCCGGAGCAGTTTGCCGGAAGCCATAAAGAGGCGCTGATCGATATGGAGGCCGGAATCCGGGCGATGCTGGAAACCTATTGCGGTATGACGAAACAGGATCTGGAACGGCTTTCTCAGATTTCCAGCCAGGAGCTGATGCTGCTGATCGGAAGGAGGATCGGATTCTATGATTAGAAGGGGAAATGAAGGGAAAAGCCCGCTGTACCGGGCCGCTGTCCTGGCGCTCGGCGTAATGCTGGCATTTAATTTACTTTCCTTCTGTGTCCGGTTTGCCGGGGAACGCAGCGTTTATTTGAACGAATACGGCGATCTGCAGCGGTGGATGGCGGCGGGGAATTATCCGGAGGTTCTGGCGATGGTATCGAGAAATCAGGCCGTGTCAGCGAAAACGAGAAAAGACACCTCCGAGTTTCAGGCTGTCGCAGACTATTATGAAGCGGCTTCCCTGTATCGCGCGTTTCAGGAGGCCGGAGATATGAAACGGGCGGCGCGGATGAAAGAACGGATGGAGAAGGCAAAACAGGGGCTGATAACGGAAGAATTTACGGAGGCGGCCGAGAGAATCAGGAGCCGGTTTCAGGTGAATGAATGACAGAACAGCCGGATTATTTACTTGACAGCAGCCGGATTCTTTCTTACAATGAGTGGGTAACGTCTGACCATAAGAAATGTTGAGAGGAACGTTTGAACGTAAATTTTCAAATCTGTATAGATGACGCGGCGTATGCGTCAGGAAAGAGGAAAGTATGGAGCAACAGGAATACGAAAGAGAGATCGATCTCAGAAATCTCTTATATTATGTACTGTGCAGATGGAAGCTGCTTCTTGCGGCGGGGCTTTTGTGCATGGCCGCTTTGGGCGGTTTAAAATATGTCTCGGCAGGCAGACAGCAGGTACCGACAGAAGTGGCGGCTGCTGATGATGATACGCTGCAGATGGTACAGGAGGCGCTGGACGGAGTCAGGGAACTGAACACGTTAGGAGGAAATGCCCGTTTGTACTATAATCTGCTGTTAAAGAACAGAGATCTGGATGATAAGATCGCTGAATATCAGGCGGTGATCAAGGGCAGCGAGAGTCAGCTGGAAAATCTGAAGAGGCGGCAGGCTGAATATGAGCAGGCCGGTCAGAGCATTTCGACCGGGGACGGAGACGTACTGCGGGATATGAGGGAGACGATGCTGATGTATCTGATCTTAAACTGCGAGAAGGAAAAGATATCCGCCGAATACAGAATAAAGATGCTGGAGGGTAAAAAGGCGGAGAATGAAAAAAATGCCGCCGTGCTGTTAGAGACTATAGAACAGGAAAACGCCGGTCAGGAAGTCGTGGTTGTGGTCAATCCGATGAGTGTGGCCGTGAAATTTGGAGTGGTCGGCCTGGCCGGCGGCTTCTTTGGTATGGCATTTATCCTCTGTCTGCTATATCTGTTCAGCGGAGAGCTGTTAGATGCCGCGTCACTGAAAGATATGCATGGACTGCGGGTGCTTTCCGTAATTCCTGTGCGGGAAGCGGGAAAGGGGCATGCAGGTCTGATCGGTCGACTGAAAGGCAAAGCTTTTCAGACAAAGGAAGAAGCCTATGACGTGATCTATGGCAGGATGTTTAACCTGGCGGACGGGCTGAAGGAAAAGACGGTTCTGGTGACGGGCGGAGCGGAAGAATGTCATGTACAGGCGCTGATCGAGTATCTGCGGAAAAAAGACGGTTCCGTTAAATATATTATTTCCATGAATCTGATGAAGAATCTCGGCGATCTTCCCGTGTTCAGGCAGGCGGACGAGATTTTGCTGGTGGAGCAGGTCGGAAAGAGCAGGCTGAAAGAAATCAGTCAGGAGATGTGCTTTATCGATGACGTAAGGAAAAGACCTTTGGGCGTGGCCGTGGTGGAATAAGGCCGGAACATGAGGGGGAGCGGATATCCGCTCCCCATTTATACGTAAAAACACATATCGTAAAGACAGCGCGTCAGAAACTGATTTTAACGGTTGTTCCCTGTATTGCGACGCCTGGGGAACGGGTCGCTTCGTAAGAGCGTTCTCTGGAAAATCCGATGGCCTCCCCATCGTTTAACGTTCCGTTCTGGGCGATCAGATACCCGACAATCTGATAGATAAACTGATAAATCATCACCATGTCCGCATCGCTGTTCAGAATTTCCACTTCCTCTTTGCCGAACTGCTCCAGTCCGTAGGTATAGCAGCAGATCTTGCCCAGCTCCCCTTTGTAGAAGCCGGCGAATACCCAGATTGTAACGGGGAAATTATCCTGTTTTAACGACATGGCGGCATCGATATAATCAGAAGCCTTTCTGGTCACCGGATACTGATACAGACCGATGACATTTTCCTGGCGCATCGCGCTGGCGGCGGTCATCGTAAACAGAATGTGGCGCTGGAGCGGATTGTCCGCGCCGATGATACCCAGGGCTACATGAGCGCTGTGTTTCCGGACAGCCTCTGCGGCATTGATCCAGAGATAGTTGTTTTCCGCCGTCTCGATTGCTTCGGGCACGGTTTTTCTGATGAGGGACAGGGTGACGGTGATTTCGCCCAGCTGGAAAATCAGGTTGTCCTCCACAGGTTCCCCGGTTACTTCTGTCTGCCAGTCGTCGAAAAACTGCAGTCGGAACGTATCCCAGTCAAAGGTATCTGTGGATAAAAGGATATGACCGGAAAGGGTTTGGGGAAAAGGGGTATGTTCATCGCTCATTTCATGATTCTCACTTTCTTTGAAAATTTAAAAACTGTTTATACTCAGGACAGATTTATCTGACGTTCAGTATAATATAAATCCGGAGGATTGGCAACAGAAGCCGGCAGTTTTCCGTTTGTTTTCCGTTAAGAAATAGTGGCCTGTCCAGGGATTTTGTGTTAGAATGTAAATCAATGTGAAAATAACGATATGGAAGGGGAAAAATGGGAGAAGGTCTGATTCGGTTTTACCAAACAAAAATAAAAAAAGAATGGAAGACGGCGTTTGCCGCGGCGTTTCTGATCGGCCTGCTGATTCACATCTATAAATTTACCAACACGCTGCCGGGTCACGACTCTCTGTTTAATGTGTACAGCAGTCAGAACATGGTCAAGCTTGGCAGATGGTTTCTTGCCGCCGCCTGCGGCCTCAGCACATATTTTGATCTGCCCTGGGTGATCGGACTGCTCTCTCTGTTCTGGATCGGGATTACGGCTGCGCTGGTCGCGGATATTTTCCGCATGGAGAATCCGGTGCTGCTTGTGCTGACCGGCGGGCTTCTGGCGGCATATCCGGCTGTGACCCAGACCTTTTATTTTGCATTTACGGCGGACGGTTATATGATGGCCATGGCGCTGGCGGCGTTCGCAGTTCGTTTTTCCCTGATCGGTGAGAAGAAAAAATCCCGCCTGTTTCTGTCCTTTCTGAGCATTGTGCTCTGCTGTGGCATTTATCAGGCATATCTTTCCTTTGCGCTGGTTCTGGCGCTGTGTTATTTTATGGCGGAGCTTTTGGAAAACCGTTATTCCAGAAGAGAGTACCTGTTCTGGATGAGAAACCAGATTTTGTTATACGGGGCCGGAGCGGCGGCATATTATGTAATCTGGAAGCTTATGATGTCTGTTCAGGGCGTTCAGCCGTCCCCTTATCTGGGAATCGCGGCGGTAGGGCAGGTTGGCCCGTCTCTTTTTCTGAATGCTGTTTCGGAGACGGCGAAAGCCTTTTTTTCCGTATTCGCCGTCTGGAATTTTTTTGAGCGGGGGCTGACGGTCTATACCGTGCTGAATATGCTGTTTCTTCTGCTCTGCACAGCGACGGTTGTGGCAGCCATGGCAAAAAGCCGGCTGTTTGCCAGAAAGACAGAGTGCGGATTGTTTTTGCTTGGCGCGGCGGCGATTCCCTTCGCTGCTTTTATCTGGTTCTTCGCCTCGCCGGGAATCCAGTACAGCACCCGGATGGAGCAGAGTATCTGTCTGCTCTATATTCTGACGGCCGTTTTGCTTGACCGGTGGGTAAAACCCGGATTCAGCAGTCCGGCCGCCCTGTTTCTGGCGGTGATCATCCTGCACAACGGTATTACGGCCAATCTGTTTTACCAGTATGTCCACCGGTGCTATGAGAGATCTTATGGGATCGGCGTGGAAATCGCCACCCGGATTCACATGCTGGATCATGGGGACATTACCTCTATTATGGTGATCGGGCAGACGGCCTGGTTTGACAGAGAGGAATATGAGGGAGCGGCCGGCCTCAGGGAACTGGGGCTGCTCAAGGAGGTTCACAGAGACCTGTTCAGCGCCGGGAATACTTATTCGACGCTGTTCTTATCGGAGATTGTGGGAGTTGAGCTGTCCTATTACAGGGAGCACCCGGAGGTGGAGATTCCGCCAGTGGACTTCTCCTCCCAGCCCCAGTGGCCGGTGCCGGATAGCTGGGAATGGAAATTTCCCATGACGGATTTTGAGACATATCAGAGACTGCTTGATTCCGAACAGGTGGAAGAGATGGGCTTCTGGCCGGCGGCAGACGCCGTACAGGTGATCGATCATGTGGCTGTGGTAAAGCTGTCAGAGACAGGAAAAGAGGAGTGATATGAAAGAATATATGGGAAGAATCCTTGAGAAAATGGACTGGCGGCATTACGCGCTGATTCTGATCACGGCGCTGGGCGCCGGGCTGCGCCTCTATGGCCGGGCCTGGGGACTGCCTCTTTTACTGCACCCGGACGAGTGGCAGATTGTGGACGGTGCCATGTATATGATCAGGGAGCATACGTTTCTGCCGCCGGAGGAAATCTTTCAGTGGCCGGGACATCTGATGATGTATATGAGCCTGGTATTATATAAGCTGTACGCGGCGGTAAAGCTGCATATGCCCGTGGAGCTGGTCTATGAGCAGAATCCGGCCGTGCTGTATCTGCTGTCACGGTATGTTTCTATTTTTTTCGGCACGGTTTCGATTGTATTGATCTTTGTGATCATGGAAAAGATTAAGAAAAATTCCGGTGTGATCGCCGCTCTGATTACGGCAGTCTTTCCGGTATACGTAATCCATTCCCAGTACGCCTCGGCGGATATTCCGCTGATGTGCGTTATGCTGGCGGCTACGCTGTGCGGCGTATGCTATCTGGAACAGGCGTCGGTGAAAAATCTGCTGCTCATGAGTTTTTTTACGGGGCTGGCCGTAACGGTAAAATATTCGGCGGCGGCGTTATGTTTGGGGATCGCCCTTGCGGTTTCGATGGAAAGCCTGCGGCAGAAAAGCTGGAGATTATTTTTCGGTCACGGTTTGTTGGCGGCGGCGGCTTTTGTACTGTTTACGTTCCTTTGTTCTCCGGCGCTGTTTATCAAATATGAAGCGGTCATTGAATTTTTGTTCTGGCAGGCGGATCATGAGCATATGGGTATGGAAGCCCAGGGCTTTCTGAAAAACCTGGTGTATTACGTCAGGACATTTCTGGCGAATGTCGGAAAAGAGTTTGCGGTTTTTCTGGTTCTCGGCGCTGCGGTGATCATAAAGGAACGGAAACGGCAGTCTGCGGCAGGAATCGGCTTTCTTCTGATCTACTGGCTATGTTTAAGCTGCCTGAATTTTTACTGGACCCGGTGGGGGATTCCCATCTTCGCGGCGTTTATCATGATCGGTTCCGCAGGTGTTCTGGAGGCGGCAGAGCTTGTCCGGAAATGGATTTCGGACGTCTTGGCGAAAAAGGCGGCGGCTGTTCTGGTCATGGCGTTTATGGCGGTGGTTTTTCTGGGAATGACGGCGCTGATGGCCGTGGAACTGTTCAGCCAGGTGCTGGACGACAGCCAGCAGGTGGCCGTGCGTTACTGTCAGGAACATCAGATTACCAGAGAAAACGCCGTATCTGACGGCGTGGATTCTCTGGATACGGAAGGAGTCGCCCTGTTCGATCAGTTTGTGATTCGGGACGGCAGGCTGATGGTGAAGGGAGAGTACCGCAACCGGAAGTATCTGGTGATGAACAGCAATGTGTGGGGCAGATATTTCTCTTCTCCTGATAAATTTGGGAAGGAGATTGAAATATATAACCATATATTTGACGAATTTGAGCTGATCAGAGAATATAGCACGATCCGTAAGGACAGCAGCCGTACGGCTCTGGGCGGGCTGGCGGCCAATGTGAAATATGCCATGCAGATATCCCGCCTCGGGTATACCGGGGGAGGTATCCGGATTTTCCGTATACCGGAGGATCGGTACACAGATTTTATAGAGTCGGCCACGCTTAAGAATATGAGCGGGATGGAAGAAGAGAAGACTGTGTTTGACACCGGCGGCAGCGAGGGGTACGTGGTATGCGGTCCTTATACGGAGCTGTTTCCGGGCACATATCTGGCGAAGGTGACGATTGAGCTGAAGGATAATTTTCACGAGATCACCGGGGAAGAACGCTGTGTGATAGATGTGTGCCGGGGCGGCGGAGAACAGGTATACGGCGTGAAGGAGTTTACGGCGAAGGAACTGGAAGGACAGGGGCCGGTAACGGTGGAGATGCCTTTTACGCTGACTGAAAATGCCCTGGGGTTTGAATTTCGGATTTATGAGACGGAGAATATGCAGCTGCTGATATCGGACCTCAGCGTCGCCATCCTGAAATGAAATTGAGGGCAGTTACAAAACGATAGCGGAGGAAATACGGGAAAATGAAGCAGAGGATATTGTTCATTATTTTCAGTGTGCTGCTGATCGCCGGGGTGGCGTATCAGAATGCTGAAAACAGGACGCTGACCTGCCGCGAAGGCGAGTGGGAGAACTGTGTCGGAAGTATGGAATGGGGTATTCTGACGGCGGGAGAGGATATGGAGGGAAGGATTCTGAACTCCAAAAAATGTCTTCTGGACAAAGGTACTTATATGGTTGCGGTTATGTATGCCTCCTCAGTTCCAGGCAGCCGGGTCACTGCGGAAGTGATGGGGACGACTGTGATGGATGTGGAACTGCCAGTCAGCGAAGGGATGACTTCCATGCCGGTTCCGCTGGTTCTGAGTCAGGAGGGCGGAGGCGTCTCATTTCATGTGGAGAAAGCGCCGGGCGGCGTGGTATCGGTACAGGGATTTGACATTACGGGTGAAAAACCGTTAAACTGCGATTATCTTTATCTGGCCGTGCTGATGGCGATTTTGGCGGTGTTCCTCTATTATCTGCTGTTTTTGAATCGCGGACGGATCGGCGGCGAGACGATCCTCGCGGGACTGATTATTACGGCGTCGGCTTTTTTTGTCAGCATACCCATGTTCAGGCCGGGAATATTCGAGGCGTCGGATCTGCTGTTTTGTGCTTTTCGGATTGAGGGAATGAAGGATGCTCTGAAAACCGGACAGTTCCCGGCTCTGCTGTATCCTTTTGCGCTGAACGGATATGGTTATCCGGGCGGGCAGCTTCCGGGTCTGTTTTTTTACCCGGCGGTATTTCTGCGGCTGTTTGGCGTTTCTCTGACCGCCAGTTATAAATCTCTTTTGTTTGTGATCAATCTGGGAACCGGGGCGATTGCCTATATGTCAGCGAAAAGGCTGTCGGGGCAGAACCGCAGGTCCGCGCTTCTGTTCGCAGTTCTTTATATGACGGTATTTTACCGGGTATCTGTTCTGTGGAACCGCTCTGACCTGGGAGAGCTGTTTGGCATGGCTTTTCTGCCGCTGATTGCCGTCGGTTTGTACGAGCTTTTAGCGGGAAACAGGAAAAAATGGTGGTATCTGGCTCTGGGATACGGCTGTCTTTTCCAGTGTCATATTCCTACTCTTGTAATCGCGGCGCTGTTTTCTCTGTTTATGGGACTTTGTTATATCGATGTCTTTTTCAGGGAGAAAAGATGGATGGAGCTTTTGAAGACGATGGGCTGTGTCCTCATTTTTAATGCATGGTATCTGATTCCCTTTGCCGCATATATAAGATCAGGACTCAGCCTGGCGGGGCAGGATGTGGATTTCTGCGGCGGGCTGCTGTACGTAATGGATTTGTTTCAGCTTGACCTGGACAAAGCCGCCCTGGAAAACCAGGCCGGTTACCCGGGCCTGTCCGTATTGTTCTGCGCTTTTTTTGCCCTGTCCGGAATGGTGATGGAAGGTCAGAGAGACTGCCGGCGGAAGTATTTATCCTTACTGCTGGCGGCGGGCGTATGCTTTGCGCTGATGGCTACGACCTTCGTGCCCTGGCAGCTGTTTGTACAGGTAAAGCCTGTCGCTCAGTTGACGAAGCTGATTTGCTATCCCCGGCGTTTTCTGGAGATCGGGGTTCCGGCGCTTTTGCTGGCCGGGACAGGCTGGCTGTCTGAGAGCGGTTTTCTGAAAAAGTATGCAGTGTATATGGGAGGATTGACTGTCCTGGCGGCGCTGGTAATTGTGCTCTCTTTTGTGGACCGTCAGGCTGGCAGCAGGAGTTTGTTATCGGCGGACGTTATGCCGGCGGCAGTGGAACAGACGGGGCTTCTGGCGGGAACGGACTTTGGAGATCTGGCGCCCTGGCCCCGTGTTTCGGATGAGGAAAAGGTGGCGGTTACGGATTACAGTCGGAGAGGAAAGGAGGCGACGCTTCATTTTTCCAGTGAAGCGGAAAGCCAGTTTGTGGAGTTCCCCATCTTCAATTATCCGGGCTACCGGGCTTTCGATCAGAACGGAACGAGGCTTCCGATTGAAACAGGAACGAATAACCGGATTCGGGTATGGGTTCCTTCCGAGGGCCAGGATCAGGTTATTCACCTGAAGTTTACGGGAAAAAAGATTTTCTGGATCGGTAATCTGGTTACCCTGGCGGCGGTATTGTGGGCTGTCCGGGGCCTTCTGAAAAGGCACGGACTGGTTTTCGGAGGCAGGAAGCTGAAGGCGGACGCAGGCAGTGAGGAAATGTGATTGAAGAGGAAAACAAAGGGATGAAAAACAGGCTTTTGTTCATATTTTTCAGTGTACTGCTCGTTTTTTGCATTGCGTCTCACAATGTGACCAATCACGGGATTCCCTGTGATGAAGCGCGATGGAGGGTTTTGTCAGGAAGCATTGTCAACGGCGTTATGGTAGCGGAGCAGGGAAATGAGGGCAGCGTGCTGAAAACCGAATATTATTCCTTAGATGAGGGAAATTACGCGGTGACAGTAACATATACCTGTACGGCGCCGGGAACGAAGCTGATTGTGGAGGCTGCCAACCGGTATTATCTGACTGCGGATTTGCCAGTCAGCGAGGCCGTGACCTCTCTGGAAGTTCCGGTCGGGCTGGATCGTGATTACGGCGATTTTCGCCTTCATATCGAGAAAGCGCCGGAAGGTACGCTGATGATACGGGAAATAGAAATTGCCAGTGAGAAACCGGTCAACAATGATTTTACCTGTCTGGCGGTTCTTATGGCGTCCGTACTGGCAGGACTGTATTATCTGCTGTTTGTCAGGCGGGACAGGATCGCGCCGGACACTGTTTTTGCAGTTTTGCTGCTGATCGCCGCCTCCGTCCTGATCAGTGCGCCTATGTTCCGGACCGGTATCTATCACGGAGACGATCTGGATTATCATGTATACAAAATCAGAGGAATGAGAGATGCCATAAAAAACGGACAGTTTCCTGTTTACATTTATCCGTATACTTTTAACGGATATGGGTATCTCAATGCGCTCTACCCCTCTTTATTTCTCTATCCGGCTGTTTTTCCGCGGATACTGGGCGTGTCCTCGATGACCTGTTATAAATTGCTGATTTTCGCAGTGAATCTGGGAACTGCCTGGATTGCGTACCGGTCGGCGAAAAGACTGTTTGACCGGCAGGGGAGCCGGGCGCCCCTTTTATTTGCGCTGCTTTGGCTGATGTCGCCGTACAGGCTTAATAATCTGTGGGTCCGGGCCGCTTTGGGGGAATTGCTGGCGATGATGTTTCTGCCGCTGATCGCTCTGGGTTTGTACGAGCTGTTTGTGGGAAACCGGAAAAAATGGTGGTATCTGGCAGTGGGCTACAGCGGTCTGATCCAGAGTCATGTGCTGAGCTGTCTGATTATTCTGATTTTCTCGGTTGTGACGGGCATTTTCTATGCGGACGTCTTCTTTAAAGAGAAGAGATGGATTGAGCTGCTGAAAATAGTGGGCTGCCTGCTGGCTTTTAACGCCTGGTTTCTGATTCCGTTTCTGGTTTATATACGGCTGGATCTGAATTTCTCAGAGCTGCATATGGACTGGTACCGGCATACGATGTATCTGGCCGAAGCATTCCAGAGCTATGTGTCCAGACTGTCAGGAGGCTATACGTGGAGGAGCAACAGTCTGGGACTGTCGGGCCTGTTTTGTTTGTTCCTGGGCCTGCTGGGAGCGCTGACAAAAAGAGAACAGGATAAAAGGCAGAGATTTCTGTCTGTCCTTCTGGCTGCAGGTATTCTGTTTACTTTGTTGATTACCAGCGCGGTTCCGTGGGAGTTGTTAAGACGGGTATCCGTTGTTGACTGGATTGCGGAGACAATGCAGTTTCCATGGAGGTTTCTGACCATCGCCAGCCTCTGTCTGCTTCTGGCGGGCGTGGGATGGCTGTATGAGAACGAGACTATAAAAGGATATCGTCTGCTGATTGGCGGCGCTATGGTTCTGGCACTGATCTGGTCAGCCTGGGATGTGGTCAATCATATGGGAAGCGAAGGGACTTTTGTTTCCTTTGACAGACCCCTGGCCAAAATGGTGCGGGAATATGTTCTGGCAGGTTCGGATAATTCTGACTATGTGGACATGCTCTACATTTCGGATGAAGAAAAGGTGGAAGTTCGGGATTATACGCTGGAGCCGTATCGGGCCAGGATCTGGCTTGTCTGTGAAGAAGAGGGGCAGTATATCGAGGTTCCCATGTTCAACTATCCGGGGTATAAAGCTTTTGACGAGGACGGTTCCAGGCTGCCTGTTGAAACCGGCAGCAATAACCGGGTTCGTGTGCCGCTCTCTCCCCGGTCCCGGCCGCAGAAGATCACGGTGCGGTTTACGGGAGAAGACGTTTTTCAGGCAGGTTACGGAATCACGCTGGCCGCAGTATTATGGGCCGCGTGGTTTGCCGGCAGAGAAAGGCTGCGACGGTGGATGTCACGCCGCAGCCGACGGGAAATATGACGGCAGCTGCCGTTATCAGCTGGTGATGAACGTATCGTAGCCGGCCCGGCGAAGCTGTTGTTCCATGCTGACCGCATTGTCCAGATTGGTGAATGCGCCTGCCTGGACCCGGTAGTAGCCGTCGCGGTAAGCTACGAAAGCCTGGAAACCGTCGCTTCTCAGCCGGTCTGCCAGCCGGTTGGCATAATCTCCGTTTTTGTAAGCGCCGACCTGAACCCGGTACAGTTTCTGGGGTTTTGAGGGCTCGGCACCAAGAGTGACAAGAATGCCGTCGGCGATGGCCTGGGCGATCTGATTTAATTTCGCGTCGAAAAGCTGATTGTCGGACTCGTTATTCAGGAAGCCGGCCTCAACAATGACGGCCGGCATAACGGTCCGTTTCAGGACGGTCAGCTCAGGCCGTTCGATTATGCCCCGGTTTCTGTAGCCTGTGGTTTCCAGCTGCTGATTGATATTTCTGGCCAGCCGGGCGGCGGTCCCTCCGTCGGCATAAATCAGAGATTCGATTCCAGTTCCGGTGTTGGGCGTTCTGGCGGCGTTTCGATGGATGGAAATAAACAGGTCGGCGCCTGCGTTGTTTCCGATCATGGCCTTTTCGTAAGGAGAGTGATAGACATCAGTGGTTCTCGTGTAGGAGACGTCGATTCCATGGCTGGACAGAATTTTCCCCACTGCCAGCGCCAGCCTCAGGTTGTCATTTTTTTCCTGGCGGCCATTATACACAGTACCAGGGTCGCTGCCTCCGTGTCCGGCGTCGATTATGATTTTTGTCATAGCTTTTTGCTCCCGGAAAATACGTTTATATCAGGATATGCGGCAAAGGGCGGGTTTGCGCCTGCCTGGGAAGGATTTTGCATATGAAATCGAAGATAGTATTCCTTTTCTTCAGCTTATTGTTTATTGGCTGTATTGCGTCTCATAATCTGACTAATCATAAGCTTCTCTGCGATTCGGAGCGATGGAACGCTTTCGCCGGAAGCAGTATAGAAAACGGTGTTTTGACGGCGGGCGGGGAAACGGAAGGGAGGGTTCTGGAAACCCTTTATTATTCTCTGGACCGAGGCGACTACAAAGTGGCTCTGAACTATCATGCTTCGGCTCCGGGAGCCGAACTGATTGTGGAAACTTCTGACTGTCCGTTGATGACGGAGGAGCTTTCTTCCGGCGACGGTGTGTCTTCGGTGGAGATTCCGGTAAGCTTAAGCAGGGACAGTGTTGATTTTCGTTTATATATAAACAAAGAGTCCGGCGTTTCTCTGACAGTATGGAAAATTGAAATCTCCGGTGAGAAGCCTGTAAATAATGATTATACTTATCTGGCCATATTGGCCGCACTGGGGCTGGCCGGGCTGTATGCGCTGCTTTTTCTCAACCGAAACCGGATTCTGCCGAAGACGGTTTTCGCGGCGCTTCTGCTGGTCGGGGTATGCGTTCTGATCAGCGGGCCCATGTTTCGGACCGGCCTGTACAGAGGGGACGATCTGGATTATCATGTGTACAGAATAGAAGGGATGCGGGATGCGGTTAAAAACGGACAGTTTCCGGTTTGTTTCTTTCCGTACGCTTTCAATGGGTATGGTTATCTGAATGTTCTTTATCCGAGCCTGTTTCTTTATCCGGCAGTTTTTCTGCGGATATTGGGCGTGTCTTCGATGACCTGCTATAAATCTCTGCTGTTTGCCGTTAATCTTGGCACGGCCGGGATCGCGTACGGTTCGTCGAAGCGGCTGTTCGGGAGCCGGCATAAATGGGCGCCTCTCTTGTTTTCGCTGCTTTATCTGCTGGCGCCCTACCGGATTACGAATCTTTTCGTGCGGGCTGCTCTGGGGGAATTGCTGGCTATGATGTTTCTGCCGCTGATTGCCCTGGGGCTGTATGAACTGCTGGCCGGCGATCGAAAAAAGTGGTGGTATCTGGCCGTGGGTTATGGCGGCCTGATTCAGAGTCATATTTTAAGCTGTCTGATGATTTTGATTTTTTCGGTGCTAGCGGGCATTTTTTATGCGGATGTTTTTCTGAAGGAAAAGAGATGGATCGAACTGCTGAAAATCATTTTCTGTCTGCTGGCTTTTCATGCCTGGTATCTGATTCCTTTCGTTGTCTATATGGGGCTTGATTTGAACCTCTCAAGTCTGCATACGGACTGGTATATGCATGTTGTGAATCTGGCGGAGGTATTTCAGAGTTATGTATCGAGGTTTCCAGGGAATTATACATGGAGGAGTAACAGTCCGGGGCTGGCAGGACAGCTTTGTCTGGCGGTGGGAGTGGCCGGCGTGCTGACAAAGAGGAAAAAGGATAAAAAACAGAAATTTTTGTCCGTATTGCTGGTGTGCGGACTGATTTTTACGATTACGGTTACGGACCTTGTTCCCTGGAGGCTGTTAAGGCAGTTGGCGGTCATCGACCGGATTGCGGAGACGATGCAGTTTCCATGGAGATTTCTGGCGTTTTCCAGTCTATGCCTGCTTCTGGCAGGGGTGGGCTGGCTATATGAAAATGAAACGCTGTCGGGGTACCGTCTGTTGATCGGCGGCGTCCTGGCGCTGTCCGCAGTGCTGGCGGCGGGAGACATTACGAATCAGACGGCATATAAAGGCTTACTTGTTCCGCCTGACAGGCAGCTTGTTTTAAATGTCCGTGAATATATGCTGGCAGGGTCGGACCATGAGGATTATAAACGGAGGATTTATCTCTCTGATGAAGAAAAGGTTCAGCTCCGGGAGTATGCGCTGGAAACCTCCGGGGCGACGGTCTGCCTGACATGCAGAGAGGAAGGACAGTACATAGAAGCGCCTATGTTTTGTTTTCCGGGATACAAAGCTTTTGATCAGAACGGCGGCAGGCTGACCGTCGAAACCGGCAGCAATAACCGGATCCGCATCAGGCTGCCGGCTACCGGGGAGGAACAGGTGATTACCGTGAAGTTTGTGGGAGAGGGGGTTTTTTATGTCGGTTACGGGATTACGATCGCAGCAGCGGTGTGGCTTTTGTGGTATCGGAACAGAGAACGGCTGTCCGGATGGGTGAAAAGGATGAAACGGGGAGTTGCGGAACTATAGCGGAACTATATTCGAAAAGGAGAATTTTTGGGATGGTTACATTCAGTCTTTGCATGATTGTGAAAAATGAGTCTGCCGTTTTAAGACGGTGTCTGTCGTCGGTTGCGGATTTGATGGATGAGATTATTATTGTGGATACGGGTTCGGATGATGATACGAAGGAGATTGCGGCGGAGTTTACCGATCAAATTTATGATTTTGCCTGGACGGATGATTTTGCGGCGGCCAGAAATTTTGCCTTTTCCAAAGCAACAATGGAATATATTTACTCTGCAGACGCTGACGAGGTGCTGGACGAGGAAAATCACCTCCGGTTTCAGCAGTTAAAGCAGGTGCTGATGCCGGAAGTGGAAATAGTCCAGATGTACTACGTCACGCCGCCGGAATACAATACGGCTTCTAATTATATGAAAGAATATCGACCGAAGCTGTACCGTCGGCTTCGAACTTTCCGGTGGATCGACGCCGTGCACGAGACGGTGTGCCTGGAACCGATTGTTTTTGACAGCGAGATCGAGATTCTGCATCTTCCCCAGAATCTGCACAGCGTCAGGGATTTCAGGCTGTTCGGTCTGGCTTTCGCGCGGGAGGGCAGGCTGTCGGAAAAACTGCATTCCATGTATGCGAAAGAGCTGTTTATCAGCGGGGAGGATGAGGACTTTGCCGGAGCGGTTCCGGTATTTGAAGCTACGCTGGCGCGGCCGGACGCCGGGGGCGACATGATAAAGGAGGCGGTCTGTGTGCTCTGCCATGCTTACCGGACGGCCGGACAGACCGATCGTTTTTTCTCGATGGCTTTTAAACTGATGCCAGATTCTCTGTGCGCGGAGCTTTGCTGCGAGGTGGGAAGACATTTTCTGGACAGAGAAGATTATCAAGAGGCGATTCAGTGGTTTGAGACGGCCGCATACAGGACGGAAGCCATTATCGATATCCGTCGAAGCGGCTCGGTGCCGCTGTTTGGACTGAGCGAATGCTATGGGAAGCTGGCGGAGGCATTGCGGGCAGCGGCACCGTTGTCGCAGGAGCACAGAGAACTGATCCGGCAGTGCGAAGAGCAGGCGGAACGATATCAGGAAGAAGGACAGAAGTGGGAGATACCGGTGGAATAAGAGTGTAACAGAGACAGAACTGATTCGTGTAATGAATCCGGCAGGATATGGTAACGTCATATTTTGGCGGATTTTTCTTTGGCTTGAGAATAGAAAAGGATATAACGGTTCGGAATATCTGTTGACTTTTCTGCAGATATAAGGTATTATCTATATATGAATAAATGTTCATATGAGAATGTATAGTTTGCGTTTGTAAGGAGGTTTCCCTGATGAGCAGAAATGTTTATATTTTAGAGAACCTGGGCTGCGCTAATTGTGCCGCTAAGATTGAGCGGAAGGTGGCGTCGCTTCCCGGTGTGGAGGAAGCGACGATTACCTTTGCAACAAAGCAGCTGCGTCTGACGGCGCCGGATCCTGATGCTCTGCTTCCGGAGATTCAGAAGATCGCTGCGGATCTGGAGCCGGAGATTGTGGTGAAGAAACGGGAGCGGAGAGGAAACGGACGGGCGGCGGAAGAGCATGGCCACAGCCACGAAGAACATGACCATGGACATAACCATGAGGAGCATGGACACAGTCATGAACATGGAGACAGCTGCGGGTGCGGACATGACCATGGACATAACCATGAGGAGCACGGACACAGTCATGAACATGGAGACAGCTGCGGGTGCGGACATGACCATGGACATAGTCATGAGGAGCACGGACACAGTCATGACCACGGAGACAGTTGTGGGTGCGGTCACGATCATAGTCATGAAGATCATGAGCATCACGCTAATGCCCACAGTCACCATGTACCGGGACATCCCGAGGACTGTGACTGCGAACTGTGCCATCCTCATGCGGAGTACTGCGACGTGTGCGGCGAGAGCCTGGATAAATGTACCTGCAGGATGCCCGACGAGCATCTGGTGAAAAAAGTATATATCCTGGAAAACCTGGGCTGTGCCAACTGTGCCTCCAAGATGGAGAAGAAGATCAGAGAGATTCCTTCCGTGCAGTACGCCAGCATTACCTTTACGACCAAGCAGCTTCGCGTTTCGGCATCGGACCCTGACGCTCTGCTTCCGGTCTTCCAGGAAATCTGTGAGTCCATCGAGTCCGAGGTGCGGGTGGTTCCCAGAAGCGGCAAGGTTTCCAGAGAGCATGAGACGAGAACCTTTGTGATCGAGACGCTGGACTGTGCCAACTGCGCAGCGAAAATGGAGCAGAAGATCAATGAACTGGAAGCGGTCTCCAATTGCGTTATCACCTA
This sequence comes from uncultured Lachnospiraceae bacterium, assembly GCA_910579325.1. GTDB lineage: Bacteria > Bacillota > Clostridia > Lachnospirales > Lachnospiraceae > Paralachnospira_A. The sequence continues at coordinate 2,146 of CAJTTU010000005.1, read as the reverse complement.
TGCCACAAAACAGATGAAGCTGACCGCCAAAAATATCGACAGGGTGATGCCTGAGATTCAGAAGATCTGCGATAAACTGGAGCCAGGCACGGTGATCAGAGAAAAAGCTGCGGTGAAAAAGACTGTGACGCCGGACGGAACCTCCACGGTGGAGGCGCGGAAGATCAGAGCCGCGGCGAAGAAGAAACGGATCACGAAAGAACAGATCGGCGTCATCACGGTTATTCTGGGCGCGATTATGTTTGTGGGTGTGGAAATCTGCCATGAAACAGGGATGTTCGGAGGCGGAGAGGAACATTTCCCGCTGCCTCTGGTCATTGCTTTCGTGGCTGCTTATCTGGTGCTGGGCGGCGGCATCCTGCTGACGGCGCTGCGCAACCTGACAAAAGGCCAGATTTTCGATGAGAATTTCCTGATGTCGGTGGCGACGCTGGGCGCGTTTGTAATCGGCGAGTATCCCGAAGCCGTGGGCGTTATGCTGTTCTACCGGATCGGCGAGCTGTTTGAGCATATCGCTACGGAGCGGAGCCGATCCCAGATTATGGAGGCCGTGGACTTAAGGCCGGAGGTGGTGAATCTGCTGATCGGCGAGGAAGTACAGGTGATTCCGGCGGAGGAGGCCAATGTGGGCGATATTCTGCTGGTCCGTCCCGGCGACAGAATTCCTCTGGACGGCGTTGTGATCGACGGCGAGAGCCGGATCGATACTTCCCCGGTGACCGGCGAGCCCGTGCCTGTGAAGGCAGGGTACGGCGATGAGGTTCTGTCCGGCTGTGTGAATACCTCCGGAGCCATCAAAATTCGCGTGGAGAAGGTTCTGGAGGAATCCATGGTAACCCGTATTCTGGATTCCGTGGAAAACGCGGCGGCCAGCAAGCCTCAGATCGACAAATTTATCACCCGTTTCTCCAGGGTTTACACTCCCTGCGTGGTAATCGGGGCGGTGGCCATCGCCATTATTCCGCCCCTGCTTTTAAAACAGGACTGGTATTACTGGGTGTACACCGCGCTGACTTTGCTGGTAATGAGCTGCCCCTGCGCCCTGGTGCTCAGCGTGCCGCTGGCATTTTTCTCCGGCATCGGCGCAGGCTCCAGGCGGGGTATCTTATTTAAAGGCGGTGTGGCGCTGGAGTCGCTGGCGAAGATTTCCGCCGTTGTTATGGATAAGACAGGGACCATTACAAAAGGAAATTTTGTGGTGCAGGATGTGGCTGCTCTGGGAATGGATAAGGATCAGATGCTGGCCATGTGCGCGTCGGTGGAACAGATTTCCACCCATCCTATCGGAAACAGTATTGTGGAAGCCGCAAAGGGCAGAAATCTGGAGCTGGAAAAGCCTCGGTCCGTGGAGGAGATTGCCGGAAAAGGCATTAAGGCGGAGCTGGCCTGCGGCACGGTCCTCTGCGGCAATGTGAAGCTGATGAATTCCTTTGATGTAAAACTGGAGCGGTATGAAAAAGCAGGCTTCGGTTCCGAAGTGCTGGTGGCCGTGAATGGAAATTATACCGGTCATGTGCTGATCTCCGATACCATCAAGGAAGAAGCCCCCGGCGCGGTCAAAAGGATTACCGGCCTGGGCGTGGCGACGGCCATGCTGACCGGCGACGCCCAGGACAGCGCCGAGGCGGTGGCCAGAGAAACCGGCATTCAGGAAGTTCACGCCAGGCTGATGCCCCAGGATAAGCTGAACGAACTGCGGAAAATCCGGGATGCCCACGGTTCCGTCATGTTCGTGGGCGACGGCATCAACGACGCGCCGGTGCTGGCCGGAGCAGACGTGGGCGCGGCCATGGGCAGCGGCGCGGATGCGGCCATCGAGGCGGCGGACGTGGTGTTTATGAATTCCAATATGGACGCGATTCCGGACGCCATCAAAATCGCGAAGCAGACCAGCTTCATTTCCAACCAGAACGTGGTGTTCGCGCTGGCAATCAAGGCGGTGGTCATGATTCTGGGTATTACGGGAATTTACTCCAATATGTGGCTGGCCGTATTTGCCGATACCGGCGTGTCCGTGCTCTGCATTCTGAATTCCATCAGGATTCTGTATGGGAAGATGAGATAGCCGGATAAGAATTAAAATAAGCATGGTTATGTAAATGTGCCGCGGATGCCCCGAAAGGTCCAAATGATCTTTCGGGGCATT
>CAJTTU010000004.1:77764-79432 GCA_910579325.1 uncultured Lachnospiraceae bacterium | reverse complement strand
GGGTATTTCCAGGGAGACAGAGCTGTGTGAGCGGCATTTGGGGAAGTACCCGGTTATTTCACTCAGTTTAAAGGATGTGGAAGGCGGGGCTTATGAGGCTGCGGTCAAGATGATGTCCAGAATGATTAAAACAGAGGCCCGCAGGCACCAGTATCTGATAGAGAGCGACAGGCTTACGGACATAGATAAGGAATCTTTGAAGGAACTCTATGCTCCTTGTTTAGACGAGGATGTCCTGAAAGGAAGTTTGAAACTTCTTTCAGAGCTGCTTTGCAAGCATTATAGCCGCCGGGTTGTGATTCTGATCGACGAGTATGACGTGCCGCTGGATAAGGCTTATCAGGATGGTTATTATGCGCAGATGGTCAAATTGATCCGGTCTTTTCTCAGTCAGGCGTTGAAAACAAATGAAAATCTGGAGTTTGCGGTGCTCACCGGCTGCCTGCGGATTGCAAGGGAGAGTATTTTTACGGGTTTGAACAACTTTAACGTGTATTCGATTTCCGACCCATGCTGTGCGGAGTATTTTGGATTTACGGACAGTGAAGTGAAGGAGATGCTCAGGTACTATGACGTGGAAGACCGTTTCCCGGACATGAAGGACTGGTATGACGGTTATCATTTCGGGGATGCGGATGTTTACTGTCCGTGGGATGTGGTGGTACAGTGCGGCAAACTTAGAGTTTCGAGAGATGCCCCGATGGAACCGCACTGGGAGAACAGCAGCAGCAACGCCATTGTCAGGGATATTTTGGAGGATGCCACGGAAACCACAAAAGGGGAGATAGAGGCATTGATTTCCGGTGAGGCGGTGGAGAAGGAGATTATTCCGGAGCTGACCTACACAGATCTTGACAGTGAGGATGGGGATATCCGTCAGACATATCTGTGGAGCGTCCTTTATTCCACGGAGTATTTGACCGATTTGGAAAAGTCGGAGGGAAGAATCCACAAGCTGGTGATTCCCAACAAGGAAATTCGAAAGATTTATGAGGACAGGATTCGTTCATGGTTCCGTATAAAGGTAACGGGGGATACAAAACGGTGGGAGAAATTCTGCAAAGCGGTTAAAAGTGGCGACGCAGAAACCGTGCAGGATCTGTTTAACGCGTTTCTGTCCGAATCCATCAGCATTCGGGATACGGCGGTGAGAAAAGAAAAAAAGAAAACTTTTTCCATGGCCTTTTTCTGGGCCTTTTAAGAGCTGAGGGCAGCTGGATCGTAAAGTCCAATGCCGAGTCCGGCACCGGCTGCTCAGACATCCTGCTGATCGTTCCACGTGAGAAAACCGGCTGCGTCATCGAGGTGAAATACGCCGAGAACGGCGCCTTTGACACGGCGCTCCGTGAGGCGATGGAGCAGATCGAAACCCATGATTACACCGAATTTTTAAGAAGGGAAGGTATGGAAACCATTCATAAGTACGGTCTGGCCTGCTATCGGAAAGCCTGCCAGGTTGCGTATGAAAAAGAATAGGATATATATGACAAAGTCCCGGTTGGAAAGGTTTGCTTCTCTGCCGGGCTTTATTTATATGGCTCAGGCAGTTTCTCTGCCGGCTCAATGATTTCTCCTAAGCGTAACAAAAATGAAGGACATTTCGCCCAATATTTCCCGATCCGTATGCCTTTGCACATAATAATGCATATATTGTTTATACGATTTTAA
>CAJTTU010000004.1:60895-77739 GCA_910579325.1 uncultured Lachnospiraceae bacterium | reverse complement strand
CCTTGCATATATTTCACAAAAATTTTTTCGTTCTTACAATTAGACATAATTTTATGCTATAATAGTATCAGATACTATATCGTGTTTTTATACCATAGTGAAATTCTTATGATCGGCATACCTCAAAAAGCGTATTACCCCTGCGGGAATTTCAGAAGAAAGGAGACTGCATGCACAATGTAAACGAAACGGTATTATACGGAACTCATGGGATCTGCAGGATTGCGGATATCGAGGAACGGGATTTTACCGGCAGCACAAAAACCTATTATGTGTTAAAGCCGGTAAAGGATGAAAAGTCCACGATTTATGTCTGCGTTCATAATGAAAAGGCGGTTCAGCAGATGCGTCAGATTATGTCGGCGGACGAGATTCGTGAGATGATCCGGAACATGCCCGATGAGGCCGCCGAATGGATTGAGAACAAGAATGAGCGGAACGAGAAATATAAGGCAATATTAAACAGCGGCGACCGTTACGCATTGGTGCGGATGATCAAGTCCCTTTACCTGCACAGGCAGCAGCAGAAGGAGCTGGGAAAGAAGATGCATCTGACGGACGAGAAGTTCTTTAAGGATGCGGAGCGGATGCTGCATGAGGAATTTGCCGCGGCATTGAATATCAAGCCGGAGCAGGTGCTGCCTTTTATTATGGGGCAGCTGGAGGGGAAAAAAGAGTGAAAAAAGGACGCCGCCTGGCGCAGTGTGGTATATGCGCGGCGCAGAATCCTGTGAGGCAGGGCTGGAAACCGGAAAGAGGGTTCCCAGCTTTTTCTTGTCAATCGCATTTTTACAGCGGATAAAACACAGGCTTCCGCCCGTGAAATTCCGTATAATACCTGACGCCGCAGCTTTCCAGCATATCTTTGATCAGAGAAAAACCATATCCTAAACTGGCCGGGACATGGGCGTCGGAGCCGATCGTAACCATTTCTCCGCCCAGCTCTATATAGCGCCGGATGACGTCGGGATGAGGATTGGTATGTCCCAGCCCGTGGCTGAGACCGGAGGTATTGCATTCCAGCGCTTTCCCGTGGGAGATAACCGTCTTTAAAATTTCGTCTATGATATCCCGATAACCCGAATAAGAATAAAACTTATTTTTATTCGGGCCGTAGCGCACCGCATAGTCCAGATGGCCCAGGGCGTCGAAACAGTCTTTGTGCAGGCGTACGTTTTCCAGCGTGCATTCAAAATATTCCCGGTAGGCGGCTTCTTCCGTCCTTCCCTCATAAAAATCGCTGAAATAGGGGTCCCTGTCCCCCACCAGATGGACGGAGCCGATGATATAGTCAAAAGGCCAGTCGGCCCCATAGCGTTCTAACTGCCTGGTCAGATGGGCGCGCAGTCCCAGCTCCACCCCTGTGAAAACCTGGACCTGCCCTTCGAAACTTTGCCGCAGCCTGCCCAGGGCTTCTATATAACGGTCGGTGGGAAAGGTAAAATCCTCATGGTAGCGCTCCGGGTAGTCGAAATCCTGATGATCCGTAATACAGATCCGTTCCATGCCAAGGGCGATGGCCCGCTCGATCTGGGCCTGGGCCGGCGTGTCGGAGTCGGCGGAAAAGTCGGTGTGAATGTGATAGTCGGAATACATAAGAGCCTTTCTTAATCGAAGCTGTTTTACAGTTGGCAAACCGGATGAATCATGTTTTTGGGAGCGCTGCATGGTTTTTGCAAAAATTTGAGCGGATCCCGGCCTGTCTGCTATCTGACAGGCTGTGGTTCCCCGTATGATGGAGTTTACTGGAATTTTGCGGAAATGTCAACGAAAAAATCAGGGAAAATTCGCCTCACTACTTTACAAAATTTTGGGAATGGGCTACTATTGAAACGGAGCGTTTTTCAATTGATGAATTTTTGAGGAGAAATACCATGGACGAGCGAATCAAATTGCTGGCCGGGCAGCTGGTCGGCCATTCTATGAAAGTAAAAGAAGGAGAGAAGGTACTGATTCACTGTACCGGTTATGACACGGAGCCTCTGGGCAGAGCGCTTGTCAAGGCGGTCTATGAAGCGAAGGGCATTCCGCTGTTCTGGCTGGAAAGCCCCCGGATTCAGAGGGAATTGCTGTTAAACTGCAGCGAGGAGCAGTTAAAGCTGAGAGCGCAGGCAGATTGTCTGACCATGTCCGCCATGGACTGCTATGTGGCGGTGCGGGGCAGCGATAACACAGCCGAGCTGTCGGACGTGCCTGCGGAACGAATGGAGCTTTTCAATAAAGTGTACCATCATCCGGTGCATAATGAGATTCGGGTACCCAAAACCCGCTGGGTGGTGCTGCGCTATCCGTCTCCCTCCATGGCCCAGGCAGCAAACACAAGCCTGGAAGCTTTCGAGGACTTTTATTTTGATGTCTGCTGTCTGGACTATGATAAGATGAAAGAAGCTGTGGAGCCGCTGCGCCTGTTGATGGAGCGGACGGACAAGGTGAGGATCGTGGGAAACGGAACCGACCTGACCTTTTCCATCAAGGGAATCCCGGCCGTTCCCTGCTGCGGGGAGATGAACATTCCCGACGGAGAAATCTATACGGCGCCGGTACGGGACTCTGTCAACGGCGTTCTCTGCTACAACACGCCCTCTCAGTACCAGGGCTTTGTATATGAAAATATCTGTCTGACCTTTGAAAACGGAAAGATCGTGAATGCGGAGGCCAATGACACCAGGCGGATTAACAAGGTGTTTGACACCGACGAGGGCGCCCGGTATGTGGGAGAGTTTGCCATCGGCATCAATCCTTACGTGCTGACCCCGATGAAAGATACCTTATTTGACGAGAAGATTATGGGCTCCTTCCATTTTACGCCCGGAAACTGTTATGACGAGGCGCCAAACGGCAACAGCTCCGCCATCCACTGGGATCTGGTCTGCATCCAGACGCCGGAATGGGGCGGCGGAGAGATCTGGTTTGACGGCGTGCTGGTGCGCAAGGATGGAAGATTCGTGCTGCCCGAACTGCAGGGGCTGAATCCTGAAGAATTAAAGAAATAAAATCGCGGAGTAATGCTGCGGGTCTTATGTGAAGCCGCGGATTCCCTGAGTCTTGCTGAGTTTTGTTTCTGTGAGTTTCCCTGGCGGAGGCTCACAGATTGCAGGCTTGTATGGATACCTTATGATAAATATACGCGAAACCGGCAAAGAATCGGCACGGGCTTATTTACGCAGCGTCGTACCGAATTCTGAGCGTACATAACTGCAATTCGGAGGAAACGCTTTGATACAGGATTTAAGCATGGTATTCGGCCTGTGCGGCGGCATAGGCATGTTTTTGTACGGAATGCACATCATGGGAGACGGGCTCCAAAAGTCTGCGGGCAGCAGCATGAGCCATCTTCTGGAGGTGCTGACCAGCAACCGTTTGCTGGCGGTGGGCGTGGGAGCGCTGGTGACGGCCATTATCCAGAGTTCGGGAGCTACCACGGTTATGGTGGTGGGCTTTGTAAACGCAGGGATTATGAATCTGAACCAGGCCGTGGGCATTATTATGGGAGCCAATATTGGTACCACCATCACTGCCTGGATCGTGTCCATGAACCAGCTGGGCGGAGCGCTGGAACTTCTGAATCCCACCTTCTGGGCCCCCTTCCTTTTGGGCGTGGGCGCTTTTGTTATGCTGTTTGCCAAGAAACAGAGGCGGCAGATGGTGGGGGAAATTCTTGTGGGGCTGGGGCTTTTGTTTATCGGGCTGAATTTAATGTCCGCCTCTATTGCCCCTTATACGGATTCTCCGATCTTCGCGAAAGCCTTTGCCGCCCTGGGGGGAAATCCCATACTGGGCGCTCTCGTAGGCTTCCTAGTAACCGCTTTGCTGCAAAGCTCCTCCGCTTCGGTGGGTATTTTACAATCCCTGGCCATCAATGGGATTGTCACCACCAACGCGGCGGTCTATATTACGCTGGGCCAGAATATCGGTTCCTGTGTGACGGCCCTTTTGTCCAGCGCCGGAGCCGGAAAGAACGCCAAGCGGGCGGCGGTGATTCATTTAAGTTTCAACATACTGGGTTCCCTGCTGTTTGGCATTGTCTTATATTTGTATTTTGTGATGGTCAATCCGGTGATGGCGGCCTCCCATATCAATGCGGTACAGATTTCCATCTTCCATACGTTTTTTAATCTGATCAACACGCTGGTGCTGTTTCCCTTTGCCGATAAGCTGGTGGGACTGTCCCAGTGGGTGATCAAGGATGAGCCGGAGACGGAAAAAAGCCAGGAGTATCCGGCGATTCATCTGGACGACCGTCTGCTGGAATCCCCGGCGGTGGCCGTCAGCTCCGTGCTGCATGAGGTGGTGCAGATGGGAGAGCTGGTCGCCCGCAATATCCGGGATTCCGTGGAGTGTATCCGCAGCCGGGATACGGAAAAGCTGAAACAGGTGCATGCGCTGGAAAATCATCTGGACGAGGTCAACGACATCCTGATGGCTTACCTGGTAAAGGTGAGCCAGCTGGCGCTGACAGAGCAGCAGAACCATACGGTTAACAACCTGTTTTACACGATTAACGATCTGGAGCGGATCGGCGACCACAGCGATAATATCGCCGAGATTACCGAATATATGATCGCCCATGACCTGAGTTTTTCGGAGATGGCTCTTGAGGAAATCGTGGGCGTGGGCAATGTGGTCTCGGTCAGCGTGGACGCCGCCGTGCGGGCCAGAAGGGATAAAAGCATGGAGGATGTCCGGGTGGTATCCAAAAACGAGGACCGGGTGGACATGCTGGAAGAGGAGCTGCGCGAGGAGCATATCGAGCGCCTCGTTCAGAAGCAGTGTCAGCCTCCCGCAGGCGTTTCCTTCCTGGATCTTCTGACGAATTTCGAAAGAGTTTCCGATCATGCGTATAATATTGCCGGATATGTAAAAGATGAAATGTAGGGAGATGTGCATCCTGTTTGCGGAAGGACGCGAAATGGATACATGGCCTCGGAAATTTTGCATGAAATGCTGAGAAACACAGGGCAGCCGGTAAAAAGTTTGTAGAGTTTTTTTACTGAGAGGGACTTGCTATTTTGCCTGAAATTAGGTAAAATACCAGTGAACTGAGTATTATTTAACAATTAATGAGGTATTGAGAAAAGCAGAAGCCTTTCTATCGCGAATGCCGGCCGGCAGCCGTCTGCGGAACGAAAACCGGGCCGGAATCAGACGCGGCGTAAGGGCGCTGTAGTACTGAATTAGGAGGAATGAACAATGGCAGTAAAAGTTGCAATCAATGGTTTTGGCCGGATCGGCCGTCTGGCATTCAGACAGATGTTCGGAGCGGAAGGGTATGAGGTTGTGGCGATCAACGACCTGACCGATCCCAAGATGCTGGCGCATTTATTAAAATATGATTCATCCCAGGGCAGATATGACGGGCATACCGTGGAAGCCGGCGAGGGATGCATCGTTGTCGACGGAAAAACCATTACAATCTATAAAGAACCGAAGGCTGCCGACCTTCCCTGGGGACAGATCGGCGTGGATGTGGTTTTGGAGTGCACCGGCTTCTATACCGCGAAGGATAAGGCACAGGCTCATATCGACGCAGGCGCGAAGAAGGTTGTGATCTCCGCTCCCGCGGGCAATGACTTAAAGACGATTGTATTCGGCGTAAATGAGAAGACGCTGACCAAGGACGACGCGATTATTTCCGCCGCTTCCTGCACCACCAACTGCCTTGCTCCTATGGCAAAAGCACTGAACGACTATGCGCCGATCCAGTCCGGTATTATGGCGACGATCCATGCGTATACGGGAGATCAGATGATTCTGGACGGCCCTCACAGAAAAGGCGATCTGAGAAGAGCCCGCGCAGGCGCAGTGAATATCGTTCCCAACTCCACCGGCGCGGCCAAGGCGATCGGCCTGGTTATTCCTGAGTTAAACGGCAAGCTGATCGGCGCAGCCCAGCGTGTTCCGGTACCCACCGGCTCCACCACGATCCTGACCGCTGTTGTAAAGGGCAAGGATGTAACCGTGGACAGCATTAATGCGGCCATGAAGGCGGCGGCCAGCGCATCCTTCGGCTACAACGAGGATCAGATCGTATCCTCCGATATCATCGGCATCAGCTACGGTTCTCTGTTCGATTCCACCCAGACCATGGTTTGCCATATCGCCGACGATCTGTACGAGGTACAGGTAGTTTCATGGTATGACAATGAGAACTCCTACACCAGCCAGATGGTAAGGACAATCAAATATTTCGCAGAACTGGCATAAGAGCTATGATGAGATAGTCAGACCTGTAGAAAGGGTCCGGTCTTAGGACCGGGCCTTTTTATGGTTTATTATTAATCAAAATCAGCGAAAGTCCGTACAAGCCCCGGAAGAATTTATGGACGCTTGCGGCCGGAAATTCTTCTGGAGCCAGGGGGCTTGGTAGGACTGTAGCGGAACTAAATTAGGAGGAACTTAAGAAATGCTGAATAAAAAATCTGTTGATGATATTAATGTAAAGGGCAAGAGAGTTCTTGTCCGCTGTGATTTCAACGTACCCTTGCAGGACGGAAAAATCACAGATGAAAACCGTCTGGTGGCTGCTCTGCCCACGATCAAAAAGCTGATCGGCGACGGTGGCAAGGTGATTCTCTGCTCCCATCTGGGCAAGCCCAAGGGAGAGCCGAAGCCGGAGCTGTCCCTTGCACCAGTGGCGGCCCGTCTGACAGAGCTTCTGGGCCAGAAAGTGAAATTCGCCGCAGACCCGGAGGTGGTAGGTTCCAATGCGAAGGCGGCCGTGGAAGCCATGAAGGACGGCGAAGTAGTGCTGCTTGAGAACACCCGCTACCGCGCGGAAGAGACAAAGAATGGCGAAGCCTTCAGCAAGGATCTGGCTTCCCTGGCGGATGTGTTTGTGGACGACGCTTTCGGCACGGCCCACAGAGCCCACTGCTCCAACGTAGGCGTTACCCAGTTTGTGGATACCGCTGTGGTAGGCTATCTGATGCAGAAGGAAATCGATTTCCTGGGCAATGCGGTAAACAATCCGAAGCGTCCCTTTGTGGCCATCTTGGGCGGCTCCAAGGTATCTTCCAAGATTTCCGTGATCAACAACCTGCTGGATAAGGTGGATACACTGATTATCGGCGGCGGCATGAGCTATACCTTTGCCAAGGCCCAGGGCGAGAAGATCGGAAAATCTCTGGTAGAGGATGAATATCTGGATTATGCGAAAGAAATGCTGGAGAAGGCAAAGGCCAAGGGCGTGAAGCTGCTCCTGCCCGTCGACACGGTAGTGGCGAAGGAATTTGCCAATGACGCGCCTTCCAGAGTCGTAGAGGGCAGCATGGAGGACGACGAGATGGGTCTGGATATCGGACCGAAGACCAGAGCGCTCTATGCCGAGGCGTTAAAGGATGCCAAGACCGTGGTATGGAACGGCCCGATGGGCGTATTTGAGATGCAAAATTTTGCCGCAGGCACCATCGCCGTGGCAAAGGAACTGGCTTCCATCGACGCCGTAACCGTGATCGGCGGCGGCGATTCCGCAGCGGCGGTAAATACGTTAGGCTTCGGCGACAAGATGACCCATATCTCCACCGGCGGCGGCGCTTCCCTGGAATTCCTGGAAGGAAAGGAACTGCCGGGCGTGGCGGCGGCCAACGATAAATAAAGATGTAACCGTAGCGGGACTATAAAAACAGCGGAAGTCCGGACAGGCCCCGGAAGGATTTACGGACGCATTGCGGCCGGAAATTCTTCCAGGTTAGGGGGCCTGGTAGGACTGTAGCGGGACTATAAATAAGAGGAGTATATAGTATGCGCAGAAAAATTATCGCAGGAAACTGGAAAATGAATAAAACCCCCAGCCAGGCGGTGGCTCTGGTCAACGAGTTGAAGCCGCTGGTGGCCAATGACGAGGTGGACGTGGTATTTTGCGTGCCCGCCATCTCCATTATCCCCTGTATGCAGGCCGCCGAGGGCAGCAATATTGCCATCGGCGCGGAAAATATGTATTTTGAGGAGAAAGGCGCTTTCACCGGAGAAATCGCCCCGGATATGCTGACAGATGCAGGTGTGAAATATGTGATTATCGGCCATTCTGAGCGCCGGGAGTATTTTGCTGAGACGGACGAGACCGTGAATAAAAAGGTATTAAAAGCCTTCGAGCACGGACTGACCCCGATCATCTGCTGCGGTGAATCTTTAAAGCAGCGGGAGCAGGGCATCACTATCGACTGGATTCGTCAGCAGATCAAAATCGCGTTTCTGAATGTAACGGCAGAGCAGGCGGCAAAGGCAGTCATCGCCTATGAGCCGATCTGGGCCATCGGCACCGGCAAGGTAGCCACCACCGAGCAGGCCCAGGAAGTATGCCATGCCATCCGCCAGTGCATCGGCGAGCTGTACGGCCAGGCCACGGCAGACGCCATCCGTATCCAGTACGGCGGCAGCGTATCCGCCGACAGCGCTCCTGAGCTGTTCGCCCAGCCCGATATCGACGGCGGCCTTGTAGGCGGCGCTTCTCTGAAAGCTGATTTTGGAAAGATCGTTAATTATAATAAATAATCTTTACATCCGTTAAAATCTGCTGGAATACAAAATGCGCTTTCGGCACACGGCATTCCGGCGGATGCTTGCAGGAACAATTAGTCAAAACTCACTTCAGGCGTTGGAAGGAACTGCCGGGGTGAGTTTTTGAAAGTCAACGACCCCGTAGCAAGCTGCGGAGCCGTTGACCCTCGCGGCGCTCGCCAAATATCCATGCATACCCTCAGGGCACTTAGCATGGTTACTTGGTTCGTTGCTTCGCGGGAATAAAAGCAGGAAAGCTGGTGGCAGCATGTCAAAAAAGAAAGACGAAAAGGAAATTGGAAATATTACGTCGGAAATTGTGGATGAAACGATCAGGCTGCCAGATCAGCAGGATTGCCAGCCGGGTTGGATTGAAAAATGATATAGAAATCTCTTTGCTTTTGCGCGACAGAAATACATTTGAACAGAATGGCGAGGTGCTTTCCCTGTATCGGAATATTCGGAGAGAAGGGATTACTTTGTATGGATAAAAGGTTGGCAGATTTATCAGATTACCGTATGGAGCAGGCAGAACGGTGCATCAAATCGGCGAAAATATTGGCGGCAGATGATGATTACAAAGGGGCTGCGAACAGGTCATATTACGCGATTTTTCATTGTATGAGAAGTTTGCTGGCATTAGAGGGAGTCGATTTTTCAAAGCACTCAGGCGTGTGCGCGTATTTTCGTAAAGAATATTAAAAAGGTATTTTTGACATTGAATTATCAGACATTATAGGAGAGCCATTTGATATCAGGAATGACAGCGACTATGATGATTATTATATTATTTCCCGTGAAGATGTGAGTGAGCAAATCGAAACGCGGAAAAATTTTATGAAACAATTAAAGATTATCTTGCAGGAGTAAAAAATAAAATGAGCAAAAAACCGACAGTATTAATGATCTTAGATGGCTATGGATTAAATGAAAAGACGGAGGGCAACGCGGTGGCGCAGGCGAAGACGCCGGTGATCGACGAGCTGATGCGGACCTGTCCTTTTGTGAAGGGCTATGCCAGCGGCCTGGCGGTGGGCCTGCCGGAAGGGCAGATGGGCAATTCCGAGGTGGGCCATCTGAATATGGGCGCGGGCCGTATCGTATATCAGGAACTGACCAGAATTACCAAGGAGATTCAGGACGGGGATTTTTTCAAAAATGAAGCGCTGGTAAAAGCCATGGAAAACTGCAGGGCCAACGATTCCGCCCTTCATCTGATGGGCCTGGTTTCCGACGGAGGCGTCCACAGTCATAACACCCATATTTATGGGCTGGTGGAAATGGCGAAGCGTTTTGGACTGGAAAAAGTATATGTTCACTGTTTCCTGGACGGCAGAGATACGCCTCCGGCCTCGGGCAGGGAATATGTCCGCCAGCTGGAAGAAGAGATGAAGAAAATCGGCGTGGGAAAAGTAGCCACAATAAGCGGCCGTTATTACGCTATGGACCGGGATAACCGGTGGGAGCGGGTGGAAAAGGCTTACCGGGCGCTGGTATACGGTGAGGGCGTGACAGGACAGAGCGCCACGGAGGCGATCCAGGCGTCCTATGACAAAGAGGAAACCGATGAATTTATGGTTCCGACGGTGCTGAAAGAAAACGGCAGCCCCCTAGCCACGGTCAAAGACGGCGATTCCGTTGTATTCTACAATTTCCGTCCCGACCGGGCCAGAGAGCTGACCAGAGCCTTCTGTGACGACGCATTCTCCGGCTTTGACAGAGGAGAGCGGGTGAAAACCTGCTATGTCTGCTTTACGGAATACGATGTGACGATTCCCAACAAGCTGGTGGCCTTCCATAAAGTATCCATTACCAACACCTTCGGAGAATTTCTGGCGGCTCATCATATGACCCAGGCGCGGATCGCCGAGACGGAGAAATATGCCCATGTCACCTTCTTCTTTAACGGCGGCGTAGAAGAACCCAACGAGGGAGAGGACCGGATTCTGGTCAAGTCTCCCAAGGTGGCCACCTATGACCTGCAGCCGGAAATGAGCGCCCCCGGCGTCTGCGATAAGCTGGTGGAGGCCATCGAGTCCGGCAAATACGACGTGGTGATCGTAAACTTCGCGAACCCGGATATGGTGGGCCATACCGGCGTGCCGGAAGCCGCCATTCAGGCCATCGAAACCGTGGACGGCTGTGTGGGCCGTGCCGTGGAGGCGGTGAAAAAGATGGACGGCGTCATGTTCCTGTGTGCCGACCACGGAAACGCGGAGCAGATGGTGGATTACGCCACCAGTGAACCCTATACGGCCCATACCACAAACCCAGTGCCCTTTATTTTAATTAATGACCATAACGGCTATAAGCTGAGAGAAAACGGCTGTCTTGCCGATATCGTGCCTACGCTGATTCAGCTGATGGGTATGAAGCAGCCGGAGGAGATGACGGGGAAGAGTCTGCTGGTGTAGAGATACGGAAGGAACGATTGGCCGCCGGGAGTTGTGTTATTTTAAAAATTGGGTTATAATATGATTCAAAATTACAGGAGGCGGCGGATGGATAAATCGGATGGGCAGTTTCATGAGACTGCGGACATGGATTTTCGTGAAATTACGGAAGATGAGATAAAAGATGGAAGCGGTCAGGAACAGGAAATGCCGGCGAAGCGTGATCAGGAGACGGATCAGGAAAAACAAAAGGGCAGCCATGATAAAAAACAGGACAGCGAGTACGAGGAACTGTGCTACATGTGCCGCCGCCCTGAAAGCAGGGCGGGCAAGCTGATGAATCTGCCCGGCGGACTGCATATCTGCAGCGACTGTATGCAGAGAGCCTTCGAATCTTTTGAGAACAGCGGTCTGCAGTATTCTGACCTGCTGCGGATGACGATGCTGCCGCCGGGGATGGACCTGCAGAGTCTGGAAATGATGCAGGTTCCTCAGAAGCAGAAGCTGAAAAAGAAAAAAGAAAAGGATAAAGATAAGGAAAAGACAGAGCCGGAATTTGACATCAAATCGATTCCGCTGCCTCATCAGATTAAGATGAGGCTGGATGAGTATGTGGTAGGGCAGGAATCGGCGAAAAAGGTGATTTCCGTGGCGGTCTATAATCATTATAAGCGGGTGATCGCCGACCCCTCCGACGGCGTGGAGATCGAGAAGTCCAATATTCTGATGATCGGTCCTACCGGCAGCGGCAAAACCTTTCTGGTTAAAACGCTGGCAAGGCTTCTGGATGTGCCGCTGGCCATCGCCGACGCTACTTCTCTGACAGAGGCCGGATATATCGGCGACGATATCGAGAGTGTGGTTTCTAAGCTTCTGGCCGCTGCGGATAACGATGTGGACCGGGCGGAGCATGGCATTATCTTTATCGATGAGATCGACAAGATCGCGAAAAAGAAGAACACCAACACCAGGGATGTCAGCGGAGAATCCGTGCAGCAGGAGCTGTTAAAGCTTTTGGAGGGCAGCAGCGTGGAGGTTCCGGTAGGGGGCAGCAGTAAGAATATGATGGTACCCATGACTACGGTAAATACAAATAATATTTTGTTTATCTGCGGCGGCGCTTTTCCTGATCTGGAGGATATTATCAGAGAGCGGCTGAACAAAAAATCTTCGATCGGCTTTGGCTCGGCATTAAAACTGACGGAGGGGGAGAGGGATAATCTGCTCAAGGAAGTGGCGGTGGAAGATTTGCGCAAATTCGGCATGATTCCTGAATTCCTTGGCCGTCTGCCCATGATCGTAACACTGGAGGCGCTGACAGCGGAATATCTGGTACGGATTCTTACGGAACCGAAAAACGCCATTATTAAACAGTATCAGAAGCTTCTGCGGATGGATGAGGTGGATCTAATTTTTGAGGAGGAGGCGCTGACGGAGATCGCAAGGACAGCGCTGGAGAAAAAGACGGGAGCCCGGGCGCTTCGGGCCATTATCGAAGGGTTTATGCAGGATATCATGTACGAGGTGCCCAAGGATAATAATATCGGAAGCGTTATGATTACGAAGGATTATATCGAGAAAAAAGGCGGGCCGGTGATCGGTTTTCGGGGGTTGAAGATCTGATTCCGTCAGGAACGGAGCTGATCCCATAAAAGAGCGAATAATCCGGCGAAAATCGAAAAGTCCCCGATATTGAAAATAACATGGCGGATGGGCTTTACGGGCAGGCTGAAATAGTCTACCACGTATCCTCTTTTCAGATGGTCATAGATATTGCTTAAGGCGCCGCCTGCGATCAGGGCGGCGCCTGTCATGTAAAGGCCGGAGCATTTTTTCCACAGAGCGGGCAGATAAGTCAGGGAAAACAGCCCAAGAGCGCCGGAGGACAGTCCGGCGACGGCATTCGGATAACTTTCCAGCATATTCATAAAGATACCCCGGTTGTGAGAACGGTGCAGAGTTACCGGTATTTTTTCCGCTTTTTTGGAGAGTTGTTCCGGGGGTGTCTGCTCAATTATGTTTTTGATCGACTGGTCCAGAGTAAAGATCCCGCCGGCCAGGACGAAAAATCCAATCATAGTGTGTTTCATTTCGCGTTTATTCCTTTCATTATTCGACAGATTCGACAAAATATGTCATTGGTTAAATTTTGTCCGGCGCAGCGTACTTTGCCATAAACATATTCTTAATATATAATCAGATTGTACATCAGAAAGGATTGTTTTACAAGATTATTTCGGGAAGAGTTTTCACGGCTCCGTAGTGATTGTGATTTAGCCGGATTTATGTTACAATGGGCGTCAGGAGAGAATCGAGATGGATGAAAATGTAACTTATTTACTAAATCAGGTCCATGACGGCCTGCCGGAAACCGATACCGTCTGGATGCTGGAATGCAATGTGGACGACTGCGGCGGGGAGGCTATGGGCTATGTGATGGAGCTGCTTTTTGCCCAGGGGGCGAAAGACGCCTGGTTTTCGCCGATCTTTATGAAAAAAAACCGGCCTTCCTATACCCTCCATGTGATCTGTGGCGAGGAGGAACGGGAAGAACTGGAGCATATCATTTTTTCCGGCACTACTACCATTGGAATCCGGCGGATCAGGATGGAGCGGACGGTGCTGAAGCGTTCCTTTATGGAGGTGGAAACCAGTCTGGGAACCGGTACCGTGAAGCTGTGCCGCCATCAAAACCGGATTTACGCGTACCCGGAATTTGAGAGTGTGAAACTGATCTGCCAGAGTTCCGGGCAGGATTATCAGACGGTGTATCATCTGTTGAAGGAAGCGGCTATGAGGCGAACGGAACAGGAAGCGGACGACGCGCAATAATATAAGTCTTGGGAGAAAAGCATAATGGATCAATATAGTTTGTCGCGGGAAATAGAAAAAATGGCGCGCCGGGATGTCTGTCTGGCCTTTTCCGGGGGAGTGGACAGCAGTGTTCTGTTAAAGCTGTTATGTGATGCCTCCCGGCGGATGGAACATGGAGGCCGTATTTATGCGGTAACTTTTCAAACCAGGCTTCATCCCCCTGCTGATGTGGAGATCGCGAAGAAGGTGGCGGAGGAGACCGGAGCGATTCACTGCGTTTTACCGGTAGATGAATCGGAAAGTGAGGAATTGCTGAATAATCCGGTAAATCGGTGCTACCTGTGTAAAAAATATTTATTCAGCCGTTTGATTTCCTTTGGACGGGATAAGGGCATCAGTCTGTTCTTAGACGGAACTAATGCCGATGATCTGAATGTGTACAGGCCGGGATTGCAGGCGTTAAAGGAGCTGGGTATCCGAAGTCCGCTGGCAGAGCTGGGCGTGACTAAAGCTGACGTGCGTCAGCTGGCCGGGCAGCTGGGACTGTCCGTGGCCTCCCGGCCTTCCACGCCCTGTCTGGCTACCCGTATTCCTTATTGGACAAGGCTGGATTTTGAGTTGTTTGCGAGAATTGACCAGGCGGAGGCCTTTTTAAAGGAGCTGGGGTATCCGATCATTCGGGTTCGGGTTCACGGAGAGATCGTCAGGCTTGAGGTTCCGGCGGACAGGTTGTCCGATCTGGCGGCGGATAGCGGCACTGTGGCAAAGAAATTAAAGGAGCTGGGATTTTCTTATATCACAGTGGATTTGGAAGGGTTTCGTTCCGGGAGTATGGATATTCATTTATAAAATACTATAAAACAGCGGAGGACCGAACATGCCCCGGAAGGATTGACGGACACGAATGTGGCCGGAAATGCTTCCAGGTCCAAGGGGCATGAGAGGACCGCAGCGGAACTTATAATAGGAGAAGATAAAATGCAAAAGGGATATTTTGGAAAGTTTGGAGGCCGATATGTGCCGGAGGCAGCGATGAATCAGTTATTCTCGCTGGAGTGCGAGGTGGATTTGACGGAGAGCGACCGGTGCTTCTGGGATGCCTATGATCATTATATGGAAACCTGGGCAGGAGGAAAAACGCCGTTTTATCTGGCGGAGAATCTGTCGGAGCAGCTGGGGCGCAAGCTGTATCTGAAACGGGGGGACACAAACGACGCTGCCTTTTTTGGCCCTGCGGTCGGCCAGCTTCTGCTGTGGAAGCGGATCGGTTATCGCAAAGTGGTAGCAGAAACGGGCTGCGGTCTGTGGGGTGCGGCGGTGGCCAGAGCCGCGGCGCTGATGGATATGGAATGTGTGTTGTATGTGGCTGCCGGGGAAGAAGACCGGCAGCAGGCCATGATAGAAAGCATGAAGCTGTTCGGAGCCAGGGTAGTAACGGCTGCCGGGGACAGCGTCGCGGAAGCGATTGCTTACTGGGCGGATCATTCCAGGGATACCTGCATGATTATGACAGGCGACTGGGGGCCTTATCCCTATACGGAGGCAGTGTCGTCTCTTCAAAGGCTGATCGGTGAGGAAATGAAAAGCCAGATGGAGGAAACCGAGGGAAAACTGCCGGGGCTGATCGCGGCAGGCGCCCGACCGGAATATGTGCTGGGCGGCCTTTTCGCACCTTTCTTTGAGGAAAGTGTGCGGCTGTATGGCGCGGAGCCGGAAGTCAGGAGTCAGGACGGTATCCGGACAGCAGGGATTGCGGGCGGCATGAAGACGCTGGCGTTTCAGGATGGCAAAGGCCGGATCAGCTTTGCAAGAACCTGTCAGGATCCGATGCCTGTGCTGGGACCGGAGCTGGCGGATCATGTGGAAAGCGGGAAAATTTGCCTGGAGTCAATCAGCGCACGGGACGTGGAGGCGGCGAGAGCGCTGGCGGCCAGGACGGAAGGAATCTGCCTCTCCTGGTATGACGCATGCAGTCTGGCTCTGGCGGTAAGGAAGGCAAAGGAGCTTGGCGATCAGGACTATCTGACAGTATTTTTGAACAAGGGGGAGGAGCGGCAGTGAACAGAATTGACAGTGTCTTATCAGCGGAGGAACAAAAAAACCGGCTGGTGACGGTCTGGCAGATGGAGGCCGGCGCAGATACGGAATGTGCCGATCTGATGAACAGGATGGAGAAAAAACGGAATAACCAGGGGAAAAATGGTCCGGAGATTCTGGAGGTTGCGGCTGCGGAAAACGGCGTGGAGGCAGGAGAGCTGCTGGCGCTGGTAAAGAAACTGCGTCATGAGTATCATTTGGAAATGCCGCTGGCGCTGCGCCTGTCTTTCCACCAGGTGTTCCGGTATGGGCTGGAGGCATTTACCGATGCCTGTATGGAAGCAGGGGTGGATGGAATCCGTATTCCGGATCTGCCTATGGAGGAACAGCCTCAGCTAAAAGTATATTTGCTGAAAGAAGGCGCACCCTATCTTTTGCAGGAGATCTGTCCCCAGTCAGGAGATCGGATTCCGGATGTGACGGGATACGCGAAGGGGTATGTCTATTGCGCGGCCGATCCGGCGCTGTGGGATGAGCAAATGGAATTTGGCAATATGCTCAGCTTTTTCCTCTATGCCGCGGAGGCAGTCTGTCCGATCCCGTTGATTCTGGATTTTAAAAATATGGACAGAGAAGGAATAAAACCGTATCTGGAGACAGCGGCGGGGATGACGGTTCATATTTAAAAGTTTTACTGAAAAGCGCGGCGGATTTCGGGCGGGCGGTTTTCGTTCCGCCAGAGTCCTGCAGATTAACGTACTGTTTTAGATGGTTTTGGAGGTGTGAGATGCAAAAAGAAGTGTTTTACATTCCGTCCAGCAATGGAAAAAATCGGATTTACTGTGTGCATTGGAAGCCGGAGACGCCGGCGCGGGCGGTTTTGCAGATTACCCATGGAATGGTGGAATATATTGAACGGTATGAGCCGCTGGCCCGGGCGCTGACGGACGCCGGGATCGCGGTGACTGGCCATGATCATCTGGGTCATGGAAAGACGGCGGCTGATGAAGGAGAGCTGGGCTTTTTCGCGGAGACGAACGGTGTAAAGGCCGTATTGAAAGATATTCACAGGCTCACCGTGGCGGCGAAAAAATTTTATCCCGG
>CAJTTU010000004.1:26657-60807 GCA_910579325.1 uncultured Lachnospiraceae bacterium | reverse complement strand
CATGGGTTCTTATTTTACCCGCCGTTACATTACCCTGTATGGTCAGGAAATCGACGGCGTGATTCTGATGGGGACCGGCTGGGTGTCTGAAATCATGGCGACTGTGGGCTGGGCGCTGTCCGGCGTGATCAGCCGTCTGATGGGCGGCAGATACCGCAGCAGCCTTTTGCTGAGGCTGACGCTGGGGACCTATGAGCAGGCGTTTAAAAGTGAGGACAGGCGGAATGCCTGGCTGTCTAAAGATCAGGAGATCGTGGAAGCGTATAACGGAGATCCCTTCTGTAATTTTACTTTTA
The DNA here is from genome assembly GCA_910579325.1 of uncultured Lachnospiraceae bacterium. Lineage (GTDB taxonomy): Bacteria > Bacillota > Clostridia > Lachnospirales > Lachnospiraceae > Paralachnospira_A. The sequence continues at coordinate 60,511 of CAJTTU010000004.1, read as the reverse complement.
CGGCCTCCGCCTACCACGATTTTTTTACGGTGCTGCGGGATCTGGCCCGGGAAAAGCAGTTTGGCCGTATTCCCAAAGATCTCCCCGTGTTCTTTTTGTCCGGAGATAAAGATCCGGTGGGTTCTTTTGGCGCAGGCGTGGAAAAGGCTTATGAGAGCATCAGGCATCTGGGCGTTCAGGATGTTTCGTTAAAGCTGTACGAAAACGACCGGCATGAGCTGATCAACGAGACAGACCGGGCGCAGGTATACGAAGATATCAGACAGTGGCTGGAAAAGCACATGGAAGCTTAAAAAGAAAAATAACAGGTGCTCTGGCACTGATCTGGCGTTAACTGGCATACAGGCGGCACAGGTTCGTAGTTGAACTGCCGCCTGTTTTGTTGTACAATAGATGTAAAATAAAGGAAAAAATGCAAGGACTGCAGCGGAACTCTAATAGGAGGTGTTCTCTATATTCGGAAAAGTATACAGCGCCACCATCTACGGGATAGACGGAATTCTGGTAACCGTGGAGGCGGATATCAGCGACGGTCTTCCCTCTTTTGATATGGTAGGCGTCTTATCCTCCGAGGTGAAGGAAGCCAAAGAGCGGGTTCGTACCGCCTTGAAGAACTCTGGTTTTCACCTCCCTCCCAAACGTATCACCGTAAACCTTTCTCCGGCCGATTTAAGAAAATCAGGCTCCGGTTTTGATTTCCCCATCGCCATTGCCATTCTCTGTGCCCTTGGACTGTTCCCGGCCGAAAACCTGAAAAATTGTATGCTCTGCGGCGAGCTGAGTCTGGATGGCCGCCTCTGTCCTGTGTCCGGCATTTTGTCTGCCGTCTTTACCGCCCGGGAAAAGGGTCTGCGTCTGATGGCGGTTCCCACGGAGAATCTGCTTGAAGCCCAGGCGGCGGAAGGTGTTCAGGCAGTGGGGCTGCGGACGCTGAAAGAAGCGGCAGAGTGGCTGATGAATCCGGAACAGTTTCAGGAACCGCCGATTATTCCCTCTATGCCGGCAGGGCCTGAGACTGAATGGGACTTCTGTGAAATTGCCGGACAGGCCGTCGTAAAACGGGCGGCGGAGATCGCGGCTGCTGGCCTGCATAATCTGCTGTGCGTGGGACCGCCCGGCACCGGAAAGACCATGGTGGCCAAACGGCTTCCGGGCATTTTGCCGTTGATGGATCAGGAGGAAATGCTGGAGGTGACGAAGATTTACAGTGTATGCGGGCTGCTGAATTCGGGAACATCGCTGATCAGAAAACGTCCTTTTCGTTCCCCCCATCACACCATTTCCACGGCTGCGCTGACAGGAGGCGGCTCTATTCCAAAACCGGGAGAGATTACTCTGGCTCACAGAGGCGTTTTGTTTCTGGATGAGCTGCCCGAATTTTCCCGGACCGCCCTGGAAAGTCTGCGTCAGCCTTTGGAGGATCGGGAGCTGACGGTTTCCAGAGTGCGCAGAGTCTGTCATTTTCCGGCGGATTTCCTGTTCTGTGCCGCTATGAATCCCTGTAAATGCGGATATTATCCGGACCGGAGTCAGTGTCAATGCAGCGAGGGCTCTGTCAGAAAGTATCGGGGCAGGATCAGCAGGCCGTTGCTGGACCGGCTGGATCTGATCGTGGAGGCGCCGAAGCTGGAATATGAAGACTGGAAGTCAGAAAAGAAAGGAGAGACCTCAGCCGTAATTCGGGCCCGGGTGGAGGCGGCCTGCCGGATTCAGCGAGCGCGGTTCCGGGAATTGCCGATCCGGTTTAACGGTCAGATGTCAGGAAAGCAGGTGAGGGAGCTTTGTCCGCTGGGCAGGGAAGAAGAAAGCTTTATGAAACAGACTTTCCGGATGATGGGCCTGAGTCCCCGACAGTACGACAGGATTATGAAAGTAGCCCGGACGATAGCCGATCTGGAGGGGGAGGAGCGGATTCGGGAGGAACATTTAAGCGAGGCGGTATTTTACAGGAGTATGGCGGAAAAATATTGGAAAACAGCAAACGATTAGGAAACCGCGCATAAGATGGGAGAGGAACTATATGGATGATAGACTATACTGGCACTGGCTCTGTTCCATGGAAAATTTAAGTCCGGTGAAGAAGACCCGGCTGCTTCGTCTGTATTCATCGCCGGAGCAGCTATATAATATAGAAGAAAAACAGATGGCGGCGCTGGAATTTCTGACGGACCGGGAGAAAAAGCAGTTTTCGGACAGCAGGAATGAGGAGAAAGCATTTCGGACAACCTATGAGCAAATGGAACGTCAGGGAGTCCGTCTGGTGACGCTTATCGATCAGGAATATCCTGACCGTCTGCTGCATATATATGGAGCGCCATGCGGATTGTATGTGAAAGGGCGGCTGCCTGCGCCAAGGGAAAAAAGCGCGGCTATCGTGGGAGCCAGAGGCTGCAGTTCTTATGGTCGTGAAATGGCCAGACAGACGGGGCGGAAACTGGCGGAGGCAGGCGTTCAGGTGATCAGCGGCATGGCGATGGGAATCGATGGGGCAGCCCAGTGGGGGGCTCTGGAAACCGGAACCGCGTTTGCCGTTCTGGGATGCGGGGTGGATCAGTGTTATCCTGTCTCAAATTTTCCTCTGTATGAGAGGCTGGAAGCGGAAGGCGGACTTTTGTCGGAATTTCCGCCGGGTTCAAAGCCGCTGCCCTGGCACTTTCCCCAGAGGAACCGTCTGATCAGCGGACTTGCCGACCTGGTGGCGGTGATCGAGGCCAGAAAAAAGAGCGGTTCTCTGATTACGGCGGAGCATGCGCTGGACCAGGGAAAGGATGTCTTTGCCCTTCCAGGACGAGTGACGGACCCTCTGTCAGAGGGCTGCCATCAGCTGATTAAAAATGGCGCAGGACTGTTGTCCGCTCCGGAAGATATTTTGGAAATACTGGCTCCTCAGTGGAAAAAACCATTAAAAAAAAGAAAAGAAATCGAAAATGGACTTGTTTTCAATGAAAAAAAGGTGTATAGTTGTCTGGATTATCATGCCAGAAGCCTGGAGGAACTTGTGGAAACAACCGGTTTAACCGTGAAAGAAACGGCACAGGCGCTGGTTCAGCTGGAAATTCGGGGGCTGGTCAGACGGGCAGGATTGAGCCGGTATACGGCGACGACAGATTAAAAGAAGTCAACAAATATATAGGAGAATGAGTTTATTATGGCGAAATATCTGGTTATTGTGGAGTCACCGGCGAAGGTGAAGACAATAAAGAAGTTCCTTGGGGCGAATTACGATGTGGAGGCATCTAACGGTCATGTGCGTGATTTGCCGAAGAGCCAGCTGGGATTTGATATTGAGCAGGACTATGAACCGAAATATATTACGATCAGAGGAAAGGGCGATCTGCTGGCGAATCTGAGGAAGAAAGCGAAGAAAGCGGACCGAATTTATCTGGCCACCGACCCTGACCGCGAGGGGGAGGCTATCAGCTGGCATCTCTGCTACGCGCTGAAGCTGGACGATTCAAAGGTGCGGCGGATTACTTTTAATGAGATCACGAAAAACGCGGTGAAAGCTTCTTTAAAAGCGCCAAGAGAGATCGACATGGATCTGGTGGACGCTCAGCAGGCCAGAAGGATGCTGGACCGGATGGTGGGCTACAGTATCAGCCCTTTGCTGTGGGCAAAAATTAAACGGGGCTTAAGCGCCGGGCGGGTGCAGTCCGCCGCTTTGAGACTGATCTGTGACAGGGACGACCAGATTAACGCTTTTATCCCCCAGGAGTACTGGACACTGGATGCCCATCTGACAGAGGGAAAATCAAAAAGAGCGCTGACCGTTAAATATAAAGATACGATTGAAAATGAAGAAGAATTAAAGAAAATTCTGAAAAACCTGGAAAATGCGGAATTTCAGATTGTTTCCATAAAAAATGGGGAGCGTGTGAAAAAGGCACCGCTGCCTTTTACCACCAGTACTTTACAGCAGGAGGCGTCCAAGACGCTGAATTATTCCACATCCAAAACGATGCGGCTGGCTCAGCAGCTTTATGAGGGCGTGGATGTGAAGGGCAGAGGCACCATGGGTGTGATCACCTATCTGCGTACCGATTCTGTCCGTGTGTCCGACGAGGCTGTGGAGATGGCGAAGGACTATATTACGGAGCAGTATGGGGCCGAATATGTGGGAGGTTCCGTGCAGCCGGCGAAGAAAAGCGGCAAGGTTCAGGATGCCCATGAGGCGATTCGCCCTACGGATATCACGATTTCTCCGGTGTTTTTAAAAGATTCCCTGAGTCGGGATCAGTTTCGTCTGTATCAGCTGATCTGGAAACGGTTTGTGGCGAGCCGGATGACGGCTGCGGTGTATGAGACGGTGAACGTAAAGCTGGAAGCGGCGGGCTATCCTTTTACAGCCTCCTCCTCCTGGCTGAAATTTGACGGTTTTTTGTCGGTCTATACCGATGATGAGGAAAAGGCGGAGAATAATAAAGCGGTGGCGGGGCTTACGGCGGACAGTCAGTTAAAGCTGAAAGAATATGAGAGCAAGCAGCATTTTACCCAGCCCCCGGCACATTACACGGAGGCTTCTCTGGTAAAGTCTCTGGAGGAGGACGGCATCGGGCGTCCCAGTACCTATGCCCCTATTATCACCACGCTGCTGGCCAGAAGATATATCACAAAGGAGAATAAAAACCTTTATGTGACGGAACTAGGCGAAACGGTAAACGACATGATGAAACGGGCATTTCCCAGCATTGTGGACACCAGTTTTACGGCTAATATGGAATCGCTTCTGGATATGGTGGAAGAAGGAAAGGTTGCCTGGAAGACTGTGGTGAGAAACTTTTATCCGGATCTGGAGGCGGCGGTAAAGGCCGGGGAAAAGGAACTGGAAAAGGTGAAGATTGCCGACGAAGTCTCCGACGTGGTGTGCGAACTGTGCGGCCGTAACATGGTATTTAAATATGGCCCTCATGGACGCTTTCTGGCCTGTCCCGGCTTCCCCGAGTGTAAAAATACCAAGCCCTACTTTGAGAAAATCGGCGTAAACTGCCCGAAGTGCGGCGGGGAAGTGCTGGTGAAGAAGACGAAGAAGGGAAGAAGATATTACGGTTGTGAGAACAGCCCGGAATGTGATTTTATGTCCTGGCAGAAGCCTTCCGGTGAAAAATGTCCGAAATGTGGCGGATATATGATTGAACGGGGGAATAAACTGACATGTGCGGATCAAATCTGTGGTTATGCTGTTAATAAACCAAAAGAACAGGCAATTTAGTCAATTTGCGTCTAATTTGCGCAAAACTGCTTGCTTTTCGGAAACTGCTATGATACTATAAAAACGGTATTGGCAACTTGCGATTTTCTATTCGAAAGAGGAGGATTGTAATGAGTGTACAATTGCTGGATAAGACAAGAAAAATTAACAAGCTGCTGCATAATAATAACTCGTCAAAGGTAGTTTTTAACGACATCTGTGAGGTGCTCAGTGAAATACTGGATTCCAATATACTGGTGATCAGCAAGAAAGGCAAGGTTTTAGGCGTAGGCCTGAGCAAGGGCGTGGAGGAGATCCGGGAACTGATAACCGGACAGGTGGGCGAGCATATCGATGAATTGCTGAACGAAAGACTGTTAAGCGTTCTCTCCACCAAGGAAAATGTGAATCTGGCGACCCTTGGATTTATGGAAAATATCGATGTGTATCAGGCGATCATTACGCCGATTGATATTGCGGGAGAGCGTCTTGGCACGCTGTTTATTTATAAATGCAGCGCTCAGTATGACATAGACGATATTATTTTAAGCGAATACGGCACTGCTGTGGTAGGCCTGGAGATGATGCGCTCTGTCAATGAGGAAAGCGCGGAGGAGCAGAGGAAGGTTAATATTGTTAGGTCAGCCATCAGTACGCTGTCTTTTTCCGAGCTGGAGGCGATTCAGCATATCTTTGACGAGCTGGAAGGAAACGAGGGTATTCTGGTAGCCAGTAAAATTGCGGACAGGGTGGGGATTACCCGTTCTGTGATTGTAAACGCGCTGCGGAAGTTTGAAAGCGCCGGCGTGATCGAATCCCGTTCTTCTGGGATGAAGGGCACTTATATCAAAGTGATTAATGATGTGGTGTTCGGAGAACTGCGGAAGCTGCGGAAATAGTTGCCAATAAATAAATCTTTTTAAAAGTCAAGCGGCGTTTCGGCCGCTTGCTTTGCATCATAGGAAAGTTTTCCGAACCTCTCTGAGATACAAACAAGTAATATAAATTGATTTTTTGAATTATTTATGTAAATAATAATTTTAAAAAGAAAGTTGAGGATTGATTGGACATGAAAAAAGCGTTTATCACTGGCGTTACCGGGCAGGACGGTTCTTATCTGGCGGAATTTCTGCTGGAAAAGGGATATGACGTACACGGAATGATCCGCCGGTCTTCCGTGGATTACCGGGAGCGGATCGCTCATCTGGAGGGCAGGGAGAACTTCCATCTTCATTACGGCGATCTGGGGGATTCCATGAGTCTGGTGGCGATCATCGGAAAGGTGCGGCCTGACGAGATTTATAATCTGGCGGCCCAGAGCCATGTGCAGGTGTCCTTTGACGTGCCGGAATATACGGCGGATGTGGTGGCAACCGGCGTACTGCGAATTCTGGAGGCAGTGCGGGTGTGCGGTCTGACGGAGACCTGCCGGATTTATCAGGCGTCCACTTCCGAGCTGTACGGCAAGGTGGAGGAAGTACCCCAGAATGAGAACACGCCGTTCCATCCTTACAGCCCTTATGCGGTGGCCAAGCAGTACGGCTACTGGATTGTGAAGGAATATCGGGAAGCCTACAACATGTTCTGCTGTTCCGGTATTCTGTTTAACCATGAATCCGAGCGGCGGGGAGAAACTTTTGTCACCAGAAAAATTACGCTGGCGGCGGCCAGAATCAAACAGGGAAAGCAGGACAAGCTGTATCTGGGAAATCTGTCCAGCCTCCGGGACTGGGGGTATGCCAGGGACTATGTGGAATGTATGTGGCTGATTCTCCAGAATGAGAAGCCGGAGGATTTTGTCATTGCTACCGGAGAACAGCATTCTGTCCGGGAGTTCTGTCAGTTGGCCTTTCACTATGCAGGCATCGAGCTGGAATTTACCGGCGAGGGCATGGAGGAAAAGGGTATCGACAAGGCCACCGGAAAAGTGCTGGTGGAGGTTTCGCCTGATTTCTACCGTCCAACCGACGTGGTAAACCTGTGGGGCGACCCGACAAAGGCGAAGACGGTGCTTGGCTGGAATCCCACTAAGACCAGCTTTGAGGAACTGGTGAGAATCATGGTGGAACACGATATGGAGAAGGCGGCCGTAGAGCGGGCCGAGGAGCATATTAAGTGTAATCTGGAAGAATATCTGGAAAAGGGTGTTGTGAAGTAAACTTCCAAATCTGCCTGTATGATGCGGCAGGCACGTCAGAAAAGAGGAAACAGCAATGATGGAAAAAAACGCGAAAATTTATGTGGCCGGACACCGGGGCATGGTGGGTTCTGCCATTATCAGAGAGCTTGAGCGGCAGGGGTATACGAATATTATTACCCGGACCCATGCGCAGCTGGATCTGTGCCGGCAGGAAGCCGTAGAGAAATTTTTTGAGGAAGAGAAACCGGAATATGTTTTTCTGGCCGCCGCTAAGGTGGGCGGTATCGTGGCGAATCAGGATGCCCTGGCGGATTTTATGTATGACAATATGATTCTGGAAATGAACGTGATTCACGCGGCCTGGAAGAATGGGTGTAAAAAGCTGGAGTTTTTGGGTTCCTCCTGTATTTATCCCAGGATGGCGTCCCAGCCCATGAAAGAAAGCTGTCTTCTTACCAGCGAGCTGGAAAAAACCAACGAAGCTTATGCACTGGCGAAAATATCCGGGTTGAAATACTGCGAGTTTTTAAACCGTCAGTACGGCACCGATTATATTTCAGTGATGCCCACCAATCTGTACGGTCCAAATGACAACTATCATCCCACTCACAGTCATGTGCTTCCGGCCCTGATCCGTCGTTTTCATGAGGCAAAGGAGCAGAATCTGCCCAGCGTAACCTGCTGGGGGGACGGAAGTCCTCTGCGGGAGTTTCTGTATGTGGACGACCTGGCGAATCTGTGCGTGTTCCTGATGAACAATTACAGCGGGAATGAGACGGTAAACGCCGGAACCGGGAAAGAATTAACGATTAAAGAGCTGACAGAGCTGGTGGCGAAAGTGATCGGCTATACCGGCGAAATTCTCTGGGATACGGACAAGCCTAATGGTACTCCAAGAAAGCTGCTGGATGTGTCAAAAAGCGCCGCTATGGGATGGCATTATCAGACGGAGCTTGAGGACGGAATCCGTCTGGCCTATCAGGACTTTCTGAGTAATCCGATGCGGGCTGAACGATAAAGGGGACAGTGTCAAATGATTTATGAAAAACGGCAACGCATCGGACAAGCCCCGGGAGCTTGGGAGAGGAGTTGCGGAACTGAATTAGGAGAGGTTTGAATATGAACATTATATTGCTTTCCGGTGGATCGGGAAAGCGGCTCTGGCCTCTTTCCAACGAGATCCGTTCCAAGCAATTTATCAAAATTTTTAAGACGGAGAACGGCTATGAGTCCATGGTGCAGCGAGTATTCCGGCAGATCCGCAAGGTGGACCGAGGCGCGAAAGTGACCGTAGCCACCTCCAAAACCCAGGTTTCCGCCCTCCACAACCAGCTTGGCGGAAATGTGGGTATTTCGGTGGAACCCTGCAGACGGGATACTTTCCCGGCGATTGCTCTGGCCTCGGCTTATCTCCATGATATTCAGGGCGTCTCCGGCGAAGAAGCGGTGGTGGTCTGCCCGGTGGACCCTTATGTGGAGGACGACTATTTTGCCGCTTTGAACCGGCTGGGGGAACTGGCCCGGTCGGGGGAGGCAAATCTGGCGCTTATGGGGATCCAGCCTACCTATCCCAGCGAAAAGTATGGTTATATCATCCCTGTTGATCAGGAAGAGATAAGCAGGGTGGACACTTTTAAGGAAAAGCCGGATGAGGATACGGCCCGGGCCTACATCGCCAGAGGAGCGCTCTGGAACGGCGGGGTGTTTGCCTACAGACTGAATTACCTGCTGGACAAGGCCCATGAACTGATCGATTTTACGGATTATGAGGATCTGTATGCAAAGTATGACACGCTGGAGAAAATCAGCTTTGACTATGCGGTCGTGGAGAAGGAATCCAGTATTCAGGTAATGCGCTTTGCCGGAGAGTGGAAGGATCTGGGCACCTGGAATACGCTGACGGAGGCGATGGAGGATTCCAGCATTGGGGAAGCTGTGATGAACGACAGCTGCGAAAATGTTCATGTAATCAATGAACTGGATGTTCCCGTTCTGTGTATGGGACTGAAAGACGTGGTGGTGTCCGCAAGCTCCGAGGGGATTCTCGTTTCCGATAAAGAGCAGTCCAGCTATATTAAGCCTTATGTGGATCGGATCCATCAGCAGGTGATGTTTGCGGACAAATCCTGGGGAAGCTTCCAGGTGGTGGATATAGAAGAAGAAAGCATGACGGTCAAGGTTACGCTGAATCCCGGACATTCCATGAATTATCACAGCCATGAGAGGCGGGATGAGGTGTGGACGGTCATATCCGGCGAGGGCCGAACCATTGTGGACGGTATGGAACAGCCGGTGAAGGCCGGGGACGTGGTGACGATGGAGGCAGGCTGCCGCCATACGATCATTGCGGATACGGAATTGAAAGTGATCGAGGTTCAGCTGGGCAGGGAGATCAGTGTACATGACAAACATAAATATGAGCTGGAAAGGTGAGGATGGGCAAATGCCTCCTCTGCCGTTTCTGCTAAAGCCCCAGGGAAAGGATTATCTCTGGGGCGGCACTCGTCTAAATGACGATTTCGCCAAAGAGATCGATCTGTCTCCGCTGGCGGAAACCTGGGAGTGTTCTACCCATCCCGACGGTCCCAGCACCGTGGCCAGCGGCCCTTACGCGGGACGGCTGCTGCCGGAGGTGTTGAAAAAGCATCCGGAATATCTGGGAACCCACCCGGAAACAGAAAGCGGGGAGCTTCCGATTCTGATTAAGCTGATCGACGCCTGCCAGGATCTGTCGGTCCAGGTGCATCCCGACGATACTTATGCGGCGGAGCATGAGAACGGTTCTCTGGGAAAGACAGAGATGTGGTATGTGCTGGATGCTCATAAAGGGGCCAGGCTGATCTATGGATTTTATCATGACATGGATCGGGAGACGTTGAAAAAGAGTCTTCTGGACGGAACGGTGGAAAAGTATCTCCGGAAAACGGCGGTCAGGAAGGACGATGTGTTTTTCGTGGAGCCGGGCACGGTTCACGGCATCGGTGCCAGCTGCCTGATCGCGGAGATTCAGGAGAGTTCTAATATTACCTATCGGCTTTATGATTATAACCGGACGGATAAGAACGGACAGCCCCGGCAGCTTCATATCGAGCAGGCTCTTGCGGTGACGGATCTTAAAGGCAGAGCGGAGCCCCGGCAGCCGATGCGTGTACTGCGGTATCGTCCCGGGTATGCGTCGGAGTTCTTATGTCGTTGTAAGTATTTCCAGGTGGAACGGCTGCTGATCAATACGGAGCGGTGCCGGGAAATGGTGGGTTTTCAGACGGAGGCCAATTCGTTTCAGGTACTGTTGTGTATTGGCGGCTGCGGCGTGATAGCGGATGATGAAAAGAGAGGGGAGCCATTAAATTTTTTCAGAGGAGATTGCATCTTTGTTCCCGCTTCCTGCGTGCCGTTAAAGATACATGGCAGAGCGCAGTTTCTGAAAGTAAGCTGCTGACCCGCTAAAAGGGTTTTCAGCCGGTATAAGAAGGCAGGATTTGGGATGACAGCGGGGTGGGAATGAAAAGACATTTAAGTGAAAGTGAGATTGCCGGCCTTCCGGAGAGAACTGTGGGAGAGCGGATTAAGAAGCTGCGTCTGTCTGTGAATATGAGTCAGGAAGAATTCAGCGAGAAGCTTGGGTTTTCCGCCAATTATTACGGACAGGTAGAACGGGGCGCAAAGACATTGTCAAAAAAGATGGCCGATGCGCTGGGAGAACATTTCGGCGCCAGCTATCGTTATCTGTATCAGGGAATCCGGTCGGAGCAGACCGGTGAGACGTCTGCCGGTGACGCCAGCAGAAAGCGTATGATCAATGTTTTTAACACTTGTACGATAGCGGAATGTGAGTTGATTTATCCTCTTCTGCAAGTGTTGGTTCAGGAGCGCCAGCGCAGAGAGATGGCTGTGTATAAGGCCCGAGCGGAAACGAAAAAACGGCCCGGTCGTCCCAAGAAATGCAAGTTAGAAGCGGAAAAGTGTTAGATAAAAACCACCTTTGGCACTCAGTTGAGGACCAGAGGTGGTTTTATTGCTGTAAACGCGATGCGGCAGGTTAAAAGGTTTTTGCTTCCTGTGCGTCGTGATCAAACCGGCGCGTCCGGTCTCGGGCAGGAATAGAAATTGCCGCTGTAGCGTCTCACTTCGTCGGCGATCAGCTGGTTCCGTCCCGGAGTTTTCATGCCGAACAGCGTCATATAACTGCCGCCGGGCGCCATTTCATCCAGGGTTTCGCGCACGGACCGGCGGATAGCATCCTCCGTGACTTGCGGGGAATCCATAAACTGGGTGTTAAAACAGCCGATAAAACAAAGCTTATGACCGATTTTTTTTTTCAGCTCTGCCGGATGGTTGGAGATATGCACCAGGTTGGTGGCGGCGCAGCCCATATCGGCGATTTCCCCCATGATCGGCGCGAAATATCCGCAGCAGTGATGCTCATAAATAATGCCGTGGGAAGTGACCATGTCAATGATCCGCTGCAGATGGGGTTTTAACAGCCTGCGCCAGACATCCGGGGACATAAACATGCCCTTGCCATGTCCGTAATCATCATGCATACAGATAATATCGGGATGATAATATTTGACGATATATTCATACATTCGAATCTTATGGTCGGCCACTGCCCCGAAAAAGTCATAGCAGGCTTCCGGTTCTTCCATCAGGGCGCACAGAGCCTCCTGGAACTCCATTACACTGAACATCCGCTCCCAGGGGCCGAACACATCGTTGATTCGGGTCAGCCGGTGTTCCCGGTCCCAGTCAGCCGTGTCTTTGGCGGAATGTCCTTCCCAGTCCAGTCCGGACAGGTCAGGGAATTTCATACAGTCCCGCCACCGGGTGATATCCGGGACCAGATGCTTGCCGGGGGTGGGATTGGCAGCGCCGATGGAAGGCTCGAAGGTCCAGCTCTGTCCGAACCAGTCCAAAGCCTCTCCCGGCACATTGGTGTATTCGCAGACAAAATCCATGCCGAGAGGCGTGTAAGTCTGGATATCGGTGATCATCGGCAGATATTCCGGCTCCTGGTGTTTAAGGGCCAGGAGGGCGTTTTCTTTAAATGATAAAGCGGCCATTCAGCGTTCTCCTTTTTATATGTCATGTGTGGTCGATGCGTCACATATGGTCGGAAAGTGATATACGGTCAGCGGGCCGCGTGTGCCAGAGGGCCTGCGCGGCCACGACAGCCGGGGTTATGCTTCGCGGGAATAATATATCCTGCTGAGGCGATACATTTCATCATCCAGGTTCAGTCCGCCCTGTACCGGGCGTTTGTCCCGGATGCGGTAGGCGCAGCGCCCCGTCCGTCCCCGTGTCTCGATCATGCGGCGAATGACGTCTGCTGCTTCTTCATCGGAAAGGTCCCCTGTAATCTCGAAGTTGCCTAACTGTACCAGCCGGTCGCCGAAGGTTTCCATAATCTCATCTTTATCAGTAGTTCCTTCCTGTCCCTCCCAGGCGTCGAAGCCGGCCTCGATAAAGCCGGGGATATGGGGGCGGACATTTCCGCAGGAGTGGATCGCGATGTACATGCCTTCGTCATGGGCCGCCCGGGTCAGCTTCTGATATTGAGGGACAAACAGCTCCCGGAAAACTTCCGTGGAGAAGAAAGGAGAGCGCTGGGAACCCATATCGTCATGGAACAGAATCATATCCGTCCGGTAATAGGTTCTGGCGATTTTCATCAGCTGAATATACCAGTCGATCATCCTGTCATAAAATGCCGTCAGCGCTTCCGGTTCCTCCAGAAGATAACAGAACGCGTCCTCAAAGCTGGTCAGATCGGCAGTTCGTTCAAAAATGCCGTTATAGATTACAAAGTATGTAAACCGGTCATTGGGCAGCATATGATACAGCTCTTTCGCGTCTTTTTCCCAGTCCAGTTCCATAAGGTCGGGGAATACCAGTTCTTCTTCCCATTTGGTGATATCGGACAGCCGTCTTGTGCCGGGCCGTACCATGGCGGCTTTTGTCAGCGGTTCATACTGCCAGTCCACGCCGAACCAGTCGATACCGCCGAAGGCTCTGGCGGAGGCGTCGGGCATCATGTCGGGACAGAGCAGGTTGGTGTCCCGGTTCATATTGGGCAGCCACACAGGCTTTTCTCCCCGCATCACGCGAAGCATATTTTCTCTGGGCGTTATGGGGGTGTTTAATTTCGGCTGTTCAACGCTGGCCGAGCCGTAGCTGCCGGGGATCTGATAGGACCCGATCCGGTCCAGTTCTTTTTCTGAAAATGTTGGATTGTTCATTGATGTTCTCCTTTATGGTTGTTTCATGATTTTCACGCCAGGCTTGTAAACCGGGCAGGGCTATACGAAGAATACCATTACCGTGATCACTGCTGTAATGCCGCCGCAGATAATCGGAATCAGGTTTCGCTTTACGCAGGTCAGAATGCTGACGTCGGTGGCGGAGGCGATGTACAGAGACGCGCCGGCCACGGGGGTGACGGAGGAACCGAGAGCGCAGCCGATCAGTCCCAGATGGAGCAAAGGCAGAGTCGGTAAACTGCCGGCCTCGATAATGGATGTCATAACCGGGATAATCAGACTTACATTTCCGTTGAATACGCCGGTGACGCCTACGACAAAGATGCCCAGCATGGTGGTGACAAACACGGCGACAGCGGTTCCGCCGCCCATACTGGTCAGTCCGTTTACGATCAGCTTCATGCCACCGATGCCGTTTAAGGCGGAGGCAAACAGCGTGCCGAAGATTAACAGAATGCCGGGACCCTTAAAATAATCGCCCATGCCGTCGAATACGACGGAGACGCCGTTGAAGCATTCTTTAAAATTCCGCTGGCAGAGGGCGTGGATAACAACTGCCACAACCAGACAGAAGAAGCAGGCGGCAACCACGCTGATGACGATGCTTCCCACGACCAGTTCGCTGAAAATCAGGATGGTGGCAAGAGGCAGCAAAGGCAGTACGGCGTAGAAATAAGGGACGCCGATGTCTTTGACAGACTGGGATTCCAGTGCCGCTTCCGAGGGCTTTGCCTGTTCCTTTTTGTCGAAAAATTTTGAGACAGGAACGAAGATCAGCACGACCACCAGCAGGACCACCAGCATCACGGGAATCTGGCTGGAGACGAACCACTGGGATACGGATACGTCCTCAAGACCAGCCAGAGAAAGGGCGGTGTAGAGGCTGGCGTCGGAAGGGCCCCAGCAGGTGAAGTAGGAGAGCAGGACCGCGGAAGCCGCCGTGCTTTTGGAGCATCCCACTTTCAGCATGACCGGATACAGGGTGGCGATCATCAAAGCGGCGACGCTGATGCCGCTGGGAATGACGATCTTGATCAGGTTGCCTACAACCACCACCATGGCGGCCAGCAGGTAAGGCGCTCTGATCTTTTTCAGCGGCGACGCCACCATAGTGGCGAACATGTCAGAGGCCTTGATGTGCTGCATATACACGATGTAGCCATAGATAGACATAATAATCAGCACGTTTCCCGCCATGGTTCCCTGTGCGCTGGAATTGATTTTTTCGAAGATATCGAAAAAGGCGCTGCCACAGGTTTTGTCGCCCATAACGCTTCCGTTCGCGATGGTCAGTCCGCCGTAAGCGATCAGAGACAGGGTCAGAAGGACCACGGATGTCTTGTACTTTTTTACGATACTGAAGATGAGCAGGCCAAGAAGGACCGCCGTTGCTAAGATTTGAAGCATTTCATTTCCCCCTTTGAATAATAATGTGTTAAAAGTATCATAATAGAATTTCCCCTTTTTTTCTATTCTACCCGCTGTTCAAAGTGTGCCGCATATTTTTGGGCAGACGGACCAGAACGGAACAAAATTGAAAAATCCGCCGAAATGTGGTAGAATGATTGCGTTTCAAAGGAAAAGCGGCGGGAGGCAGAAAGGAGAAGGGATGACGAAAAAGACGGCGCTGTTTTTAAATATGCAGATTTTGTCGGATTATCTGGACGACAGGTTTTCGGATTATATGTTTTACCGGAATAAGGATCCTATGAAACTGGAGGATGTCCGTCTGTTCCAGGGGCAGCAGGAGATTTATGAACAGTATGTATATGTTGTGACGCCGGAGTATCTGGAACAGATTATGGAGACAAGCTGCTGTATGATTCTCGTGGGAAAAACGGATATCCCCATTCATTCCATCCATCCCCAGAGCTCCGTGATTTATATTTCCAGAGAAGAAAATCCGTTTCATATTCTGGAGCTGGTTCAGGATGTGTTTTCCAGGTTCCGCAGGTGGACCGGCCAGCTGAATCAGCTGCTGGTCAATCACGCCACCCTCTATGATTACTGTGCCGTTTCCGATGAGATTTTTCAGAATCCCATGTATATTCTGGACGCCAGCAATAACGCGCTGGTTCGCACCTCCTATGTGTCGGGGATGATGCGGATGTCGGTGGATCCGGATACCGGCCGGCTGCTGCTGTCGGCCGAACGGCGGAATCTCCATTCGCATACGAAAGAATTTCTGGAAACCTACAATACAAGAAAAGCCCACTACTGGACGCCCGAATGGAACAAGCATCGGGATATTTATATTAATATTTTTGACGACGATCAGCGTTATCAGGGAAGAATTCTGATTAATGAGCTGCAGTCTTCCATAAAGCCCAGTCAGCTGAAACTTCTGGAATATTTTTCCGTATATATTTCGGAAGCCTTCCGTTTTCTGAGAAAAGAGGACCATAAAGCGAAAAATCCTTTTGTGGTGCTTTTGTCCCACATTTTGTTCCGGCAGCTGGACGCCCATTCCGATACCTGGGAGCAGCTGGAGCAAAAGGGCTGGCATCAGGAAGGACGTTATCTGGCGGCTTCCGCGCCTCTTGCGCCCCTTGATTCCAGCTATACCCGGAGCATTTGTCTGAGCGTTATGGAAAATATCAATGACAGCGTGGCATTTTTTCAGGATGAAAAGCTGTATGTGGTCTGTCATCTGCCGGAAACGGTATTGGATCCTGCGCCCTATTATGCTCTGCTTCATGAGATCGGGTTGAAAAACAGCGTTCATTTTGGCGCCAGCGATCAGTTTTACAATCTGATCCGGCTGCCGGAATATGAGAAGCAGGCATGTTATGGAAGAAAATACGGGATGGAGCGGGAGCCGGACCGTTACTGTCATCCTTTTTCCCGTATCGCTCTGACTTATATGCTGACTCATGCCACTGGCAGTCTTCCGATGAATGTGGTCTGTTCCTCCGCTCTGCGCACGTTAAAGAAGATCGATCGCGAAAAGAATACGGACTATTATCATACGCTGGAAACGTATATCAAGGCTGACTGTCAGCCGGTGCTGGCGGCCAAGGCGCTGTTTCTGCACAGAGGAACGCTGACTTACCGGCTGAAAAAAATCCAGGCCTTTACAAGCCTGGATCTGGAGGATTCGGATACGATATTATACTTGAATCTGTCTCTGCGCATTTATGAGTTATATCAGTAAAATGATGTTACAGCGGCCAGAGCAGCGGGATTCCGATTACGCAGCCTGCCAGGCCGATTCCCACCAGCGGCAGACCCTGTATCACCCAGTCCCGGAACCGGATGTTCCCTTCTTCGGCCAGCATGGGATAGGTGGGCGCGGCGATGGGCAGGGCGAAGCTGCTGCTTGCGGCGACCATGGCGGTGAACATCACCGGTTTCAGATTCACATGGAACGTAGAGGCCAGCATCAGAACAAAGGGCAGCACGACGCCGAAGGTTCCGGTATTGTTTAAGAACTGGGTGACGACGGCCACGACCAGAAATACCATTCCGATCAGCAGTCTGTCCGGAATGCCGTTCCCAAACAGAACCGCCGTCTGTTCTGACAGCAGCGTATCCAGCCCTGCGCCGGCAATTCCTTTTCCAAGGGCCTGAATCCCCATAATAAACATGAGAATGTCCCAGCGGATGGACAGTACCATTTCTTTCACCGAAAGAATTTTCGTTCCTCCGATGATCAAAAGAACCAGAGCGCCGGCTGCACTGGCAGATATAACGGTATTTCCGTCCAGCACAATGAGGATGAGGAAAAGGAAAAAGCTTCCGACTGTGATCAGCTGATCCCGCCGATTCTCTTCCCCGGTTTCTCTGCCGGCGGTTCTGTTTTCGTTTCCGGTCTGCGGGATAAATCTGTGGTCCGGAAGGCTGCGGCTGCCGATGAAGCAGAAATAGAGGATCATGGCCAGACCCACAGGCAGAGCGATCAGCGTAATTTCAAAAACGCCCATAAAGCCGCCGGGCACCGCGTCTTCGTAAGCGGCTTTTCCTACCATATTTAACGGGGTTCCTACCAGCGTCATCATGCCGCCGATGGTTGCGGAATATCCGATGGCCATCATAATTCTGGTCCGGCTGACCTGCAGGCTTGCGCCCAATGCCAGCATAAGGGAGAGCATGGCCACCTGTACGCCGAGACTGGACATAAAGGCGGACATGGAGGCGGTCATCAGGCAGAGAAACAGCAGAATCAGACTTTCATTTCGAATGTTTTTCAGTTTTTTCCCCAGGCTGTCTCCCAGCTTTTTGGCCAGTCCGACTTTAAAAAAGGCCTCGCTGATTACAAAAGCGCCCACAAATACAAACATGGATTTGTCGGCAAGCCCTGCGAAGGCGTCATTGGCCGACAGAATGCCAAAGGCAGACAGGACAGATGGAATCAGCAGGCCGATCCAGCCAAGAGACGCTTTTTTAGTAAGCAGCAATATGACAGTCAGCAGAAGGACTGCCGTTACGATTGCTCCGTTCCACATATAGATATCCCCCTTGTATTTGTAAGTCGTCGTTATACATTTATAGCTTATGAAACGGCCGGATGGCCATAACGGGATGTGCCCAGTATAGCATTTCTTTTATTTTCTGCATATTCAGCGGGAAATATAAAAATGAAGCGGGATTTTTCTGCATGTGGATGAAAATATTTTAGATAGGATTGATAAAACGGGAATCTTTGCGGATGATTTCCGTACTATGGGTGGGACGTGCGGCTTTTTCGGAATATAAAAAACAGGGGACCGTGAAAAAAGACAAATACAGGCAGAACTTTTTTCACAGTCCCCTGATGTACACAGACAATGAACAGTGTTTTTACAATATTGTATGTACAGTCTCAGCTCTCCATCGCGGCCTGCACATGCTTCAGATAAAGCTGCCGGATGCCCTCATATTCGCCCAGACCTTTCAGATGACATTCCACAGGGAATCCCGCCTTTTCAAACTGGCAGCGCCAGGAGTCCGGATCGTCGCCGGCCATGTCGTTCATGGCATGGTCGCCGGCTACTACCATAAAAGGGGCCAGGTGGACTTTCTTTGGCTGATAGGCCTTCACCTGTTTCATCAGGGACTCCATGCTGGGATATGCCTCGACAGTGCCAAGGAAAATGTTTTTATGGCCCATGTCCTTAAAGGTGTAGTCCAGAGCGGCGTAGACGGAATTGGCATAGTGGGTGGTGCCGTGTCCCATGAAAACCAGCACCTCGTCCTCAGGCAGAGAGGGAAAATCCGCCAACAGCGCATGAATAGAGTCGGTGTTATCCTGGGTTGTGGTCAGCAGCGGATCGCCAAACCGAATGGAATCCATCTGGCTTTGATAGGCCAGTACATCTTCCTTCATCAGATCGTTTTCAATGCCGTTGATGATATGGGTGGGCTGTACGACTACTTCCTTTATTCCGTCGATCACCATCCGGGCCATGGCTTCGGTGACAGTGGGGATTTTTATGCCGTCCCGTTTCAGTATCTTTTTGATAATCATCTTGCTGGTCCAGGCCCGGTACAGCTGGTAGTCCGGGTAGGCCCTGCGGATGCTGTCCTCGATCACGTCGATGGTTTTCTCTCTTGTCTCGTTTACACTGGTTCCAAAGCTTACGGCCAGTATGGCCTTCTTACATGTCCCGTCTGTCATGGCGGTTCCTCCCGTATATAATAATATAATGATAAGAAAAAGAAAAAGTCCATCCGTAAAACGGATGAACCGAATGAGAACGATAAGTTCCCCTTTACACGTCGTCATCCTTCGTAACTAGGTGCAGTATCATTTTGAACTGGCGGGTATTCTGACTGAAAGCCGTTGTATTTCTGTAGAAATTACAGCCGGCTTTTTCACAGTGGCGTGACCGTTCGGGACTTTCACCCGATTCCCACCGCGGCAGTTCTGTTCAGTTGGCGTTGTAATAAGTGTACCACGCATTGCGGGGCTTGTCAAATGATATGGGGCGATCTGATTATGTCCCTAAATTGCAAAAGTAAATTCCACCCGTTGTTTCTTCAGTAGAAGTTACCTGTGCACAGCTTGCGTTTAGTCCTGCATATATACTATGATGGCTTTGTTCCTGACAGCAGCGGAAGGAGAGACGATGCGTATCACCGTAATTTCCGTTCGTGATGACGAAACAGGCACAGATCCTGTTTGCTGAATGCGCAAAAAGTGTCCGTGCCTGTTTTTTAACTCAGCTTTTCGTTTCTGATCCGCAAAGCCGGGTATTTATTTGATTAGTTCTGTTTTCGCCGCGGCCAGGATTTTCTCTGCTTCCCTGTCCAGCGTATCGTCCACAGGCAGGCCGGCGTCTCTTGCCAGCAGTTCTTCCGCCCGTTTCTGCGCATTGACGCTTAAGGGAACTTCTCCCCGTTTCAGCCAGTCGGCCCATACGCTGTCGAAGCCGATCTTCGGTGTGAAAATTTCTTTTTCCATCAGGTATTCCACGGTATGTTCCTGTTCTAAGAAAGTTTCGCCTTCGTTGATTACGCAGTCGATAGCGTCAAATCCGAGAATATCGCTGCTGATTTCCGCGGCCCGTCTGGAGCGGTAAATCATGCTGAGGATATCGTCGTCGATAACCAGCTGGCTTAAAGAACAGCACATAACGCTGGCGGTGCTGCCGAAGCCGGTGATCAGAGTGGCGCCTGCCATGGCCGGCAGCAGGGCGTTCATCATTTTTTCATAGCCGGCCTGCTCGTCCATGGCGCAGCTGGTACAGGACAGGCCGTAGACGTCGGACATCCATCCCAGATGTGTGGCCAGCTGTGCGCAGATGGCGCTGGAAATACCGGTTTCCGGCAGGCCCAGAATGCTCTGTCCATTCTTCATATTGGCAAAGAAGGTTCTGGAACCGTAGAACAGTACGCAGTCCGGATTGATTAAATAAGCCAGCGACGCGAATCCCAGGATTTCCGCATGGGCCTGGGCGACGCAGCCAACAACCGTTACCGGCGCGGTCAGACCGCCCATGGGCGCTGCCAGGATGCTGGTGGGAATGCCTGCGCCGATAATATATTTCATGGTATCGGTAATCTCTTTCGGCAGGAACAGCGGAGATTCCGGTGAAACGCCGACCATGCCGATGGGATTGTCAGCCAGCTGGCTGCCGCCGTAAAGCTTAAACAGTTCTACGATATATTTTGCGTTATCTGCCGTAGATACGCCGGGGCCGTAGATGGGCTTCCGGGAGTATTTCAGCATGGTGGCCGTCTGGGTCAGCTGGCTGACTGCCGCCGGCACGTCGCTGGGATATACCAGCGCGCAGGGAATGGTCAGGGAATCCAGCTGATTCATAATATGAATCGTATCGATTAAGTCAGACAGCATGCCGTTTCTTCTCTTGCCGGTAACCGGATCGGCGATCCAGGGCGCGCCGCCGGTGCTGTGGGAGTAGGTATTGCCCAGGCGGAAATCTACGGAAGCGCCGTTTCTCGCTGTCATGGTCACCTGTTTTCTCTGATTCCGGACAGCCTTTCCGATCAGATCTTCGGAAAATTTAATGCGCTCTCCGTCGGCGGTACACCCGTTCTGAACCAGCAGATCCCGCATCGCCGGGTCTTCTACCCGCATACCGAATTTCTGCAGAATCTCAATTCCGCTTCGATGCAGCTGTTCCAGCTGTTCCGTATTCAAATAGCTCATAAATGGTATCATTATTCAGACCCCCTCTTAAATAATGGATAAAATGATTTTGTGTGATTGGTTGTGTTTATTTTATATGTGAAATATATTGCTGTGTATTCAAAATAGCACACGGATATGAAAAAGTCAACTATAAAATTTTTTATTATGAAATTAATTAGTAATATTTCACAAATAATGAAAACGTGGAAGCATCAGAAAGGCCGGTCAGACAGCTGACTGATACCGGAAAAGCCGGAAATATGCGCCTGAAAGGTCTGAAAAGGTTTGAAAAAGTTTGAAAAGGTGTGACCGCAAAAAAGATTGCATTTTTACCCAAATAACGATATACTGAAATTATCATTGCGCCGGCTGAAAAATTTTGTAAAAATATGTATGGCCACCTGATTTTTCTATCTGAGACATTTACGTGAGATCAAAGAACCTGGGGAATGTAAAGAATGAGCGACATCAAGCATATCGGCAGCAGCATCCGGAGCCTTAGAAAGTCAAAGGGAATCACATTGCAGCAAATGTCCGGGGCGACCGGCCTGTCCATCGGTTACCTGAGTAATCTGGAGCGGAATATGTGCAGTCCTACTCTGGAGAATATACAGAAGATCTGTGAGGTTTTCGGCAATTCGCTTACGGATCTGCTGGAAAGGAATGCGGAATCCAAGATTGTAGTCCGCAGGAAAGACAGAGAGATTACGGTGGATGAAGACAGTAATATCCGACTGGAAAATATTGATTTCGGTATGAAAAATTCGTCTTTTCTGTATATGATCGTGGAGCCGCACAGCAAGACTGACGGCCTGTGGTGGACCCATGAATGCGACGAGGTGGGCACGGTGATTTCCGGAGAGCTGGTAGTCATGATTGACGACAGGAAGTTTGAATTGCAGGAAGGAGACAGTATTTTGATTAAGGCCCAGAGCCGCCACTGCTATTTTAATCCCCGCGAAGAGAATTCCGTGTCCTATTGGGCCAGATTCTGGGAAAAAGAAGAATAAAACTACATAACCGCATGTCCTGTAAAAAGGCCGGGCTTTGATTCCGCAGACGAATCGATGCCCGGCCTTTTCAGGCGGTGTAAAACAGTGATATGCAGCATGTGAAAAATATATTATAACATAATTAATAAAAATATGCGGATGATCGCTGTAATAAATTATGCAATATTACCTAATCTGCATGAAAATATTATTATGATATTGAAAAAAGTATAAAAAATTGATATAATAATGAAAAATATTTTATATGTGAAATTTTTGCTGAATTTTTTATGAAAGGAAAAAACAAAGCGTATATGGAGGCTTTGAAAAAACGTCAGGAAAGGGCTTTCGCGCTTTTGCGGGACGCAGGTTTTCAGAAAGCAATCGTAGGCGACCCGATGACGATCGATTATCTGACAGGCATTCACGTGATTCCCTATGAGCGTTATTACGGGCTGACGCTGGATGCGGAGCGGAACACTCTGGCGATGGTAAATCCCAGCGTGGATACCGGCTGTATGAAGGGAACCGTTCCGGAAATGATTTATCTGGACAGCGACGGTCCGATGGAAGCGATTCGTCAGGCTGTGGGGGACTGCAAGAAGCTGGCCGTGGAGAAAAAATATTTTTCCATGGCGACAGGAGAACTGTTTCAAAATCTGAACTGTGAAGTCCAGGATATCGGAGACTGTATCGCCAGGCTTCGGATGCGCAAGGACGAGACAGAAGTAAAATATATACAGTTTGCCGCCGAGATTGTGGACCGGGCTATTGCCTATGTGTCGGATAAAATAAAACCGGGTATGACGGAAAAAGATCTGCATATGATGCTGTTTGCCTATATGTCAAAGTTTCCCGGTTTTGTCACCGACGAAGTGATCATTCTGGTGCAGGGCGGCGCCGATTCCGCCAATCCTCACGGCGTGTCCGGCGATTACGCGTTTCAGTACGGCGATATTATTCTGCTGGATTTTTGCGCATATTACCGATATTACTGGTCAGATATCAGTCGCTGCCTGTTTATCGGCGAGGTGGGGAATCCGAAAATGGCGGAGATTTATGATATAGTACTCCAGGCGAATCTGGCGGCGATCGCCGCCGTGAAACCGGGAGTAGCGGCAAAAGAGGTGGACCGGGCTGCCAGGGATTACATTAAAAATGCCGGGTACGGAGAATATTTTCTGCACCGGACCGGCCATGGGCTGGGGCTGAGCGTTCATGAAGAACCGTATATTACGTCGGTCAATGAACTGATTCTGGAGGAAGGCATGACCTTTACCATTGAGCCGGGCATCTATCTGGAAGGGGTCGGCGGCGTCAGAATTGAAGACGATATTCTGGTAACGGGAGAGGGGTGCCGGATCCTGACTTCTCATTCAAAAGAACTGCGGGATAATATTTTGCCGCTGTAACATACACAGCGCTTTGTTCTATCATAGGAAAGTTCGACGAACTTCCCTATGATATCAGAAACGCTCCGCAAGGATGCACACGCAAACGCAGAGGAAGTTGTCGCTTGAAAGCGACGCGTTTGCGGCGCAGAATCCTGCAAAGCAGGATTCTTATTCACGGCGGGTCTTCACGAAGACTTTGCAGGAGTGTTTTTGTATGATTTTTAGCAGGAGGGTTTTAATATGAGTACAAATATGGAATCTACCGGGGGAAAGCTGAAAAAGAATATGCCAACGCTGATTATTCTGATTATTTCGGGCGCGCTGGTTTATGCGCTCCCTTATTTCAGAAGCTATTACTATGATACATTTGTGGAATATTTTCATCTGACGAATACCCAGATGGGCGCTTTGGGAAGCGCTTACGGCGGGTTCGCGACCGTAGCTTATTTTCTGGGCGGGTTCTGCGCGGACCGCTGGCCGGCCAAGAACCTGATGACGCTGTCGCTGGTGGTGACAGGGGCGCTGGGGTTTGTGCTGGTGTTTTATCCGCCCTACCCTGTTGTGTTCGCGATTCATGCCATCTGGGGCATTACGTCGATTCTTACATTCTGGGCGGCGCTGGTAAAGGCGATTCGTTCGCTGGCAAGCTCCGAGGAGCAGGGACGCGCCTTCGGTTTATTTGAGGGCGGCCGCGGCATTACCAATATGGTGCAGTCCGCGCTGATTTTATCTTTATTCGGCATTCTGTCCGCGAAGATTTCCGATAAGGCGGCGCTGACTTCCGTGATGACAATTTATTCGGCCATCAATGTGCTGCTGGGCGTTCTTGTGTTCTGTATGTACAAAGAGACTGAGACAGAAGAAAAAACAGAGAAAAAGCCGCTGATCGACGTGCCGGTGCTGAAAAAAGTATTGAAGCTTCCCACCACATGGCTGCAGGCAATCATTATCTTCTGCTCTTATGCCATGTGCTGCAGTTATTTCTATATTACGCCTTACACGACGGCTGTATTCGGCGCAACGGCGGTGATCGGCGCGGCGATGGGATATTTTTCACAGTATGTCCGGCCGGTGGGCTGTTTTGTGGCAGGGTTTGCCGCAGATAAGTTTGGTTCTTCCAGAATCTGCGCCATTTCTTATGTGGTGATGATTGTAGGAACGCTGGGCGTGATTCTGACGCCGGGAAATCCGTCTCTGATCTGGATGCTGCTGATTTTTATCGCGGCTATCTATGCTTCCATGTACGCATGCCAGTCCATGCATTTTGCCATTATGGAAGAAGGGGACTATCCGCTGGAAATTACGGGAACGGCGACGGCGATCGTTACGCCTCTGGGATACAGCGTGGAATTTTTCGCGCCGATGGTGGCCGGATTATGTCTGGACCGCTGGGCCGGCGCGGCAGGTTATAAAGTGTTTTTCGGAATACTGGCGGGGCTGGCCGTGATCGGACTGATTGCGACGCTTCTGTGGATGAACCTGACGAAAGAAAAGAGGATGGCGATTCAGGCAAAGAAAGCTAAATAGGAAAAAACGCAAGAAATTTTATAGTATCGTTTCTTTATATAAAGGGGATTCCGGATGCGGAGTCCCCTTTTAGAACGGTCTTTTCAGAATACAGGAAAGCATCTGTTCTTTTCTTCCGTTTTATGCTATGATAGAGACGAAAAAGAGAAGAAAAGGAAAAAATCCGGCTTAAATTCCGTGAAAAAATAAAATTTAAGAAAAGGATGAAACAAGATGAGTGAAATTTGTACTGAGGGCCAGAGGGCAAAAAAGAAGAAAGATGCCGTCTGGCGGATCGGGAGCCGGGAGAGTAAGCTGGCGGTGGTGCAGTCTCAGATGGTGCTGGACCATATCAAAGCCCGCCGCCCGAAGCTTCAGCTGGAGCTGGTGACGATGAAAACCACCGGAGATATCATTCTGGACAGGAGTCTGGACAAGGTAGGCGGGAAAGGGCTGTTCGTCAAGGAACTGGATAAGGCGCTGATAGACGGGCGCAGCGATATGTCGGTACATAGTCTGAAAGACATGCCCATGGAGGTTCCGGAAGGACTGCCGATCGTGGCTTTCTCCAAGAGGGAAGACCCCAGAGACGTCCTGATTTTGCCGGCCGGGACAAAAGAACCAGATTTTTCAAAACCGGTAGGCTGTTCCAGCCTGCGCAGAATGCTGCAGTTTGGAAAGCTGTATCCCCAGGCCCGGTTCAAACTGATCCGGGGAAATGTGCAGACCAGACTGAACAAACTGGATTCGGGAGAGTACGGCGCCACCCTTCTGGCGGCGGCCGGTGTGAAACGGCTGGGGCTTGAACACAGGATCAGCCGGTATTTTGAGCCGGAAGAAATCATTCCCGCCGCAGGCCAGGGCATTCTGGCGGTGCAGGGCCGGGCAGGGGAGGATTACGGCTTTCTGGATTCCTTTCAGGACCGGGAAGGGACTCTGTGCGCCCTGTGCGAGAGAGCTTTTGTGCGGAAGCTGGAAGGCGGCTGCAGTTCGCCGGTGGCGGCTCACGCGAAGGTGGAAGACGGTAAGCTTCATTTAAGAGGGCTGTATTATGACGAGGCCACAAAGGGCTGGCTGACGGGAGAAACATGGGCAGAGGCAGATGAGGAAACGGCGGAAAAGATGGGAGCGGATCTGGCGGAGAAGCTGAGAACGGATTATCTGGCAGGAAAACGATGAATACGGAAGACAGGAGATCAGAATGAGTACAGGAAAAGTATGGCTGGTAGGAGCGGGCCCTTCCGATGCCGGATTATTTACGTTAAAAGGAAAACAGGTGCTGGAGCGGGCAGAGGTGGTGGTTTATGACGCCCTGGTGGGGCATGGAGTTCTGTCCATGGTGCCGGCCGGCGTGAAATTGATCGATGTGGGAAAGCGGGCCGGAAATCACACGATGCCTCAGTGGCAGATCAATCAGGTACTGCTTGAAGAAGCCCGGGCGGGAAAACGGGTGGTGCGGCTGAAAGGGGGAGATCCCTTTATGTTCGGCAGAGGCGGCGAGGAGCTGGAGCTTCTGACGGAGCATGGCATTCCCTATGAGGTTGTGCCCGGCGTGACGTCTCCGCTGTCGGTTCCCGCTTATAACGGGATTCCGGTGACCCACAGGGATTTTACGTCGTCGCTTCATATTATTACGGGGCATAAGAGAAAGGGACAGGAATACGACATCGATTTTGAGGCGCTGGTGCGGACGAAAGGGACGTTGGTGTTTCTGATGGGTATCACCGCCATGGCGGATATCTGTGACGGACTGCAAAAGGGCGGTATGGATCCGGATATGCCGGCGGCGGTACTGCAGAAAGGAACCACGGCCAGACAGAAGCGGGTAGTGGCCACGGTCAGCACATTGAAAGCGGCTTCGGACGCGGCGAAAATAGAAACCCCTGCCATTATCGTGGTGGGTAAGGTGTGCAGTCTGGCAGAGAATTTTGCCTGGTATGAAAAATTGTCGCTGTTTGGCTGCCGGGTGCTGGTGACTAGGCCCAGAGAGCTGGCTTCCGTCATGTCTCAGAAGTTGCGGGAAAAGGGAGCCGAGGTGGTGGAGCTGCCGGCTATCCGCACGGAGGCGATTCAGGATAACCGGGCTTTGGAGGAATGCTGCCGGGATCTGGGGCGGTACCAGTGGCTTTTATTTACCAGTCAGGTGGGCGTCAAAGTGTTTTTTGACAGACTGAAAGAATATGGCGTTGATATCAGGAACTTATACGGGATAAAAATCGGCGTGATCGGCCAGGGAACGAAAAAGGCGCTGGAAGAACGGGGGCTGTTTGCCGACTGTATGCCGGAGGTTTTCGACGGCCAGTCGCTGGGGCAGGCCGTGGCGGCACAGTGTCAGGGCGGCGAGCGGCTCCTGATTCCCCGGGCGGCTATGGGCACCCGGGAGCTGATCGATGCTTTTGCGGGCAGGGATGTGGAAATCGACGATGTGCCTGTCTATGATACGTTATATGAAACCTCTCATCTGATTCAGGAACGGGCGGAGTTTGAGAAAGGAAATATTGACTACGCCGTATTTACCAGCGCTTCCACGGTCAGAGGATTTGCCGAAGCGACGAAGGGTATGGACTATGGTTTGGTCAATGCGGTCTGCATCGGAAAACAGACGAAAGCGGCGGCGGACAGCTATGGGATGAAAACCTGGATGGCCAGAAAGGCGACGATGGACGATGTGATCAGAAAAGTGGAGGAGCTGCACCGCAGCCGATGAAAAAGGGCGCGGAGTTGCGGAACTATAATCGGAGGATAAAAGCGATGGATATGAAAATCAGGCCAAGAAGGCTGAGGACAACGGAAACTTTGCGGAAAATGGTACGGGAGACCAGAGTGGATAAGGCTTCTCTGATCTACCCGATGTTTGTAATGGACGGAGAGGGTATTCAGCAGGAAATTCCTTCTATGGAAGGGCAGTACCAGTACAGCGTGGACAAAATGTCCTACGAGCTGGAAAAGCTGTCTCAGGCAGGCGTGTCCAGCGTGATGCTGTTTGGCATTCCCGCCAAGAAAGATGCCTGCGGCAGTCAGGCTTACGCGCAGGACGGTATTGTCCAGAGAGCGCTCAGGGAGGCGAAACGGCAGTTTCCCAACCTGTACTACATTACGGATGTGTGCCTGTGCGAGTACACCTCTCATGGACACTGCGGCCTGTTAAAAGGGGATTATGTGGACAATGATCCCACGGTGGAGCTGCTGGCGAAGACGGCGGTCTCCCATGTGCAGGCCGGCGCGGACATGGTGGCGCCATCCGATATGATGGACGGCCGGATTATGGGGATGCGCCAGGCATTGGATGAAAACGGATTTACGGAAACGCCGATTATGTCCTATGCGGTAAAGTACGCCTCAGCTTTTTACGGTCCGTTCCGGGAAGCGGCCGGTTCCGCTCCTTCCTTCGGCGACCGGAAATCCTATCAGATGGATTTTCACAACCGGAAAGAGGGATTGAAGGAAGCGGTGCTGGATATTGAGGAAGGCGCCGATATCATCATGGTAAAACCGGCGCTGTCCTATCTGGATGTGATCCGGGAAGTGGCGGATCTGGTGGATGTGCCGGTGGCGGCCTACAGCGTCAGCGGCGAGTACGCTATGGTAAAGGCTGCGGCCAGGATGGGTTATATCGACGAGGCCCGGATTATCTGCGAGATGGCGGTCAGCACATTCCGGGCCGGCTGCGGCATTTACCTCACTTATTTCGCGAAAGAGCTGGCGAAATATATCGATGAGGGCAGGATCGGATAACGTTCCTGACGAAACGGGCATGTTTCCCTGCGCGGATATCACCGAAAATGAAAGTAAATTGTCTTTCGTCAAAAAAACGAAACAGGATAAAAAATCAAAAAAGTATTTGGCAAATTTGTAAAAATTGGATAAAAATCCCCTTTTTTCGTGAAAAAACCAATTGACAAAGAATTTGTCTTGTGATATAGTTCTTTTCAATAAAAAGTAGCTGGCAAATTTGAATGCTCGCTGACTTGTTTTTCATGTATGACACATAAGGACCCGAGATACAGAGGGTTTCGTGCTCATAGCCACAAATGGAATGGCCGGATTTTTGGCGGTTATTCGCTGTATTAATGCCCCGATGGTTGTCAGTGTGAAAGAAATGGCAGGGCTGTATTCCAATCAATGATGAAAGAGGGAGATTATTATGCAGAAAAGACAGATTATGTTGAACGGCATCGAGGATGCCAAAGCTTTTGTGACGATGGCAAATAAGTGTGACTTTGAAGTTGATGTGTACTACAACCGGATGATTATTGACGCAAAGTCGATTCTGGGCGTACTGAGCCTGGATCTGAGCCAGCCGCTGACCGTAGAATATACAGGACACTATGCCGAGTGGGAAGAATTTCTGGATGCACACTCTCATGTGACCGTAGTGGCTTAAGAGGCAGTTTGGAAAGGACTGCTTCCTATTATAACAGGAAGCAGTAATGAATAAGACAGGTAAATAAGCGCAGGGCAGCAATGGGAAGGAGCCGTATTGCTGCCCTGTTTTGTATTTCAGAATATATCGTCCTGTGAAGACTGCCGCCGGAATGGCAGACAGGGCGGCAGAGCGGGCAGGAGAAGTTTCTCTGCCCGCGTATGGGATATTTGTTACAATGCGCCGGCAGCGCATCCGAGGGGATTTCAGAGGAGAGGAAGCATGGCAGGGGATAAACGGTATGGTTTTATTGATATCAGCGATATGCCGGATGGCGTTTACGATTCCGGAGAGCTTTCCTGTGATGGAATCCGCTGGGCGGTTACTTCCGATGTTTCCGATCTGGCGGTCAATCACTGCGGAGCGGTGGCGGTGACGAACCTGGCGCTGTATTTCGCCGATAAGGGCTGTACAGGGCTGACAGGAGAAGACCGGGGAAGCGGCGAGAAGAGCGGAGGAAGTGAAAGAACGGAAAAAAGAGAAAGGGAAACTTTCGGGGCGGTACATAAAATAGTGGGAAACGGTCCGAGGATTACGATCGCGGGCGGTGGGAAACGTTACTTTGAGGCAAGAGGATATCGGCTGTATACGCGAAAGGTGAAAAATTTCGCGGCTCTGAAAAGGACTGTGGAGAAAGGGCATCCCTGTGCCGTTTTGCTGATGGCGAACCTGACGGAACGGCACTGGGCGCTGGCTGTCGGCTGGCGGGAGTATGCCTGCGGCGGTAAATATATCCGTCTGGTGGACGGATGGAACCGGGATGCGGACTGTTTTTACCGGCCGGGACATGGGGCGAGATGGATTGCGGCCACGGAGTATTGGGTTGGTTGAAAAACAAAAGATACCGGAAAATTTGAAAAGGATGCGGGAAAGCAACTAAAAATCCCTGCCGGAAATCAAGGCTCCATTAACCTTTGATTTCCGCAGGGATTTTGGATATTATAGGATTCCCTTTTCTATGATATAAAACGTTCCGCAGGATTCTTAATACGAAGTATTCGGCAAAACGTGCCGGTACCCAAGGGTATGCTTTGCGATGACGCGTTTTGTTGGAATTATCTTATCCCAGAATCTTCTTCAGATCCTCTTCCGGTGTGCTGACCGGATGGATATCATAATTCTTTACCAGGAAGTCCAGTACATTCGGCGAAACGAATGCTGGCAGTGTAGGCCCCAGGTAAATATTTTTAATACCCAGATGCAGCAGGGTCAGCAGGATGCAGACGGCTTTCTGCTCGAACCAGGAGAGCACCAGGGTCAGCGGCAGGTCGTTGACGCCGCAGTTAAAGGCTTCGGCCAGGGCTACGGCTACCATGATGGCGCTGTAAGCGTCGTTGCACTGCCCCATATCCATAATCCGGGGCAGGCCGCCGATGGCGCCTAAGTCAAGGTCGTTGAAGCGGTATTTGCCGCAGGCCAGTGTCAGGACAGCCGTGTTGGCAGGGGTCTGTTTTACAAAGTCGGTGTAGTAGTTGCGGCTCTGGCGCGCGCCGTCACAGCCTGCTACCAGGAAAATGTGTTTTAAAGCCCCCTCCTTTACGGCGGAAATCACGGTGTCAGCCAAGGACATGACCGCGTTCCGGCCAAAACCGGTGGTGACGGTTGCGCCGCCGTTGATGCCGGTAAATTCCTGGTCTTCTTTGTATCCGCCCAGTTCCAGAGCTTTATTGATCACAGGGGTAAAGTCCTTATCCTCACCGATATGAACCGCGCCTGGCCATGAAACGGCTTCCACCGTGAATACCCGGTCCGCATAGCTGTCCTTTAAGGGCATCAGGCAGTTGGTGGTATAGACGATGGGCGCGGGGATGTCGGCCAGCTCTTTTTGCTGTCTGAACCATGCGGTTCCGAAGTTGCCCTTCAGATGGGGATATTCTTTGAATTTAGGGTAAGCATGGGCGGGCAGCATTTCGCCGTTGGTGTAGATGTTGATGCCTTTGTCCCTGGTCTGCTCTAAAAGCAGCTCCAGGTCTTTCAGGTCATGGCCGCTGATCACGATAAAGGGTCCTTTTTCCACCTTGAGCGGCACGGTGGTGGGAGCGGGATGGCCGTAGGATTCGGTGCTGGCATGATCCAGAAGGGCCATGCATTTCAGGTTTACTTCGCCTACCTTTAAGACAACGGGAAGCAGCTGGTCCATGCCCCAGTCTTCGCCTACAGCGGCTAAACCTTCATATAAGAAAGCGTTGACTTCGTCGTCGGCATAGCCCAGAATCATGGCGTGATAGGCATAGGCGGCCATGCCCCGCAGGCCGAACAGGATCAGGGATTTCAGGGAGCGGATATCCTCGTCGGCATTCCACAGCTGTTCCATATCATATGCGCCGGTGGAAGCGCCGCCCCGGGAAACCAGCGCTTCCTGTGCTTTTTTCACCTGTTCGATCTGCTCTTTGACAGTTACGTCGTTGAAATTCACATTGGTGACGGTGGCGAACATGCCGGCCATCATGGTGAGGTGGGTGTCGGCGGTGGGAGCCGCGCCTTTTGCGGCTTTGGCCAGGCCGATCAGTTCCCCAGTCAGCTGATCCTGTAATTTTGCCGTGCCAGCGCTTTTTCCGCACACGCCCGCCTTGCCGGTACAGCCGGTGCATCCGGCGGTCTGCTCACACTGGAAGCAAAACATTTCCTTTGACATTGATATTAATCCTCCTTAAATGCTGCATCCGCCTTGGGACTGGCGGATATAGTTTGAAATTTTATTTTACATTTCGTAATCGGAATGAAAAATACTGGTTTAAATTACCCGTCCGTCTGTCGAAATCACAACTGTCCGGAAAGGGATGCTTTTTCCGCTGGCCCGGACGGCTTCTTTTGCCGCCCGTTCCAGCCCGCCGCAGCAGGGAACCTCCATGCGGGCAAGGGTGACGCTTTTGATATCGTTTGCCTGCAGGATGGCGGTCAGCTTTTCCGTATAGTCCACGCTGTCCAGTTTCGGGCATCCGATGACGGTGATACGGTTTTTCATAAATTCGTTGTGGAAATTTCCGTAGGCATAGGCCGTACAGTCCGCGGCGATCAGCAGGTCGGCGCCGTTGTAGTAGGGAGCGGTGACAGGCATCAGCTTGATTTGGGCCGGCCACTGGGTAAGCTGGCTGCTGACCGGGGCTGCCGTTGCGGAAAGCTGGCTGTTATCCGTATCGCCGGTGGGACGAAGCAGTTTCGCCTTGCTGCCGGGACAGCCGCCGGATGCGGACTGTTTCTTCTGTGCCTTTGCCGCCAGCACAGCCGCTTCGTCATAGGGAGCGGCCTCCCGCTCCACAAAGGCGATGGCATCCATGGGACAGGCCGGCAGGCAGTCGCCCAGCCCGTCGCAGTAGTCGTCGCGGAGCAGCTTTGCTTTTCCGTTTACCATGCCGATAGCCCCTTCGTGGCAGGCTTCGGCACATGCGCCGCAGCCGTTGCATTTTGATTCGTCTATCTGGATGATTTTTCTGATCATGATTGTGATTCCCCCTTATTTTATGGTTGCGTTGTTTTAGGCAGACAACAGACCGGTGTATTGGAATGCCCCATTCCCCTTCTGTTTATTGCCGCCTTGACTTCATGGACCCATTATAATATAATAAATCAAACAAGTCTGTTGTATTTCCAACAAAGGAGATTGTTTTGGAAAAATATTTGAAAGTGGTGGAGCAATCAAAGCTGTTTAAGGGGATCGGGGAGCATGAGGCCGTCTCCATGCTGTCCTGTCTGGGCGCATATCAGCGGAGCTATCAAAAAGGGGACTGTGTGTTCCGGAAAGGGGAGCGGATTACCGCCGTGGCCCTGCTGCTGGAAGGGGCCGTTCATATCCGGAAAGAGGATTACTGGGGGAATCTCAGCATATTAAATGAGATTTCGGCTGGGGAGGTATTCGGAGAAACCTATGCATGCCTGGAGGCCGGCGAGATGCTGAACAATGCGGTGGCGGTAAAAAACAGCCAGGTGCTGTTTCTCGACGTAAAACGGGTGCTGACCACCTGTTCCTCCGCCTGTCAGTTTCACGGAAAGCTGATTCAGAACCTGCTTTCGGTGCTGGCGCTGAAGAACAAGATGCTGACCCAGAAGTTGGAGCATATGTCCCAGCGTACGACCCGGGAAAAGCTGCTGTCCTACTTATCGGAGCAGTCTCTCAGGGAAGGGCGTCCTTCCTTTGATATTCCTTTTAACCGGCAGCAGCTGGCGGATTTCCTCTCCGTAGACCGGAGCGCCATGTCCAACGAGCTGTGCAGGATGCGGGACGAGGGGATACTGGAATTTGAACGGAATCATTTTGTGCTGCTGTGATTGATGCTTTTCAGGAAAAAAGCATTATATAAAGTAATGTTTCATAAAAAGAATGTGCATTCGAGGTATCCCAATGTTTGCTTTGGTGGGATTCCGAGAATATATAAAAGTG
>CAJTTU010000004.1:1218-26634 GCA_910579325.1 uncultured Lachnospiraceae bacterium | reverse complement strand
CAGGAGGATGCGGATGGGATTTTCGTTAGAGGTAAGCGTGCCGGTGCTGACAGTGTTTTTACAGGGCTTTCTCAGCTTTTTCTCGCCCTGTGTGCTGCCGCTTTTGCCATTGTATATCGGTTATCTTTCCGGCGGGACAGGAAAATGGGAGGACGGAAAGTTTTATTATAAGCGGAGCAAAGTGATGCTGCACACCCTGTTTTTTGTGCTGGGAATCAGCGCGGCTTTTGTGACGCTGGGGCTGGGCGTGTCGGCGGCCGGTGTTTTTCTGAAATCAAATCAGATGTTGTTTGCCAGGGTGGGAGGAATCCTGATTATCCTGTTTGGCCTGTATCAGATGGGCGTATTCGGAAGCTCTGCCCTGCTGGAAAGGGAGAGACGGCTTCCGTTTCGTCTGGACAGATTGGCCATGTCTCCTCTGGCCGCTTTTCTGATGGGATTTACCTTCAGCTTCGCCTGGACGCCCTGCGTGGGGCCGGCGCTGGCTTCCGTTCTTCTTATGGCGGCTTCCGCCGGAACCAGGCTGGCGGGCATGGGGCTGATTGGCGTCTATACGCTGGGGTTTGTCCTGCCTTTTCTGGCGACAGGGATGTTTGCCACCGGACTTCTGGGCTTTATGAAGAAGCACGGGAATGTGGCCCGGTATACGGTAAAAATCGGCGGGCTTCTGATGATTTTTATGGGACTGCTGATGTTTACCGGAAAAATGAACGCAGTTACGGGGTATTTGTCCCAGGTTTCTCTGCCCCGGCAGACGGATGCAGGACAAAGGACGGAGGGCGTGGCAGATGCCGGGCAGGAGACAGATGCTGTGGTCGGTACCGGACAGGGAACGGAGACTGTGGCAGGCGCAGGGAAACAGGAGAAGGACACGGACGGTATGGTGAAAAATGACAGTCAGGAGACCGCATACGTCCCGGAATCAGATGCGGACAAAGAAACGGCTTCTGAGGAATACGCTTCCGTGGCGGCGCCGGATTTTACGTTAAAGGATCAGTATGGAACTACTCACAGCCTGTCAGAGTATGAAGGAAAAACAATTTTCCTGAATTTCTGGGCGACCTGGTGCCCTCCCTGCAAGGCGGAGCTGCCGGATATACAGAGACTGTATGAAGCTTACCAGGGCGAAACGGAGGAAGAACTGGTGGTGCTGGGCGTGGCGGCGCCGCTGATGGGGCAGGAAAAAACGGAGGAGGAGATTATTGCGTTTCTGGAGGAAAACGGGTACACGTATCCGGTTTTGATGGATACGGAATGGGAGTTGTTTGAAAGCTATGGTATTTATTCTTTTCCAACCACTTTTATGATTGACAGAGAGGGAAATGTGTTCGGCTATGTCAGCGGGCAGATCACCTATGAGATCATGGAGGATATCGTCCGTCAGACAATGGAGGGGAGAAGAGACCGGCAGAATTCCTGAGCAGATCGATGAAGATGCAGTCCTGTAGGGTGTTTGCTTGGCCGAAACAGCGCCGCTGATCAAACCGCAGCGGCGCTGTGTGATAAAAGGTCTATGTAAATGGCTGTTTACCGGTCGAAATGAATCCCGCTCCAGTAAACGCATTCTTTTACTTTGGTCTCCGGCAGCAGCTCTACGCCTTCCAGCGCCCATTTCTTATACTCTTCAAATCCTACCCGGTCAATAATATAGCCGATATGCTCTTTGCCGCCGGGTGCGCTGGTGTCAATGTATTCTTTTACGAACCGGTAGGTGTTCAGGATGATCTTTACGATGCTGTCCTCATCGGCCCAGATCAGGAAATCCTCGCCCAGCCTGGGATTTTTCTTTCCGGTACGGCCCATCAGCGTCAGTCTGTAATATTTCTGTTTGCTCCTGGTAAATGCCCGGGTGGGACATTTGGTGATGCAGACGCCGCAGCCCACGCATTTTTCCTCGTCCCGGATAATTTTATAATTTTCCATCCGCAGCGCGTCCACGGACAATCCCTTGCAGCCCTTGATACAGGCCTGGCAGCTGACGCAGCGGCTGGGGTCGTACCGGGGCATGGTCATACCCACGATGCCGAAATCATGGAGACGCACCTTGCCGCAGTCGTTGGGGCAGCCGGTGAAAGCCACCTTGAAATGCAGGTCGTTGGGGAAAATCTCTTTTTCCACCCGTTTCGCAAAGTCTGCCGTGTTATAGTTGGCAAAAGGGCAGACATTGTTGCCGATGCAGGCGGTAATGTTTCTTGTGCCGGAAGAGGAGTATCCTGCGCCTTTTTCCGGCTGGTTGATGTCTAAAAGCTCAATGATCGGCTGGAGCATCTCGTTGATGGCGTCCATATCCTCCAGGCGGATTCCTTCCACCTCGAAGCCCTGGCGGGTGGTCAGATGGACGATGCCGTTTCCGTATTTTTCTGCGATCTCCTGTACCATTCCCAGAATCTCAGCTTTCAGATAGCCGCCGGGAACGCGGATACGGGAAGCGCCGATGCCTCTTTCCTTGCTGATTCTGAACGCGTTTTTCTTCGCTTTTTTTGTATTGATATCCAATCCCATATTTCCACCTCCTAATCGATCAGATTCTTACCTTCCGCATAGTTAAACACCGGCCCGTCCAGGCAGATATATGTGGAATCCATTTTGCAGTGACCGCATTTGCCCAGGCCGCAGCACATTTTCCGTTCGTAGGAGATCCAGATATTCTGATCCCGGATGCCCCGTTTCTGTACCTCGATGACGGTAAACTTCATCATAACGGGCGGGCCGACAATGATGAATACGGCGTTGTCCGGATCTTTTACCGGCAGCTCGGGGATATATTTCGTTACCATGCCGGTCAGCCCCTGATAACCCTCAGGCGCGTTGTCCACGGTTCTGATTACCTTGATATTTTTCTCCCATTGTTCAAAATCCTGCTTGAACAGGATATCGTCGGGGGATTTGAAGCCGGCGATCAGCGTGGTGTCTTTCGCCTCGCCGGGATGATTGGAAAAATAGTCTACGATGCCCTTCACCGGAGAAAGTCCGGTGCCGCCTGCGATAATAAAAAGCTCTTTGCCCTTATAATGTTCAATGTCAAATCCATTGCCGTAAGGCCCCCGTAAAGGAAGGGTATTTCCCTCGAAATTTTCAAAAATCTGATTGGTTACTTTCCCCACCTTCCGGATGGTCAGGTCAACGGTGTCTGGGCCGATTCCGCTGACGGAGATGGGCGCTTCGCCGTATTTGGGGATGGAAACCTCAAAAAACTGGCCGGGCTTTACGTCGCCGGTAAATCCCATGCGGAAGGTGTATTCGATCTCCGTATGGCGGATGATTTCTTTTACCTGGGAAGGGAAAGGAATATATTCGTTCTTCATCATTTCTCGTCCTCCTCTGCTAATTTGTTGACCAGGTTGGCATAGGATATGTATTCCGGGCAGACGGCGTCGCAGCGGCCGCAGCCTACGCACATGGGATAGCCGAACCGTTTTTCGAAGTCATAGATTTTATGCATGACCTTGAACCGCAGCCGTTCGCCCTGGGTTTTGCGGAAGGAGCCGCCGCCTGCGATATCGGTATAGCCGTCCACCTGGCAGGAGGCCCAGACTCTGCGGCGCTCG
Source organism: uncultured Lachnospiraceae bacterium (assembly GCA_910579325.1). Lineage (GTDB taxonomy): Bacteria > Bacillota > Clostridia > Lachnospirales > Lachnospiraceae > Paralachnospira_A. The sequence continues at coordinate 23,086 of CAJTTU010000004.1, read as the reverse complement.
CCCACGTTTTCATTGTCCCGGTAGTGGATGTCCTGCATGGTGAAGCAGGTGCAGGTGGGACAGACGAAGTTGCACCGTCCGCAGCCGATGCAGCGGCTGCCGTAAGCCTCCCATAAGGGGTTGTCAAAGCTTTCCACGGAAAGGTTTTTGGGCAGCGTCACCGATTCTTTGTTTTCCGTTACGTATTCCGGCGTTACCTCGCAGGCGGAAGCGCCGCCTTCGTCCAGACCAGCTTTTTTCAGAGCCAGGAGAAGCGCTTCCGAAGGGCAATCAATCCAGACGTTCTCCCCGTTATATTTCAGATATAAATCATAATTGTCGGAACGGTTGGTTCCCATGCTGGCGCAGAAGCCGGTATCGCAGGTTTCGCCGCAGCCCATCAGCACGAAGCTGGCTTTTTCCCGCAGCCGCTTGTAATAGAAATCCTCTGGGCCGTTTTCCAGGTAAATGGCGTCCAGCCGCTTCAGGGCGTGGAGGTCGCAGCTTTTCAGGAAAATCAGCAGTTTCTTGTCCGTGCAGGAGGGAACGGCCGTTTCGTTTTCGGTGAAATAGAACAGGGTTTCATTGATGGCAAACAGGGATTCTTTAAAAGAATAGTCTGACCGGCGGTCAAATTCGATTCCGTCCAGTGAATTGACCTTGTCATACTGGATGATATCCGTATCGGAAAAGCATCCGTCGCCGGCAAACAGCCTGGGGGCAAAGATCTCATAGTCTGCCTGGAGCTGGCTGAAAATGGTGTCAGCCGTTTTTTTTGGTATTTGGTATCCCATAGGTCTTCTCCTTTCATGGTCTCTCATGTTATTTTATTAACAAAAAGGATAACAAAAGGGAAAAAAAGATTCCGTGACGATTATCACGGAACCAGAAATATTTATGTATTTTTTGTGTATTACCGCGAAAGGATTCAAAAGCTTTCGGCAGGCCCCGGCCATTTACTGTGGGGGTGGAGACAACTGATCTTATAGGTTACAGTGTTTCCAGAACGCCGTCTTTATAGAATGCGGCCATCCTTTCGGCATCCAGAATATAAATCTTTTTCTTTTCTATTGTGATCAGCCGGTAGTCCGTCAGCTTTTTGCAGGCTCTTGAGGCATTTTCCCTGGGGACGCCCAAAAGGTCGGCCAGAAAGGTGATGCTTAAGTCGATGTCGATCAGGATGCCCTTCTCTGTTGGGATGCCGAAATCCCTGGCCAGCTTCCACAGCTTGGCGGCAAGTTTTCGTTCCAGGTAAATGCTGCCCACCGTGTTTTTTAGCTGGTGCTCCAGCCGCCACAGTTTCCGCTCCTGATAGTGGAGCAGCGCCTTGGTCAGCTGGAAATCCTGTTCCATCAGCGACAGCAGATGCTCCCGGCGGATCACGTACATCTGGCATGGCTCCATCGTCTCGCAGAAGGTGGTGTTATAGTGGTCGGTGAGGTTCCCGTTGGCGATATGGTTTTTTCCCAGGATGAACAGCACCTTTTTATTGCCGTTTTTGGTCAGGTTGTAGATATGTACCTTGCCGCTTAATATAAAGAAGATATTGGCATTTTTTTCCCTGGCCCGGAGGCAGTGGTGGTTTTTGGGATAGGCGGTGATCCTGCCCAGCTTCGCGAATTGCTGCCTGGTGTGGGAAGAACAGTGTTCCAGTATCCATAGTTGTTCGATGCTTTTGTGGTTTTGCATGGGAATCCTCTTCTTTTTTAATATTCGTAGATGTTTTTATATAGACATGACACATTTATGCCCATTTGAATTACGCTCACTGTAACAGGATTACGGTTGGAATTATCATTATAGTAAAGGAAATCCCGCTGATTTGTCAAGGGGCGTCGGGTTCCGCGTTTTGTTGGATTTGACATTTATCAAATAGTGGACTACAATGAGCGCATAGGATAGACAGTGTTAAATGATACATAAAAAGCAGCAACAAACCGGATTACAGCATAGCCGGCGAAAGTTGCGGAATGGTAATAGCGGGTTAGAATGATGAAATTGTTTCTGGGATTTGCCCTGTTGGGCTGTATGATATTGCTTCGTGTCTGGCCAGGGTTTCTGACGCTGGCGTTTCTGTATGATTTCCAGAGAGGAACGAAAGAGGCGTCAGAGAAGAGCGGCCTTTTGGTCCGTTTGCTTCCGGCTGTTGCCTGTGGATTGAATTTTGCCTTTTATTGTCTGATTCATCGTCTGTTTGTGAAACGATGGAATTTTGTTCGGACGGCAGAGGAGATCCGCCGTTTTCATTTCAGCTATCAGGATATGGGCGATCTTCCCTTTTCGTTTCTGGTCTGTACGGCTATGGGAGTGGCGCTGGGGTTTGGGCTGCGGCGGATGTTATCCGTGATTTTTGGGGAGAAAGAGGGAAGGCCGCTGTCGGTGCGGTGTAAAGTCTTTCTGTTTCTGTCATTATCCGGAATCAGCCTGGCGGCTATAGGCAGCGCTGCCGTTTCCATGAGCGGTTTCAGCCATATCGTTATCAATGAGGTGTACGCCGGCAGTCAGCGGATCTTACTGGGCGACGGCAGGGAAATATCGGATTATGTGGAACTTTATAACAAAGGCTGCCTGGCCTGTGAGCTGGATCACATTTATCTTTCCGACAATGAAAATGTGCTGAAAAAAACAGAGCTTTCCGCCTGCGAGGTTCCGGCCGGCGGTTATGTGCTGGTGGTACTGGAGCAGTCCGGCGCCTTTGCCCTGAATGCGGAAAAGGGCGAGTCTGTCCTTTTGTCGGATTCTGTCGGAAATGTGTTGGACAAGGTGGAAACGCCCGTTTTGTCCCCTGGTTTTTCCTATGCCCGTCAGAAAGACGGCGCTTCGGAGTGGGAGCCACTTACCTGCACGCCGGAAATGACCAACGCTGCGGGATTCCATCAGGTCGCTCAGCCTGTGCTGTCCCATAAAAGCGGATTTTATACGGAACCCTTTGAACTGGAAATCAGTTCGGAGCCGGGAACGGTTGTTTACTATACGACAGACGGGAGTGTGCCTGCGGCGGATTCTTTTTCTTACACAGGTCCGATTCCTGTTTATGATCGGAGCATGGAAGAAAATGTGTACCGTTCTGTACGGAATGTGGTAAGGGACTGGTTGAATTATGAGCCGGGGAATGCTCCGGTGGGCAAAGCTTATATTCTGCGGGCCGTTGCGGTGAGCGGTGACGGAAGTGCCAGCGAGCCGGTGACCGCCACTTATTTTGTGAATATGGACAGCTACCGGCAGAGTACGGTAATCTCTCTGGTGGCGGATCCTGCGCTGATGTGGGGGGAAGATGGGCTCTATGTGACGGGCAGAGAATATGATGCCTGGTATCTGAACGGACAGGCGGGGGAGGAACCGGCGCGAAATTACAATCAGCATGGCCGGGACTATGAGGCGGCGGTTTTTTTGGAATACTTTTCAGAAGAGCTGACTTTTGCCCAGAACGCAGGCCTGCGCGTAACGGGGGCTTCCAACCGGGAAGATCCGATGAAAAACTTTAATTTATACGCAAGAAAGGAATATGGGGGCAGCGACAGCTTTGACGGGGAAATTTTTTCAGGCGTTTCCAGCCATAAGCTGACGCTGCGTCAGGGACACGCCAACACCTTCTGTCAGACGCTGGCGCGCGACAGAGACATCGCCACCCAGGGTTACCGCTGCGTGTCTGTCTTTCTGAACGGGGAATTCTGGTACAATACCAGCCTGCTGGAGAAATATGATGCCTGCTATTTTGAGGAGCGGTACGGGATTGACAGAAGTAATATCGTGGTCAATAACCAGGGAGGCATAGGAGAAGGAACAGAGGAGGATCTGGCGCTGCGCCGGGAAATCGATGATTTTTTGAGTACGCATGATCTGGCTGATCAGTCTGCTTATGAAGCATTTGGCAGTCTGGTGGATCTGCAAAGCTACATTGATTTTATATGCGCGAATGTCTATATGGACAATATGGATTTTTCAGAATCGGGAAATGTGATTATGTGGCGTTCCAGAGATAAGGGGTTTGGAGAATATGAGGACGCAAGATGGAGATGGGCGCTGTACGATCTGGATGCGGCGGGATGGAATGATCATGTATATTGGGGAATCGATACGCAGCAGGAAAAAAATTCTTTCAGCCTGCAGCCGAGATTTGTGGAGTTGCCGGTGAACCGGCAGTCGATTTTTCAGGCATTGAAAAAGAATCCGGATTTCTGCAGACAATTTGTTCTGACCTTTATGGATCTGGCCAATTCGAATTTCAGTTATGAGACGGTGAAGGGTAAAATTGAGGAATATGACCGGGACCTGCAGGCGTCCGGCGGCGGGGTACGGATCGACTGGGACAGGGAATATTATGAGGAATTTTATAAAAACAGAGCCGGATATATCACGGCTTATCTGGGAGAAGAATTTGGCCTGTCCGGGTTATTGGAACAGGTGACGCTGTCCGTTAATGATCCGGCGGGGGGAACGATTTTGCTGAACACAATTGAGCCGGATCTGTCTTCCGGTTCGTGGAGCGGCATATATTATACCGATTATCCGGTGGAACTGGAGGCCAGGCCCGCGCCGGGCTATGTGTTCGCAGGCTGGGAAGGGGAAACGGATTCCGGGGAAAGCAGCATTCAGGTTTCGGTCCGGGAAGGAGGGATCAGCCTGCGGGCTGTTTTTCGGAGGGAAAATTAATGTATGGGTCTGGCGTGACAGAACGCCGGAGCGCGTTTTAAAAAGAGTAATGTTCAAATGCGTTTTAGCTGACCGGAAGGAGGACCGCTATGCGGCATCCTGCAGCGGAAGCGTCCGGGGAAGGGGTCTGTGTCGAGTATTCCGGGAAAAATTCAACGCTGCCGCCATGGGCTTTTACAATCTGTTGTACGATTTTCAGTCCCATGACATGGGGCTGATTTTCTTGAGAAATACTCTGATTTTCCCCGGAGGTATTCTGGTTTTGCAGGGAGGCGGCCGGAGTGTTCCAAAGCGTTTCGCCCGGATGGCCGGCGTCATATTCCAGAACCCGCAGCACCCGGCGGGGAATGCCCGCGCCGTCGTCCATAAACAGGATGGAACACTGGCCTCCGGATTGGGTCAGGGACGCTATGATTCGAATGGAGCAGCCCTCCGGGTTATGCCGGATGCTGTTGCCGATCAGGTTTCGGAACACCCGGGCGATTAACCCGGCATCCGCATCGATCTGAGCGGAGGAAAATGCCGGGCTGCATGTCACCTGGATCTCCCAGGGACCATCCGGATTTTGATTCATAAAATCCGCAGCTGTCTGCCGCAGCAGGGCGGCGGGGTAGAAGGTGGTGATTCGCAGAGGACAGGACTGGTATTCCAGTTTTGAGGTCAGATTCAGATCCTCGATCAGCTGGCGGATGCACAGGCTCTGTTCCTTGATGATCCGGGCGGAGGTTCTGGAAGCTTCCGGCAGGTCCTCCAGATCCTCCAGCTCTTTGGCGTATCCAATAATCAGAGATAAGGGCGTGCGGATGTCGTGGGAGACGCCGCTGATCCAGGCGGCCCGGGCATGATCCCGCTGTGCAAGCTTTTCCGCCTGCTCAGCCAGTAATGCAGATGTTTTATTTAAAGACACGGACAGCTCCGACAGCATTCCTGTTTCCGGCAGATGAACCTGATCTTTTTTTTCCAGATCCCGTATGCCGTTTACAATCGGGCGGAGGGCCTTGTATAACCGCCCGCCTGCCAGTGCGGCCACCGAAAAAATCAGTAACAAATCTATGGTCAGGATCAGCAGGCCGTAGGCCGGCAGCCGCTCTATAAGCTGTTGGGGCCGGTTTATGTTCAGTTTCCAGAAGCTTCCCTTCGGGCGGGCCAGTACCAGCAGTCCCCGGTCGTGCTGCCACACATAGACCGGATAGTCATGCAGGTACCACCGGCTGAAGGAGGCCGCTTCCGGCACCGTGAAGGAGGCGGGGATTTCCTCCGGCAGATTCCAGGTCCAGATCGCGTTTCCGTTTACATCCAGCAGCATTCCCCAGGCATAGTGGGAAACCAGAAGGGATTCCCCTTCGGGAGAAAGAGAAAATTGTCCGTCCGTTTCAGTCAATTCTTCAGAAATAGTAATTAGATTGCTCCTGTTACCGTAAATGTCGTCTCCCAGTCCGAAAAACATGGCAATGTAGGCGGCGATATCCAGAAATAAAATCAGTATAATGATGAAAAACGCCGCAAACACATAGCGGCGGATGATGCGCAGTAAGCTTTTCATCGGTGCCTCGTTTCTGATGCGTTAGTTGTGTCACATGCGATTTAAACAAATATTGTTGTTGATAATTTGCTTATGCGATTGTTCGGTGTATTTAAAAATCGGAACCGTATATCGTCGCGTAAGACAGAACGTTTATTCATTTGCCAGCCGGTATCCCAGTCCTCTTGCTGTCAACAACCATACCGGATGGGAAGGGGCTTCCTCAATTTTTGCCCTGAGCCTTCGAATGTGTACCATCAGGGTATTTTCATAGCCGAAATAATCGTCGCCCCAGACCGACTGGCACAGGCTGTCAAAGGTGACGATTTTTCCTCTGTTTTCAGCAAGCTTTTTTAATATGCCCAGCTCTTTGGCGGTCAGGGAGACGCTGCCGCCGTCCCATTCCACCAGTCCGCTCTCAAAATCCACCCTTTTGTTTCCAAGTGTCAGTATATTGCCGACGGCTTTGGCGGCGGACAGGGGAAAATAGGTCCGTTTCAGCACACCGGTCAGCCTCAGGAGCAGTTCCTCCGGCAGAAAAGGCTTGGCGATATAGTCGTCGGCGCCCAGCCCAAGCCCGGTTAAGCGGCTTTGATCCTCGTCCTTGGCGGAAAGGAATAAAACCGGGATATTGGACCATTCCCGCAATTCTTTCATAAAAGCAAAGCCATCCCCGTCCGGCAGCATCACGTCAAGTAGAAGGAGGTCAGGCCGGAAGGTTTTCAGTTTTTCGGCGGCCTCCCGGCAGCAGGACGCAGTCTCTAAGCAGACAAAGCCCTCCTGCGCCAGAATCCTTGTCACCATGCGCCGCAGCTGCAGGTGATCGTCTATAATCAATATGCGGCTGTCATAAAGGTCAGTCATTTCGGTAAACTCCTTGTATGCAAAGTCAAAACTGTCATCAAAAAACAGAAAAATATTTGTCTGATTTTTCGGTTTCTCTCAGAGAAAATACATTATGGAAAGTATACATGATTTTCTTCTGTTTTGCATCCCTGTTTTCGGTAAATTAAGGTAAAAGTAAGGCTGGCGTAACCGGCGTGTAAGGCGGCGCTGATAGGATAGGGGAAGAGAAGGGGAGAGTAGCGAAACTCAAAACAGTAACGGACCGTACAAGCCCCGGAAGGGGAGTTACGGAACTGTAATAGGAGGTTTATTTTTATGGAGACAATGATTGAAACAAAAGGTTTGACAAAGCGTTACGGTCAGAGATTGTCGGTGAGTCGTCTGGAACTGTCGGTTCCGACGGGCTGCGTTTACGGGTTTCTGGGGCCGAACGGCGCGGGGAAAAGCACGACAATGAAAATGATTCTGGGGCTTGTGAAGCCCACGGAAGGGAGGGTGAAGGTGCTGGGGGCGGAGATGAACAGCCGGAACCGGCTGGCGATCCTGAAAAATACCGGTTCTCTGATCGAATCGCCCGCTTACTATGGACATCTGTCCGGAAAAGAAAATCTGCAGATCATCTGCACACTGAAAAATATTCCGGAAAAAGAGATCGGTCATGTGCTGGCCGTCGTCCGGCTGGAAAATCAGCAGCATAAAAAGGTCAGCCATTACTCTCTGGGCATGAAACAGCGGCTGGGACTGGCCTGCGCTTTGCTGGGGCGGCCGAAACTGCTTCTGCTGGACGAACCTACTAACGGCTTAGACCCGGCAGGAATCCAGGAAATCCGGGAGCTGATTATCAGCCTGCCTGAGCAATATGGAATGACTGTGCTGGTATCCAGCCATCTGTTGGGAGAGATCGACCAGATGGCGGACCAGGTGGGCATCATCGATCAGGGAAAGCTGATTTTCCAGGATCGTCTGGAAGCCCTCCACGAGCACAGCCGGAAGAAAATCTATATCCGAACCATGAATCAGGGACTGGCGGAGCAGATCCTGTCGGAGAAAGGAATCGTTTACGAAACGTCGGAAGAAGGACTGCTGCTGCCGGAAATGCCGGATTCCCGCATCGCCGGCTGCGTGTCCCGTCTGGTGTCCGGCGGCGTAGGCGTGATCAGAGTGGAAGAACGGCAGAAAAACCTGGAAGAAATCTTCCTGGGGCTGACCGGGAACCGATCAAGTTTATAAAAAAGGAAGTTGCGGAACTTAAAACAGCAACGGACCGTACAAGCCCCGGAAGGATTTACAGACGCAGCATGCGGCTGGAAATCCTTCCAGATCCAGGGGAATGGGAGGGAAGTTGCGGAACTAAATTAGGAGGTGCATATCAATGAGAGAAATGTGGGCGGAGCTGGCTAAGACCAGGTACCGAAAAATCTGGCTGAGCATTGCCGGTGTGATGGGTATGGAGCTGCTCTGGTGCTTCTGGATTTTTTCCAGGGCGGAAGGAATGGAGCTGTCCCAGGGATTTTACTATGGATTTGTGGAGTTTGGCGTAATGAATTCCATCTTTTTACCGGTGGTTCTGGCCGTTGCGGCCAGCCGGATCTGGGATACGGAGCATAAGGGCGGAACCTGGAAGCTTTTGGAGACGCTGGAGACAAAGGATGCCATTTACCGGTGCAAATTTCTGCTGGGGGCCATTTACTGTATGGCAATCGCGGCAGCACAGATCATTTTCCTGACGGCGCTGTCCCGAATGTTTCATTTTGGACAGAAACTGCCGGCAGATCATATGGTCTGGTTCGGGGTCAGCGTATTCTCGGTGAGTCTGGCGGTTTATCTGATTCAGCAGATTTTGTCCATGTATTATGAGAATCAGATCATTCCGCTGGCCGCCGGACTGCTGGGGGCATTTGGCGGATTGTTTTCTAACTTCCTGCCGTCACAGATTCAGAGGCTGGTCGTCTGGGGGTATTACGGCGTGCTGCGCAGCGTCAACATGGACTGGGATCAAGATACCAAAATCATAACGCTGTATGAAAGACCAATGGATTATGGATTTTTGATTTTTGTCCTTTTGCTGGCGGCGGCGCTGTACCTGGGTGGAAAAAAATTGTTTTTGAGGAAGGAGTTCTAAAGATGGGAGAGTTGGCGCTGCTTCGTTGTGTCAGGGCGGAGAAAATAAAAATAAGACATTCCATGGTCTGGCTGTTTTTTCTGATCGTTCCTGTGCTCCCGGCCATTATGGGAACGGGAAATTATATGATGAACCGGGAAGTTCTGCAATCGGAATGGTACAGTCTGTGGACCCAGCATACATTATTTTATTCAAATTTTTTCTACGGGCCGCTGATTGGAATCTACTGTTCGTATCTGTGGCGGCTGGAGCATCTGAACTATAACTGGAACCATTGTATGACTGCGCCGGTTCCGGTGGAGTGCATTTTTTTGCCCAAGCTGGTTCAGGTATTCAAGATGACGTTTTTAACCCAGCTATGGACTTGGTTTTTGTATTTTCTGTGCGGGAAATACGCCGGACTGCCGGGGCTGCCGCCAATTAACATGCTGTTCTGGCTGATCCGGGGCGCCTGCGGCGGTATGGCGGCGGCATCATTGCAGCTGGTTCTTTCTATGAAGATCCGCAGCTTCGCCCTGCCGGTAGGCATCGGACTGGCAGGCTCCATCGGAGGGCTGCTTTTATCCAACGGCGGTTTCGGCCTGTTCTGGCCCTATTCGCTGATGATGCTGGGGATGAACGCCAATAAATATGACGATGTATTAAGTTCACAGCTTGTTCAGTTCGCCCTGTCCTGCGCAGTTTTTGTCAGTCTGTTCAGCTATATGGGAATCCGGATGCTTAAAAGGCAGGACGTAAAGGCAGCGTGAGGTTTTTTGCGGTGAAGATTTTTGACGATTTTGACGATTTTTGGCGGCTTTTACACTGGACTTTCGCAGGCGGGCATGCTATACTGGAAAAGCAAAACATTTTTGCCGCAAAGAGATCAGGAAGGGGGGGATCGCATGACGGACGGCGAAAAGTTTGATCTGATACTTGCAGAATTAAAAAAGCTGGATACACTTGAGAAAAAATTTGATACATTTGAGAAAAAATTCGATACATTTGAGAAGCGATTTGATACACTTGAAGAGAAAGTAGAAAAGATTGATTACGATGTACACAACTTAAAACATCAGCTGATAATGTACGTTGTGGATTTGAAGAGTACGGATGAAATGATATTAAATGAAGTAGAAAGAGTACACGAGATTTTATACAAACATCAAAGAGATAAAGCCATACATACGGCGTAATTACAGATCCGCTGCCATGAGCAAAGAACCCCATGGCAGCGGATTATTTATTACGGAGTATCCAGCCAAACCCGTCACCGGCGCGTTTTGTCGGATTCTTTCAGATTTCCTTTTTTAATATGTTTTTTGATAATACCATCCGTTACATCAAACAATACCTCCGACCCCTGCCTTGTTTTCCTCTGCCGCCCGTACACCTGCTCGGCAGTAACCTGATGCGCTCTCCAGTCGCCGCCGTCGTTGCTGTCATTCAGCAGAAGCGGCTGTAAATTATCCATGGCGTGGGCGAATTTTGCCTCGGCGGTCTGATTGTCCTCAAATTCGTCGAACAGTGCAGTCAGCTCCTGTTTCTGGTCCTCGGGCAGAAGGGAATAAATCTTTTCCTTCGCGGCCTCCTCCCTGGCCTTCTGAGTTTTCAGATTTTCCGTGTCGTAAGCGTAGGTATCCCCAGCTTCAATCTCCACGATATCGTGGATCAGGCACATCAGCATCACCCTGGCGATATCCACCGTTTCATTGGCGTATTCCCGCAGCAGATAAGCCATGATCGCCATATGCCAGGCGTGCTCGGCGTCATTTTCATTTCTGCCGTGACCGGACAGATGGGTCTGCCGGAAAATGTTTTTTTCTTTGTCAATTTCCAGAATAAAGTCCAGTTGTTTTCTCAATCTTTCTTCTATTTTTTTTTCTGCCATATCAATACTGCCTCCGGTTTATTTGATCAAAAAACTGGCGGCGCCTGCCTGATTTTTCCGTAAAAACAAGCCGCCGTCCTCCATATTATAGCATAAAACGCGCAAGTGGAGAAGTTCTTGCGCCATTGTCGCCTTTATGTTAAGATAGACGTGTAGTTTCAGGCTGAATTTTGGCGAAAGGAATCAATTCAATTTTGTTTTCGCGGAATTTACAGCGTCGTAAACCATTTCAGAACAATCTTTTATGGAGGAGGAATATCATTATGAACACTTGTACCGATTGCCTCAGTCGCAATACCTGTGCCAGTGCGGATAAACCGATGGAGGAATATATCCGCCAGCTCCCCCTGGAGACTGCCCACCACAGAGTGGAAGGCCAGTCCACCAAATGCGGTTTTGGCCTGCAGGGCGTCTGCTGCCGTCTCTGTGCCAACGGACCCTGCCGGATTACTCCCAAGTCCCCCAGGGGCATCTGCGGCGCAAATGCGGACACCATCGTAGCCCGGAATTTCCTGCGGGCCGTAGCGGCCGGCTCCGGATGCTACATTCATGTGGTGGAGAACACGGCAAGACAGCTGAAAAACACCGGCCTGCACAAAGACAAGATCCGCAGCGAAAAGGCGCTGAACCGTCTGGCGGAGATTTTCGGCGTAACCGGCGAGGACAAATATGATCTGTGCGTGAAAGTGGCGGATGCGGTTCTGTCCGACTTGTACCGTCCCGAATACGAACCTATGGAGCTGGTAGAGAAGCTGGCCTACGCGCCCCGCGTAAAGCGGTGGAAGGAGCTTGGCATCATGCCCGGCGGCGCAAAGGGCGAAGTATTCAACAATGTGGTAAAGACATCCACCAACTTAAATTCCGACCCGGTTGAGATGCTGGTTTCCTGCCTGCGTCTGGGTATTTCCACCGGACTGTACGGTCTGCAGCTGACCAACCTGTTAAACGACGTGGTGCTGGGCGATCCCGAGATCCGTACGGCTCCCGTAGGCATGAACGTCATCGACCCCGACTATATTAATATCCTGATCACCGGCCATCAGCACTCTCTGTTTACATACATCCAGGACCGTCTGCTGGATGAGGACGTAGTGGCCAAGGCGAAAGCTGCCGGAGCCAAGGGCTTTAAGCTGGTGGGCTGTACCTGCGTAGGACAGGATCTGCAGTTAAGAGGCGCCCATTATACGGAAATCTTTGACGGCCATGCAGGCAATAACTATATTTCCGAGGCAGTCCTTTCCTGCGGCGCCATCGACGCGGTGCTCAGTGAGTTTAACTGTACCCTGCCCGGCATCGAGCCGATCTGCGACGAGTTAAAGATCAAGCAGATCTGTCTGGACGTAGTGGCGAAGAAAGCCAATGCCGAGTACATTCCTTTTCATTACGAGACCCGTCAGGCTGACGGCGACCGGATCATCGACGAGATCGTTGCGGCATATAAGGCCCGCCGGGGCAATGTGCCCATGAAGCTGTTCACCGACCACGGCAATAAGAATACCCTGACCGGCGTCAGCGAGGGAAGCCTGAAAGCGTTCCTGGGCGACAGCTGGAAGCCGCTGATCGATCTGATTGTAGCGGGCAAGATCAAGGGTCTGGCCGGCGTGGTAGGCTGCTCCAGCGTGGCATACGGCCATGATACGCTGACGGCCGAGCTGACCAAGGAGCTGATCGCCAAGGATATCCTGGTGCTCACTGCCGGCTGTTCCTCAGGCGGACTGGAAAATATCGGCCTGATGACGCCCGAAGCCGCCGAGCTTGCCGGTCCTAACTTAAAGGCTGTCTGTAAGCAGCTGGGCATTCCGCCCGTACTGAATTTCGGTCCCTGTCTGGCCATCGGCCGTCTGGAGATCGTGGCGACGGAGATTGCGGAGGAACTGGGCGTCGATCTGCCTCAGCTGCCTCTGGTGCTCTCGGCCGCACAGTGGCTGGAGGAGCAGGCGCTGGCTGACGGCGCGTTCGCTCTGGCTCTGGGACTGCCCCTGCATCTTGGTGTACCGCCTTTCATCACCGGCAGCGGCGTTGTGACCAAGGTGCTGACCGAAGATATGGTAGGTCTGACCGGCGGCCGCGTGATCGTGGACCCTGACGGCAAGTCCGCCGCCAATCAGCTGGAAGCGATTATCGAGGAGAAGCGGAAGGCTTTGAATATTTGACGACAGAGAGGGGGATCTGCCAAGATGAAACGAATTTTTATCGACCCCGCGAAATGCGACGGGTGTAAAAACTGTACCCTGGCTTGTATGGAATCCCACCGGCAGGACGGAGGAAAAGGGCTGTATACGCTGGATCTGACCGATCCGGCCAACCAGTCCCGCAATTTCATTGTCGCTGACGGAAAGGGAGGCTATGCGCCCATCTTCTGCCGTCACTGCGACGTTCCCGACTGCGCGGGCGCCTGCATGAGCGGGGCGCTTAAGAAAAACATGGAAAACGGCCTGGTGGAATATGACAAGGAAAAGTGCGCGGCCTGCTATATGTGCGTGATGAGCTGCCGCTATGGCGTGCCTGCCATTTCCCCTGACCGGAAGCGGATTATCAAATGCGATTTCTGTGCCCATCTGGAGGAAGGACCCGCCTGTGTACGGGCCTGTCCCAAGCAGGCCATCGAAGTGAGGGAGGTGTGAGTATGGAGAGATTTGTGATCATAGGAGCCGGCGCCGCCGGTATCAGCGCCGCCCAGGTGCTTCGTGATGTCCGCCCGAAGGATACGATCACCGTGATTTCCACCGACGAGAAAGTACATTCCCGCTGTATGCTTCACAAATATCTGGGGCATGAACGGGATGCCCAGGGCATCAATTTCGTGGATGCGGACTTTTTTGAGAAAAACGATATCACCCATATCGCCTGCCAGACGGTGGATCAAATCGATGTTGAGGGGAAGAAAGTCTGCTATGGGGAGTATTCGGCTCCTTACGACAAGCTTCTGATCGCTACGGGAGCAGGTTTCTTCATTCCTCCCATCCCTCATTTCCGGGAAGCGCCCAATGTGTTCGGTTTCCGGGATTTAAGCGACGCGCTGAAAATCGACGAGGCTTTCGCAAGAGGAAAACGGGTGTTTATCGTGGGCTCCGGCCTGGTGGGCCTGGATGCGGCTTCCGCCCTGTGCGAGCGGGGGGCCGACGTTACCATCGCCGAGATGGCGCCCCGGGTGATGCCTTTGCAGACCGACGAGTATGCTGCTTCGGTTTATCAGAAAGCCTTTGAAGATCACGGGTGCAAGTTCCTGTTGGGCATCGGCGCCAGCGACGCGGTAGTGGACGGAGATGGCAATATCACGGAAGTGATTCTGTCTACCGGCGACCATGTGCCCTGCGACTTTATCATTATGGCGGCAGGCGTCCGTCCCAGGATTCAGATCGCTCTGGACAGCGGCATCGCTGCGGAGCGGGCAATTCAGGTGGACGATCATCTGCGCACCTCCGTGCCGGACGTCTATGCGGCGGGAGACTGCACCGGCCTGTCCGGCGTATGGCCCGACGCCATGGCCCAGGGCAAGGCGGCCGCATGGAATATGGCGGGCGTGGAGGAGGTTTACGAAAAGCCTTATCCTTTTAAGAACACCAGCAATTTCTTCGGCGTTACCATGCTGTCCGCCGGACGGCTGGATCTGACGGAAGGGGCTGAGGTTCTGGTCCATAAGACGGCCGGTGAATATAAAAAGGCCGTGATCACGGACGGAAAGCTGACCGGATATCTGTCTCTGGGAGATATCTCCAACGAAGGGCTGTACCTGTACCTGATCAAAAACGACATTGATCTGAGCGCAAAGAAGGATAAGATTTTCCGGCTGACGTTCGCGGATTTCTATGGGATTAATGAGAAGAACGGTGAGTTTGCATACCGGGTGTAAAGGATAAAAATAAGAAATTAAACCGGATTAAAAAAATAGCAGAACACAGAACTGCGTAAGTCCGGTCCGGACAGTCAAGAGAGTGAGCGCTGTACGAATATGCAGGCTCACTCTTTTCAGGGATACGCCCTGTTAGCGCGATTTTTTTATGTGATTTTTTATAACCCTCTTGACAGCATGTGTCAGAGATGCTATGATATTGACGTTGCGAAGCAATCAGAAGAAGAGTATCCACTCTCACCTCAGCACAGACAGTGACTCGGGTTATGCTTCTTAATGAAATGTATTGGTATGCTGAAAACCGGCTGTCGATACAGGATGATTAAGAGTGCGGTGGATAGTTTTCTATCCGCTTTTTTTATGCGACAATAAAAATACCACGGTTGTCCGGATGATATGGGGGTGCACAACAATTAGCGATTTAATGATTAACGAACAAATTAGAGACAAGGAAATTCGTCTGGTTGGTTCCAATGGAGAACAGCTGGGAATTATGTCCGCGAAGGAAGCTTTAAAGATGGCGATCGAGGCTGAGCTGGATCTGGTGAAGATCGCGCCGAACGCGAAGCCGCCGGTATGCAAGATCATCGACTACGGCAAGTTCCGTTATGAGCAGGCCAGAAAAGAAAAAGAGGCCCGCAAAAAGCAGAAAACCATTGAGATCAAAGAAGTTCGTCTGTCTCCCAACATTGAGGAAAACGATCTGAATACCAAGATCAGCGCAGCCAGAAAGTTCCTGACAAAAGGGGACAAGGTAAAAGTAACGCTGCGTTTCCGCGGACGAGAGATGAGTCATATGGCCAATTCAAAACATATCCTGGATGATTTCGCCGAATCTTTGCAGGATATCGCTGTGGTAGATAAGCCGTCTAAAGTAGAAGGCAGAAGTCTGGTCATGTTTCTGACGGCGAAACGTTAGAGAAAAAGGATACATTCAATAAAGGAGGACACACATTATGCCAAAAATGAAAACCAGCAGAGCAGCCGCGAAGCGTTTTAAAAAGACCGGAACAGGTAAATTAAAGAGAATGAAAGCTTACAAGAGCCATATCTTGACCAAAAAGTCTACCAAGAGAAAGAGAAACCTGCGTAAAGCAACCATTGCCGACGCAACCAACGCAAAGGTAATGAAGAAGATTTTACCTTATTTATAATTTGCTCAGGATAGAATAAAGGAGGAAGACTGTAATGGCAAGAGTAAAAGGCGGAATGAACGCGAAAAGAAGACATAATAAAGTATTAAAGCTTGCGAAGGGCTATAGAGGCGCAAGATCCAAACAGTACAGGGTGGCAAAGCAGTCTGTGATGCGGGCGCTGGCTTCATCCTATGCCGGCAGAAAACAGAGAAAGAGACAGTTCAGAAGACTGTGGATCGCCAGGATCAACGCGGCGGCAAGAATGAACGGGCTGTCCTACAGCAGATTTATGTACGGCTTAAAGCTGGCCGGCGTGGAGATGAACAGAAAGATGCTGGCTGAGCTGGCTGTGAACGACGCTGCAGGATTTACAAAGCTGGCGGAAGTGGCAAAAGAAAAGATCGCCTGAGAGCACTTGAAAAATTTGCCGAAACATTAAAAAAACCGTTGACAAACCGTTAAGTTAATGATACAATGTATTTCGCTGGCTGAGATAACAGCCGGCGAATATCGGAGCGTGGCTCAGTTTGGTAGAGCGTCCGGTTAGGGACCGGGAGGTCGCAGGTTCGAATCCTGTCGCCCCGACGAGAAACAGTCTTCTGAATGAAAAGAAGACTGTTTTTTATTACGAAGTATCCGGCAAAATGTGCCGGTGGCACATTTTGTCGGATTGGATCAAATTTCGTCAAAATTTCAATGGCTCAGGGATTAATAACTGAGCGCAAATATCCCCCATACAGAACCAATGTCATATAACTGGCATAAATATGGAAAATGTATATTTATGCACGAAATGATTCTATATGGGGGATCGGATTCAGATGGCCGTATGCTATGCTTCCCGCTGCGCCTCCTGTTCCAGAAATTCTATAATTCCGTCGGCTATGTATCCCATCAGTTTATCCTGATAGCTGTCTGACAGAAGATTCTTTTCCTCCGCCGGATTGGTCAGATAGCCTGACTCGATCAGAACGGCGGGACCCTTTGACAGGCGCAGCACTTTTAAATCGCCGCTGGCTTTGATTCCCCGGTTGCTGATCGAACCGTCAGACTGAATGTTTTCCTCAAACAGTCCGGCCAGGACTTCGCTTCCCGGTTCGCCTTCTTTATAAAAAAATTCAATGCCGCTGATCTGGGGGCTTGTATAAGAATTCTGGTGGATGCTGACAAAGACGTCCGCTTTGTGATCGTTGGCGAGCTCCGCCCGTTCCGCCAGGCTTAAGGTGACTTCGTCGTCCGTGCGGGTCATCAGAACCTGTACGCCTTTCGCTTCCAGTTTTTCCTGGAGCTTCAGCGCCATCTGCAGGTTGAGTTCCGATTCCCAGACCGACGACTCCATGCAGCCCGGGTCTTTTCCGCCATGCCCGGCATCGATTACGACGACGCCCAGGGGCGGCTGATCGGCGTCCGGCGTCTCAGGTTCGGCGGTCTCGTCATAGGCGGCGGGATTCTCCTCAGGGTTATCTGCCACGGCGGCGGCCGGTATCGCCTGCGGTCTTAAAAATAGGCCGGTGAACAGACTGCCGCATAAAAAACCGGTGAAAAAGATTAGCGCGATCCGGATCGCCATATCCTGATTTCTGCGGCGGATTCGTCTTCTGCGGATCTCGTCTTTTGGAAGACCGTTTCGTGAAAAGTCGTTTACAAAAATGCGGTTCGCTGTCTTTCCTGTGCTGTCCGGCGTATGTCTGGCGCCCGCTGCGCCGTGCGCGTCGTTTATGATACTGCGTTCGCTGTCTGTCTGGCGAGAGGTGTTTTCGTCTGATTTGTGATATTCTCTGTTTTCATCGCTGTCGTCAGAGATCCTGATTTCATTACTACCGACAGTTCTTCTGATTGCATTTTGACCGCTGTTTTCCTGGTTTTCCTGATTCTCATAATACTCGTTTGTCATCCGTGCCCCTTATCTCTCTGCCTGTTCTCATATATTCAATGAACTGAATGATTATACGATATCATTCCCTTCGGCCCTGTATTCCGGCGGCTGTTTATGCCGTTTTGCGCGGAGCCATTGTTATGTTCTTCCATATTATAACATAAATATTCTCTAAAAATCTCTTACAATTTCTTAATTTTTTTATACATTTGTGTATCCAAAAAGTTGCGGCGGAATGCTATAATAAATGTGCCTGTCGAAATTTATCCCCTGGCGGGCAAAACAATAGAGGGAGCGTTCCTATGCATAATTATGACAACGTAGAGTTTGAAAAGCGTTTTAACCAGCTGGTGGATTACTGTATGAAATCCGGCAGGATCAATCTGAATCTATATACGGAGTACGATGTCAAAAGAGGACTGCGTGATTCCAACGGAAACGGCGTCCTTACCGGACTGACAGAGATCTCCGATGTGCTCGGCTACAAATTTGTGGACGGCAAAAAGATGCCTGACGAGGGCAGTCTTTACTATCAGGGCTACCGGGTGAGAGACCTGGTGGGCGGATTCCGTGACCGGAAGTTCGGTTTCGAGGAGACGACCTACCTGTTATTGTTCGGCGAGCTGCCAAATGAACGCCAGCTGCAGGAGTTTCTGGATATTCTCGGAAACTGGCGGGAGCTGCCGGATACCTTTGTGCGTGATATTATTATGAAGGTTCCCAGCTCTGACATGATGAACGTGCTCCAGAAAAGTGTGCTGACCCTGTATTCCTATGATGAAAATCCAAATGATATTTCCATCAAGCATGTGCTGAACCAGTCGCTGCATCTGATTGCCCAGTTTCCGTTGATTTCCGTGTATGGCTATCAGGCTTACAGACATTACCATCTGGATAAAAGCCTGGTGATCCGTCATCCCAAGCCGGAGCTGTCCACTGCGGAAAATATTCTGCGCCTTTTGCGGCCTGACGGACAGTACACAGAGCTGGAAGCGAAGGTGCTGGATGTGGCGCTGGTGCTTCACGCGGATCACGGCGGCGGCAATAACTCAACCTTTACCACCCATGTGGTGTCCTCCACAGGTACGGATACCTATTCGGCGGTGGCGGCGTCTTTGGGTTCTTTAAAGGGCTTCAAGCACGGCGGCGCGAACCTGAAGGTACAGCATATGTTCGCGGATATCAAAGCTCATGTGGCGGACTGGGAGGATGAAGAGGCGCTGCGGGATTATCTGCGGAAAATTGTCCGGAAGGATACCTTTGACGGGGCGGGGCTGATTTACGGGCTTGGCCATGCCGTTTATACCAAATCAGATCCCCGATGCCTGATCTTAAAGGAGTATGCGAAAAAGTTGTCGGCGGAGAAAGGCTGTCAGGAAGAATTTGCCCTGTATGAGCGGGTGGAGCGGCTTGGCAAGGAGGTGATCGCAAGCGAGCGGCATCTGTTTAAGATACTTTGCGCCAATGTGGACTTCTACAGCGGATTTGTCTACACCATGCTGGGGCTGCCGGAAGAATTGTTTACGCCGATTTTTGCCATCTCCCGTATCTCCGGATGGAGCGCCCACCGGATCGAGGAGCTGGTCAACGGCGGCAAGATTATCCGTCCCGCTTATAAGTATGTGGGAACCCATAAGCCCTATCATACGCTGGATGAACGGAATTGAGCGGACAAGGGAACCTGGGGAAATGATCATGGGCGGAGAATGCTGAAAACGGGTCGAAAAGGATCACAGGGGAGAGCCGTTATCAATGAGTCGGAAAGGATTTTTGATAAAAAAGTGATATAATTCGCAAATATTAGTGTCATATTTGAATATCCTCCTGCATAGAATGGTATATATAGAGCAATGCCCTTTCTTTTTCAAGTGGACATGTCTGCCGAAACGGACATTCGTTTCGGTTCTTGGGATCATTTCTATACAGGAGGAATTTTTTATGCAGTCTGATTACGCGATTCGTTTTGGCAATACCCTCACGCTTTCCGACACATTATACCGGTATACGCTCAGGATTCTGAAATATTACCGGTCCTATAGCTGGCAGTTAAAAGTATTCACATGCCGGGCTTCGGGCTTCGGGGAAGATTTGGGGAAAAGTTCCCCGGAACTGGCTGCCGGATCGGTCTGTTGTGAAACCGGCTCTTATTTGGACCATGAACAGCAAAAGCTGTGGGATCAAATCTCATTCTTATCTGAACATCTTTCCGGCATTGACCGTCTGGTCGATCTGATTCGAAATTATCACCCTTATGGAGAACAGTATTACTGGATTTTATATTACACCTACCTTTCGCCGAAAAAGCCTGAGTGTACGGACGAGATTCTGGAGCTTTTGGCCGATCAGGGTTTTGCCGTTCCCCGCCGTACTTATTACCGCAAACGTAAAGAGGCCGTGGAAACGCTGGCCGTGCTGGTAGGTCAGAAGAAGGAAATGTGGGCGATGGGACAGTAAGTTTACGTCTGCTTCAGTGTTTTACCAGTGTTCTGTTTGCCTGATATGAGCCAGACAGAACACCAGGGCATATTTCGCGGCAATTTCACATATGCTGAACAGAAGCCTGTTTGAAAAATTTTGGAGGCATATGGTGAAAGCTCTGGGGGGACGCGCGCGGGGAGACAGGAGAAGGATATCGTTTCTGTGTCTGCTGGCTGCCGCTTTGCTCTGTCTGCGTCCTGTTTTAAGGCTTTATGCGGAAACAGGGCCGGGGACTGTGACTGAGATAACAGGGGAGACGGCGGCAGGAACAACTGCAGGGACGGCATCTGAAACAGCGTTATGGACAGCGTCAGAAGCAACAGCAGGGACAGCATCTGAGGCGGCGGCAGGGACGACATCGACATTATCGGAAACAACAGATGTTCCGTCAATCGAGCTGTATGCCCAGAGCGCGGTGCTGATGGACGCAGATTCCGGGCGTATTTTATATGGAAAAAATATGGATGAGATTCGTCCCATGGCCAGCACCACGAAGATTATGACCTGTATTCTGGCGCTGGAGCGGGCGGATGTGGAGGATACCGTGGAGGTGTCGGCTTACGCCGCTTCCATGCCGGATGTCCAGCTGAATATCCGGCATGGGGAGCAGTACCGTCTGGGCGATCTCCTTCATTCCCTGATGTTGGAATCCCATAATGACAGCGCGGTGGCGATTGCCGAACATGTAGGCGGAAACGTAGAGGACTTCGCAAAGCTGATGAATGAAAAGGCAGCCTCCCTGGGCTGTAAGGACACCTGGTTTATTACGCCGAACGGTCTGGACGCGGTTCAGGCGGGAGATGAGACAAAAAAAGGAACAACTGAAAAATCCCACTCTACGACGGCGGCGGATTTGGCCCGGATTATGCGTTACTGCGTGATGGAATCGCCGCAGAAAGAAATGTTTTTGCAGATTACCCAGACCCAGGATTATTCTTTTACCGACTTATTCGGAAATCGTTCTTTCTCTTGCCATAATCACAATGCGCTGCTGACGATGTTTACCGGCGCTTTGTCCGGAAAGACCGGCTTTACCGGAAAAGCCGGATACTGTTATATCGGCGCCGCAAGCAGAGAGGGAAAGACGCTTGTGGTCGCCTTACTGGCCAGCGGCTGGCCGCCTCACAAAACCTATAAATGGTCGGATTGTCGGAAATTATTGGACTATGGTTTCGACAATTATTCGCTGTATACCCTTGACGATTCCCTGATTGATTACAACCGTTTTGCGTCCATTCCCGTCCGAAATGCCCAGACTGCTCAGATCGGTGATTCCGCTGTGATTCCGCTACAGATGATAGAAAGGGAAGGGGCGGATAAAATTTTGCTGAAGGAGACGGAGCGGGTGCAGGTAAATTATCAGATTCCGGATGCTTTGACCGCCCCTGTCGCCCAGGGAGAAACTGTGGGCAGGATTACTTATACGCTGGACGGGGAGGAGCTTTGCAGCTACAGGCTGATCGCGCCTCAGAATGTGAAAGCGATCGATTATCCATGGTGGCTGAAACAGGTTTTCAGGAAATTTTGCTTTAT
>CAJTTU010000004.1:359-1199 GCA_910579325.1 uncultured Lachnospiraceae bacterium | reverse complement strand
AAGTAACTTATTAATGTAATTTTTTCGTTTTTCTTGACATTTGCGCTGTATTATGATACTTTAATTTGGAGAAATCGATAAATTCCGAAAAATTTTAATTACATAATAGAATCTTAATCGTCAGATAATTCGGATGCTTACAACGGGGTGGGCGGCGTTTTTTGTGTGTCTTCCCATGCGGACAATGATGAAAGTGAACGAAATTGATAAGTATGCAGATTACAGCAGGTAAGACAAGATGCTTTCCTGCTGCTTTTCATATCATGAATAAGAATCTATGATCACAGGACATACGTTTCGGGTTTATCCATTGCTTGCAATCATGTACTTTCGGGGTTTTGCGGTATCTTCTTTTGTGGTCGGAAGAATCTGCTGTAAAAGCGGGTGTTGAGAAATTTTGAGCGTACATACTATCGAAAAAGAGGAGTGAAGAGTATGATTGGCTTGATTGAAACCATTAACGGAGCGGTTAACAATTTTGTCTGGGGGATTCCCATGCTGGTTCTTCTGGTAGGAACCGGAATTCTGATGACCGCGCTGACCAAGGTGTTCCAGATTTCCCATTTCGGGTACTGGATGAAGCATACGCTGGGCAGTATTTTTACTGACAAGCATATCACGAAGCACACTGGGGCGGAGGATAAATCTATCTCCCAGTTTCAGTCTTTGTGAAGTGCTATAATAAAGTTGTAACGGGAGTGGCTAATAAGATATACTAAAAATAATTAAGAAAGAGGTACTTATTATGCCGCAAAATTACACACCCGAATTCAAAAAGAAGATTGTCCGTCTTCATGAGGAGGAAGGACGTACCTACAAAAGCATCACCGCAGAGTACGG
>CAJTTU010000004.1:0-310 GCA_910579325.1 uncultured Lachnospiraceae bacterium | reverse complement strand
TCCAAATGGTGCGGCGAATTCAGCAAAGAATGCCAGACAAGCCCTGAAGCAAAAGCAGAATACGATAACATGAAGGAACTGCTAAAACTCAAGCGAGAAAACGAAGAACTCCGCAAGGAGAATCTTTTCCTAAAAAAAGCAGCGGCATTCTTTGCAAAGGAAATCGATTAGAGGCTTATCGGTTTATCGAACAACACCATAAGGAATTCGGCATCCGCTGGCTGTTGGGGCGGCTGGGGCTCTGCCCGAATGCCTACTATAACTACCTGAAACACCAGAAGGCGGATTACTATGCCCAAAAAGAGAAGAC
>CAJTTU010000003.1:34722-91828 GCA_910579325.1 uncultured Lachnospiraceae bacterium | reverse complement strand
GTTCTGACTGTGATAGCCGTGACCGCAGGGGCGGCCGGCGGAATCTTTTTCGTCCTGCTTCGCCGCGGACTGCTTCCCTGGGGGAAAAAGGCCAGGAGAGACGGAAAGTGGAGGGATATTACCGGCAGGAAGTGAGATGGCGGGTCGATGCTGCCCTGCGTTTATATGGGATTCCACTATAATATATCCGGCAGACGTCGGGCAAAGCAGATATGCTGAGAGTGCGGAAGGTTTGCAGATTTGGGATGGCCTTGAGTGTTATGAACGCTCAGGGCCTTTTAAATTTGGCTTGAAGGGGTGGGGAAAGGATGGTATATTCCGTCAGACCTGCATAAGAGAATTTCGATTATGGCGGCACATCTGTTATTTCATGTGGGAAATTACCGGATTGCCAAAATCAGGACCACCCGTTTGACGGGTGGTCCTGATTTAATGAAGTGCCCCACAATGATTTTTGAGGTTTGTGGTCATATAAATCAAGCTTACTATTTTTCCCCAATATTCTCCGCCACATCCTCAAGCGGCTCTACCCCTTCTTCCTCCCGTTTCGCCAAAAACGCCTTTAACTCCTGCGCCGGCATATCCAGGCCGGTATACAGCTTGAAAGCCCCCGCTCCCTGCCAGAGCAGCATGCCTTTGCCGCCGATGACGTTTTCCTCTTTACAGCCGTTTGCCAGGGCGTCGCTCATCAGTTTTGTAACCAGGGGGTTATAAATCACGTCATAAACCACCAGATCCTCATGGAAGGCGGTCATGTCTGTTACCAGCGATTTTCCCTCGTGCATCGGGCGCATGCCCACGGAGGTGCCGTTGATCAGCACGTCGGCTTCGCGGATGCAGTTGTGCATCCGTTCTGTCTCTGACAGCGGATGATAGGCCATTTGGCATTTCACGCCGTCGGCCATCATATTTTCGCCGATGGCCTGGGCATTGTCCAGTCCTTCCCGGCTTCGGTTGAACACAGTCACGGATTTTGCCCCGTCCAGGGCGCACTGTACCATAATGGCCGTGGCTGCGCCGCCTGCGCCAAGCAAAACGATGTCTTTGTCCACAATCGACTTGCCATGATCCTGTAAATCCAGCACCACGCCCATGCCGTCGGTGATATGGCCTGTGAGTATGCCGCCGTCATTGACAATGGTGTTTACCGCGCCGATGAATTTTGCCGCCGGGGACAGCCTGTCCATGTTGCGGGCCACCTCCTGCTTGCAGGGCATGG
This sequence comes from uncultured Lachnospiraceae bacterium, assembly GCA_910579325.1. Classification (GTDB taxonomy): domain Bacteria; phylum Bacillota; class Clostridia; order Lachnospirales; family Lachnospiraceae; genus Paralachnospira_A. Next base: position 90,609 of record CAJTTU010000003.1, on the reverse strand, counting down.
TTACATTGGCGCCCCGCATATTCAGCCGCCGCATGGCGGCCAGGGAATCCTTTACCTGGGATTCGTCGCAGTCGAAGGCCAGATAGGCGCAGTCGATGCCGTAATAATTGAAACAGAAATTATACATAATGGGGGAGCCGGAGTGCTTGATCGGCGTTCCGAATACCCCCAAAAGCCTTGTCTTTCCGGAAATTCTTGTGTCCAAATTAATGTCCTCCGCTTCTTAAAATAAGTGTATGTTTGATAATGCCTGGCGCAAATTGCCTATATGTCCCTGATACTTTACCACTTTAATGTGAGCCTGTCAACGGATAATATCAGCACTGATTCTTTACCTGTTTTTTCCGGTACTGGTTTTCCATATCAGACCTTCGGATTTGGCCTTCTTTCTATTCCCGCCCATTCTGCACTGCCTGGCTTTCTTTTCGGAACGGATGCCAGTTGGATAAAAACAGGTTCAGCGCGAACCCTACGCCCAGCGCCCATGCGGAGGCCCAGGCTGTGCCCTGGGTGGCCAGGACGGCCGCCATCACGCCGGCAATCATTTTATCCCGGTCAGTTTTGCAGTAAGCCATGCCGATCCGGGCGCAGACGAAGGCCTGGAACAGCAGGGTGATGGAGGAGCTGACGCCGAAAATCGGGCGGAAAAATTCCACCACCGGAATCAGCAGGACGCTTGCAAAAGTGGCGATTCTGAAAGAAGCCATGCCGCCGATCAGGGACTTCATCGCCTCTTTTCCCTCTCTGTACCGCTGGGATACGGATACGGTCATCCCCACCCATAAAGGGCCGCACAGGGGCGGGAAGGGGGCGAAGAACCCAAGGAGAAGGTTTCTTAATCCGCATACTAAATTGGAACGGCTGGAGTTGAAATCCAGGTACTCGTCATTCCGAAATTCCTGGGCTTCCCGCAAAAGGGTCTCGGAGGTAATGAAATCTCCGAAAGCGATGATATAGCTGACCAAAGCCAGGGGCAATGCCTGGGTAAAGGTGGAGAAGGGAGGAATCCCTACGCCCAGAATACTGATGCTGTCCAGAATGGCGCCCATTTCGGGAATCTTGACCACGGTACCCAGCACCAGACCCGGTTTATCCAGCTCGCCTAACAGGATACCTACCACCATAGCCAGCAGGTAGGGAAACAGGTTTCCGTATTTGGCAACGATGTCCAGGAGCCGGTTTTTCGCCCTCCTTTTCTGGTATTCATCGGAAAAACTGATCAAGAGCAGCAGGCCGACGCCGGCTACGATAGCGGCAGGGTACAGGCGCAGGTTTCCGCCTTCTCCGATCTGCCCGGCGATAACCGTTACCGGCGCAGCCAGCAGAATGCCGCCTTTGATGGAGGGCGGAACCGCATTAACGAATTTTTCTGCCAGCCTGGTGATGCCCATAAATATGAATACGACGCCCACCATAATCTGCAGAGCGATCATTGCCTGAATCCGATCCGGCCCTTTTTCAAAGCCCTCCAGGAAAACGATGGTAAGCGGGAGAGTAGGAGTGATCCATCCGGGTACCACCGGGTCTCCCAGGAATCCGTGGAGCATGTAGAGCAGGCAGTCCAGGATGACCACGCTCCAGGCCAGCTCATAAGGGATTCCCATATAATTTTCCAGATAGGGAACCGCGCTCAGGGCGGTTACGCCCAGCACCAGGCCCTGGATAAATTCCGTGGTCTCGATTCGGTAGTGGATAAAAGGCAGGCGGAGCTTAAAGATTCCGCAGGGTATGTAAGGGACTTCGTTTGCTGTTTTATTACTCATTGGTTACACCTCCTCATTTACATAAGAAAATACAGCCATACATTTTAATTAAGAATGTATGGCCGTATCGTACTGACATATTGCCTGACAGATATTCGAGCAGAGCGTTTTGCCGGGTATCAATCAGGCGGTATGCCGGGGCAATGTTTACTTTTCCTGTGCCAATGGGTTTGTGCCGAAAATCTTTTTATGCTGTCCGGCCAGGAACAAAGCGCTTAAAATCTCAAGTACGCCAAATACAACCATCAGGATCATCAGGGTATAAACGGCCGTCGCCTCGTCGGACGCCATGGTAAGCCTGGAAGCCACCACGGGGATCAGATAGGAGGCGATGCCCATAAAGGTGTAGTAAATACCCGTGTTTCTTCCTTTCGGCCCCGGGTTGAAAAGCTGTACCACGCCAAGGCCGGTCTGCAAAGCGCCGCCTGCCGCGCCGAAGCCTACGAGGATAACGGCGATATAGATGACAGCCACCTGATGGATGAACAGCACCATTAAAAGGGCGACTACGGTCAGAATGGAATCCACCAGAATAACCTTTATGGGATTCCAGTTCAGCTTTGCCATCATAACCGCCCAGAACAGGACGGCGGCGATGGAGCCTAAGGTGTACATGGTAGACATGCCGGCGGCCTGCAGCTCGCTGACGCCGCAGTTGGTGATGCCGAACCGTTTGATGTATTGCTGCGCGCCGTACATAACGCCCATGCAAAGGAATGCGTAGAACATAACCACGAATTTGACAAACATGGAGGAGGGCTGTTTCATACGGGCTTTCGCGGCTGCGATCTCAGCGGCAGCGGCATTGCCGCCGTCCCCGGAACCGGAACCTTCTTTTTTCTGGTCGTCGTAGACAAAAGGCGCAGCCACGGCCAGAACCACGCAGACCACTGACATGACCAGCGGAATCATAATGTTTACGGTCAGGTTATTGGTGGCTACCACCAGCAGCGGGTAGACCATGCCGGACAGGGATACGAAGCATTTGATCAGGATCAGGGACGCGCCCGGAGCCTTCGGATATGCTTCCTGTACGGCGGGATATCCGGCGCCGTCCCAGAAGCCGGAGGTGGCCACGCCGGACAGGAACCCTAACACGCCTGCCACGGTGCCGCTGGTGGTCATCATCAGGCCGGCAAAGCAGATCACATAGAGGATGGCGCCGCCGATCATCAGTTTTTTACGTCCCACACGGTCAGAGATTTCTCCGCCGATCCAGACGCTTAAAAATTTTCCAAGGCCCACCCAGGCCACGGCGGAGCTTACCGCCGCAGAGCCTGCCGTATAGGCGGCGGAGCCTACGGTTGACATGTCAAAACCCCATTTCGCGGCGAACAGGGCCATGTTCTGGGTGAAGATAATGGCCTGGATGCCGTGGGTCAGATAGCACATATAAACGCAGATCATACCGAGAAGGTATTTTTTCATATTTTTATACATTTTATCAGCTCCCTCATACTCAGTTTTAACTTATTTGGCGGCCTGCTCTGCCTGGTATTTCTGATATTCTTCTACGGGCATTGGGCGGCCGGTGTAGAACTCATAATTTAAGGCGCCCTGCCATAACAGCATGCCCTTGCCGCCGATGGCGGCTTTGCACCCTGCGGCCTCCGCATCCAGGATCATTTTTGTTTTTTCCGGATTGTAAACGGTATCCGCGACGATCAGGTCTTTTCTTAACCATGCGGGGTCGATTAAAGTCATGTCATCCATGGGCTTCATGCCTACGGATGTGGCGTTGACAAGGATGTCGCAGCCGTCTACGGCTTCTTTCAGTTTTGCGCTCTCGTCCAGCCTGGTAACGCTTACCTTCACATCCGGGCATTCCGTTGCCAGCTTTTTCGCCGTGCCCTCGGCCCGGGGATAAAATTCGTCGTTCCTGCAGAAAATAGCAAGCTCGGATACGCCCTCTAAAGCCAGGGAAACCTGTACGGCAGTCGCCGCGCCGCCTGAGCCTAAAACTACCAGCTTTTTCCCCTTAACATCCACGCCGTTTACCTGCAGATTTTTGATAAAGCCTTTGCCGTCGGTGACATCGCCGCAGATCCTGCCGTCCTTGTTTACAAATACGTTGCAGGCGCCTACCAGCCTGGCGGCCGGGGTGATCTCATCGCAGAGCTGTGAGGCAATGTTTTTCACCGGCATGGTGAAGTTGCCGCCCCGGACGTTGAAAAGCTTCACGGCTTTCATCACCTGCTCCATGTCGTCCACATTGACATCGAAAGCCATGTAGGCGGCGTTGATGCCGTCGTGCTGGAAGCAGAAATTATACATGGCGGGGGAGCCGGAATGTCCCACCGGGGTTCCGAATAATGCGTAAAGGGCTGTTCTGCCGTCAATTCTTTTTTCCATGATATCCTCTTTTCCGGCGCAGGAGCCGCCCATGAAAGGGGACTGCCTGCGCTATTTGGGTAGTTTTCTGGTTTCGGATTTGTTTTTACGTGCGTCAGGTCAGGCGGATGAACTTGAAACAGATATCTGACGGCTGCCGCAAACGTATTGATTCTTTTATATTTTTATGTATGTCCGGCAATGCTGCCTTTTATATGTTGCGTTTATTTTGCGATCGTGCTGTTTATATATGTGGTATGGGTCTGTGTTTTCTGATTTTATTATGTATCAGAAGTACCTGTGAGCTTTGGGTTTCTCTTTCATATTTTAAATTTGAATGGCCACCTCATAAGCTTCCTTCGTTGCATCCAGCGCCCTTCTTGCCCGGATGGCATCACCGCATACGTAGGTTTCGGGAATAATCTCTTTGACCGCTTCGCTTAAGGTGTCATGGCTGCGGTAGCCCATGGAGAGCACCACGGTGTCGTAGCCTCTTGTCTCATGGCGCTCGCCGTCCGCCGTCTCGTAGGCCACGCCGTCGGGATAGAACTGGCATACCTTCGCCCCGGTGATCTCTTTCACGCCGTATTTCTCAAAGCTTTCCATCAAGTAAACCCGGTGCTCGTGGATGATATCCGCGCCCACGGTATCCCGGAACTCGATAACGGTCACGTCATGGAGCTTCTCCGCCAGGAATTCAGCAGTCTCGCAGCCTACCATGCCGCCGCCCACTACCAGTACCTTCCGTCCGATAGGGCGTTTGCCGTCCAGGCAGTCGGAGCCGTGGACAATGGCCGGGTCATTGATGCCCTCGATGGGCAGAATCAGGGTCCTGGAGCCGCTGGCAATGATGACCGCATCCGGTTTTTCGGCCTTGATCAGATCTGTGGTAACTTCCGTATTTAAATGGATATTCACGCCGTCTCTCTCACACCGGGCGATATAGGAGCGCACCATGTTGGTGATGTCGCCTTTTCCCGGCGGATAGGCTGCCAGCCGCATATTGCCGCCCAGCACATCGCTCTGCTCGTAAAGGCTGACCTGATGCCCTCTCTCGGCACAGACGAAGGCTGCGCACATGCCGCCCACGCCGCCGCCGGCTACCAGTACCTTTTTCGGCGTCTCGGCCTTCTTTAACGGCTGGGACTCATGGCCCAGGAAGGGGTTGGTCAGGCAGCATAAGGGTTCGCCCTTATACATGTTGGGCACACAGCCCTGGAGACAGGCGATACAGGGGTTTAATGCTTCCATATCGCCTTTCGCCGCCTTGTTCGGCATCTCCGGATCGGCCAGGGACTGACGGCCGAAGGCTACCAGGTCGGCCTTGCCTTCCTTTACCATCAGGTCGGCGAACTGAGGCTCCGTATAACGTCCCACGGTAATGACCGGAATGCTTACCGCCCTCTTGATCTGCTCCACCTGTTCCGCGGAAAATCCGGCATGGGTGACGGTGGGCGCCCACATAAATTCATCTCTTAAATGTACGGCACGGGATACGTGCAGGCCGTCTATGCCGCACTGTTCCAGATAGGCCGCTACAACGGCGCTGTCATGGACGTCTAAACCGCCGGGCATTTCATCGGAGCTGTTGATTCTGGCCAGTACGGCCAGCTTTCCTTCAGTGGCTTTCTTCACTTCCTCCACGATCAGGCGGGGGAAGCGCATCCGGTTTTCAAAACAGCCGCCGAATTCATCCACACGCTTATTGGTTCGGGGGGAGATAAAGGAGCTTACCAGATATCCGTGGGCCATATGGATTTCCACCGCGTCAAAGCCGGCTTTCATCGCCCGCTTTGCGGCCGCGCCGTAGCCCTTTACCAGCTCATATACCTGCTCGGTGGAGACAGGCTCCGGGATATCCGAGCCGCATTTGGAGGTAATGGCAGAGGCTGCCTTAATCGGCGCTCCGGCGTTTTTCGCATTGCCGTCAGGGCCGGCGTTCTGCAGCTGCATGGAGATTTTCGCCCCGGCCGCATGGCAGGCGTCCGCTACCCGGCGGAAGCTTTCGATGGTGGAATCATCATAGAGACAGGGTTTTCTGGGGCCGCCTTTCGCCCCTTTATGTACGACGGTGGACTCGCAGACGATTAAGCCGAAGCCGCCCTTGGCCCGGGCCTCATAGTAAGCCACCGACTGGTCGCTCATGGTTCCGTTCGTATTGGCAAAATTATTACCCATGGGAGGAACTACAAAACGGTTTTTCACTGTCATCGGGCCGATCTGGATCGGCTGAAACATGGATTCGAATTTCATTATTTATACCCTCCTGTAAAGTGATAATTTTTATTCTCCCAGAACCTCGGGCCATGCCTCCTCCAGCACCTTCTTCGTATTGTCAAAGGTGTGCTTTGCTGCTTCCTCAATGCCTTTGGCCAGGATAGCGTCGCTGATGACCTCAACGCCTACCGCCAGGGGTTCGATGCCTTTTTCTCTGATCATCTTCACGAATGCCGCCGTGCAGCCGATGCCGGTGCCGGGAGCCAGGCGGTCATGCATGGACTCGTCTCTTAAAATGCTCTTTGCGTAAGGACGATCCCAGACGTCGTTGATCTGGATGGAAACGATCTTATCTGCAGGGATATCGGCCATCACGGACAGGTCTACCGGCTGGTTGGCTCTTACCCAGTGCCAGGTGTCGCAGATCAGCTTGGCGTTCTCACAGCCGGAAGCCTTAACTACAGCCCAGCCTTTCGCCATATCCGGGATGCCGCTGTAGGGCATGGGCTCCACGCCGATAACCAGCTTGCCGGCCCGGTGGCACAGCTCCTTTAATTTCCGGGCGGTGTGCTCTACGGAGTAATTCTCCATCAGGCCGCAGTTGATATGCTTTACGCCGAACAGCTCGCACATATGGAAGCACATCTGCTCTTTGTATTTCTGCTCATAGGAACGGTTATCCTCCGCCCACTGAACGATATATTCTACTTCTGTCACCTTCATATCATACTTTTTCAGGATGGCCAGAATATCTTCATCGAAAAGTCCTTCGTTCAGAGCATCCACATAGGTCTCCGCCCGAAGGCCGATGCCGTCATAGCCCGCCTTCTTTGCGGCCGCTACACGATCCTCAAATTTGCACTGATCTCCAAGGGTCCAGGAACTGATGGTAATAGGGTATTTTTGTGACATAATGATCCTCCTTTGATAATTTTTTGATAAAGTTTGTGATAAATGACGTAATTGTATTTGAATTAACGACAGTATATCATTAAAAAATTTATAATACAAATTGATATTTATACTAATTATCATAAAATTATTCTATGATTTATTTGCATTTGTGATTGACGGTTATTGCTCCGCGGGATAGGCTGTATGGTTGGATACGGGTTTGTAAAAAAATAGCTATGTGATTGTGAAAAATAAACCATGAAATCCGGAAAAGGATTGGAACCGGATTCAGGTTTATGGTAAAATAGTGGCAGAGCAACACGAAAGCAGCGATTTTACATCCGAAGAAAGGACGATGGCCATGAACCTGCCGCAGCTGCGTTATTTTGTTACCCTGGCCCATGTGGAGCATTACACAAAGGCGGCCGAGATTTTAAATATTACCCAGCCCTGTATGACCTATACGGTGCGGGTTCTGGAGGAGGAGCTGGGCGTAAAGCTTTTTGAGAAGGACGGGCGGAACGTGGCGCTGACAAAATACGGGAGGATGTTTCTTGCGGATGTGGAGTCCGTTCTGGAGCAGTTGGACCGCTCCGTGGAAAAAATGCAGAAGGTGGGACGAGGCTCAGGGGAGATCGTGATCGCTTTTCTGCGCACCCTGGGCATGGGCTTTATTCCGTGGCTGATGAAAGGATTTCTTGAGAAGGATGGGAACAGGGAAAAAGGCGTTACGTTTCAGCCTTTCTGTGGCCGGGTGGTGTCCTCCGATCTGATTGCCGACTTAAAGGCCCGGAAATTTGACGTTGCGTTCTGTTCAAAGATTGAGGGAGAGTCCGCCGTGGATTTTGTGCCTGTGTTTCATGAAGAACTGGTACTGATTACGCCCCCTGACCATCCTCTGGCGGAAAAGACGGGCGTTACTTTGGATGAGACGCTGGCGTACAGGCATATTACATTTAAAAGCACCAGCGGTATTTACCGTATTATTTTTGATATGTTTATGAATACGGTGGGAAGACTGCCGGACAGCGCCTATGAGCTGGAGGAGGATCAGGTCATCGCAAGCTTTATCGCCCACAGCGAAGGGCTGATCGCAGTGGTGCCGAACATGCCGGTTCTGAAATCGCTGGATGTAAAGGTTCTGCCGTTGAAGGATGTTGCTTATGAGCGGAATTTTTATATGGCGACGCTGAAGGACGTATACCAGTCCCCGGCGCTGGTTTCCTTTATCAGGTATGTGAAGGAGAATGCGGGGGCGTATTTTGAACATTAGGGCGTATTGGGACGGACGGTGATCTCCGAGAACACCGTCCTCTTTTTTATGATTATTAATAAAATATTTTTATTTATAATTCGAAAATCATTGATTAGACTTATTATATTATTCCATTATATAATAAACTTAACTATAACAGAACGTCCGATTGTTCATCAAAATATGAAAAACAGCAACAGACCCTAAGTGCTTATAATGATGAGAAGGGAGTTGCGGAACTACTACAGCAACGGACTGTACAAGCCCCGGGAGGATTTCCAGACATTTTAATAGCTGGAAATTCTCCCAGTTCAAAAGGGCTTGGGAAGGGAGTTGCGGAACTATAATAGAAAGGGGTAACGAAATGAAAAACAACTACCGACATATTTTTTCTCCGCTCACGGTTCGGAACATGACGCTGAAAAACCGTATCGTGATGATGCCGATGGGAACCAATTACGGCGAGCAGAGCGGTGAGATGAGCTTTCTCCATATCAACTATTATGAACAGCGGGCAAAGGGCGGCGTGGGCCTGATTATTATGGAAAATGCCAGCGTGGATTCTCCATTGGGCTCCAACGGCACCACCCAGCTTCGAATCGACCACGACAATTATATTCCCCGCCTGTTTAAATGCTGTGAAAACCTTCATAAATACGGCGCATGCGTCGCCATCCAGATCAACCATGCAGGTGCTTCGGCTGTCTCCGCGAGGACAAATATGCAGCCGGTTTCCGCTTCTGACATCCCTTCCAAGGAAGGCGGGGAGATTCCCCGTTCTCTGGAAAAAGAAGAGATTCTGCGTATCGTCCGGAAATACGGCGAGGCGGCGAAGCGGGCGCAGACTGCCGGTTTTGATGCCGTGGAGATTCATGCGGGCCATTCCTATCTGATCAGCCAGTTTCTCTCTCCCCTTACCAACAACCGTACCGATGAATTCGGCGGCTCCCTGGAAAACCGTACCCGGTTCTGCCGTATGGTCATCGACGAGGTAAGAAGGCAGGTAGGGCCTGGCTTCCCCATCCTTCTGCGGCTCAGCGCAGATGAGCTGATGGAAGGCGGCAATACGCTGGAGGATACTTTAAAATATCTGGAATATCTCCAGGATGAGGTTGACATTTTCAATGTTTCCTGCGGTCTGAACGGCTCGATCCAGTATCAGATCGACGCCAACTATTTCGAGGACGGATGGCGGGCTTATATGGCAAAGGCCATCAGAGAAAAATTCCACAAGCCCTGTATCACCATGGGAAATATCCGTGACCCCGAAGTGGCTGAAAAAATTCTTGCCGACGGCGATGCCGACCTGATCGGTATGGGCCGGGGGCTGATCGCCGACCCGGAATGGGTCAATAAAACGGCAGAAGGCCGGGAAGAGGATATCCGCAAATGTATCTCCTGCAATATCGGCTGCGCCGGAAACCGGATTGGCTTCAACCGGCCGATCCGCTGTACGGTCAATCCTTCTGTGCTGGAGGGCGATGTTTACAAAGAGCGGAAGGTGACAAAAAACTGTAATGTGGTGGTGGTCGGCGGCGGAACCGCTGGCCTGGAAGCCGCATGTACGGCGGCGGAGGTGGGCTGTACCACATTTTTGCTGGAAAAGGAAGAGAGCCTTGGCGGGCTGGCTTCCCAGATTTCCAAAATACCTGCCAAGGGGCGGCTGGGGGATTTCCCTGATTATCTGATGCACCGGGCTTCCCGTCTACATAACTTATATATTCTGACCGGCACGGAAGGGAAAGAGGATGTGATCCGCAGGTTCCATCCTGATATCGTAGCCGTTGCCGCAGGCTCCGTCCCGTTGTTGCCGCCCGTTAAAGGGCTTAAAGAGCAGATCGACCGGGAAAGCGGGAAGGTTTATTCGATCCTCGGCATGATCCGCCATATCAAGGATTTCCCGGAATCGCTGGAAGGCAAAAAGATTGCGGTAGTCGGCGGCGGCGCCGTAGGCCTTGACGTAGTGGAATTTTTCGCGCCGAGAAAAGCGGAGATTTCCATTATCGAGATGATGGATCAGATCGGGCGTGACCTGGACCCCGTCACGAAAAATGATACGAAAACCATGATGAAGAAATATCATGTGGCACAGCTGACCGGCACAGCCCTGCAGGAAGTGAGAGCGTCTTCATTCCTTTTGAAGAATGCCGGCGGCGAGTTTGAGCTGCCCTTCGATTACGGGTTTGTCTGCCTGGGCATGCGGGCTAACGGACGGCTGTTTGAGACATTGTCAGAGGGCTTTGCCTCCGATCCGGTGGAAGTGGTTAATATCGGCGACAGCAAGCGGGCGAGACGGATGATTGACGGGACATATGAAGGGCGGAATATCGTGAATGTTTTGGAGCAAAAAGGATTTTTCTAGGAATTATTCTACGGGAACCGGTTAAAAGCCGAACTTGCCATTCCGGAAGAATTCAGGTATAATCAACCGAAACAGTAAATTTACAGTGTACTCGTGGTATTTCGCAAAATTCACAGGATCAAATATGGCGGGATGCCGGGAGTACATTTCGTGTTTTGTTTTATCGGATTTATCTCACAGGAACAACGATGAAAAGGAGTGAGTGATTATGGAACAGCTGGAAAAACTGAGAGCCCATCTTGATATGTGCGATGGAATTATTCTGGATGCATTGCGGATGCGGAACAAGATCACCGAGGATATCACGGAGTACAAACAGTCCCACGATATGCGGATCGTGCAGCCGGATCAGGAAGAAAAGAAGAGAAGCTTTTTGGAACGCCGCATGAAAGGAGAGCGTCACCAGGAGGAAATCTTAAGCGTATTTGACGCCATCCTTCTGAGCAGCAAAAAGATTCAGACCAGGGCATTATTTGAGTACAACCTTGTGCTGATCGGCTTTATGGGAGCCGGGAAGACGACGATTTCCAATACGTTGAAGCATATATTCGCCATGGACGTGATCGAGATGGATCAGATTATCGCGGAGCGGGAGGGCATGTCCATCTCCGAAATTTTTGAAACCTACGGCGAGCAGTATTTCCGTGACGCGGAGACGAATCTGTTAATCGAACTGCAGAACCGGAAGAATGTGGTGATCTCCTGCGGCGGCGGAACGCCTTTGCGGGAAGTGAATGTGGCGGAGATGAAGAAAAACGGCAAGGTGATTCTGCTGACTGCAGAGCCGGAAACGATTTTTGACCGTGTCAAGGACAGCCATGACCGTCCTGTGATCGAAAATAATAAAAACATTCCCTTTATCACGGAGCTGATGGAACAGCGCCGCCCCAAATATGAAGCCGCCGCCGATATTATTATACATACCGACGGTAAAAATGAGTATGAGATCTGTGAGGAGATTATTGCGAGGGCGCTGGAATAAGGTCTGTTAGAATTCTTTCCCGGCAAATGAGTCAGATGGCCATGCTAAATGTTTTACGGGCAGGCGTGGACATTTGGCTACTGCCGTAAAAAAGTGCTGCCAGTACGTCAGTCAGCGTAAGTTACAACTGTTTTTTTATTAAAGAGCTTAATCGCAATCAGCAGCCCTGAAATTGATATGGCAACGGAAAGCGAGGCAGGCATAATAAAATCCGACGATACTATTTCACCGGAAAGTAAATCTACATTTCCACAAGTTCTTTTTTCACAAAAGCAATATATCCAATCATTTCACTACCTCCAAAAACAGACTTTCAGGGACGGCTCCCGTTAGAAGAATCGGCGAATGGACCGGAATGGAAACCAATAGCTCCTGTAAAGTGAGTTTTGCCCTCTCTGAATTTTCTTGCCCAAGAAATGCGGAAATAGAGGACTTTAGACATAAAATCTTTTTATACGATGCGTAATGCCCATGGTCATTGTTGTTACACATGGGCTGATCTATATGCTTGCTCCACGGATGCGGCTTGCGGTGAGTACCCCGGACGATGCTGCAGCGCTGACGGGTGTGAGCAAGCCCATGTTAGGCCAGATCGAACGCGGCCAGTCTGTTCCAACAGTGACAACTCTATGGAAGATCGCCACGGGGTTGAAAACTCCGCTGTCCGCTTTTTTGGAAGAACCGCAGACAAAATACACTGTCACCGGCCCTGACGAGGCAAATGTGGTCTTGGGGGACAGCGGCAAAATGAGAGCCTATCCGCTGTTCACCTATGACCCGGTGCGGAGCGTGGAGACATTCTACATTGAGTTCGACCCGGAATGCCGCCATTCCTCGGACAAGCACGATGAAGGTGTGGAGGAACACATCTTTGTCCTGCGGGGGACGCTGCGGCTTGTCCTGGGGGACAGGTTTGTGGAGATCAGTGAAAAGCAGGCCATCCGTTTCCAGGCTGACATTCCCCACGCCTATCAAAATGTGACCGGAGACAGGTGCGAGGTTTACAACACCATATTTTATTCAAACCATTAGGAGGGACTCATGAATAATACAATTTTGGAATTTACTTGCATGGATATAGAAAATGATGGGAAATTTCCGCTGAGAAATACCGGGCGCGGGCAGGATATATCGCCGGAATTTCTGATAAAAAATCTATCATCCAAGGCAAAGACCCTTGCCATTACATTAGAAGATTTGTCCCACCCTGTCAAGGATTTCACCCACTGGCTCATTTGGAATATCCCTGCCGCCAATCAAGTGCAAAGCGGGATTCCCTCCGGAAGCCACGTGCCCGCATTAGATGGTGCTTGCCAGGGCATAGGGTATGGCTTTCACCGATATGCGGGGCCAAAACCGCCAAAAGGGAAAACACATATTTATCGCTTCACTGTCTATGCGCTGGACTGTGAATTGCAATTAAGTGTCTATTCTTTAAAAAGAGCCTTTTTAAAAAAAGCGAGTGGCCACATCATTCAAAAAGGAAACATAACTGCGAAATTTGAATAACGAGGAGGATGTGAATGATGTACGAATTGATCCAGGTTTCGGAACGGAGCTATTACATTCAAAGTCCGGCGAAAATCGGGCTGGTGCGGCTGGGTGGGCAGGACGTTTGCCTGATTGACAGTGGCAACGATAAGGATGCCGGCCGCAAAGTCCGTCAACTTTTGGATGCCAACGGATGGCGGCTCACCGCCATCTATAATACCCACTCCAACGCAGACCATATCGGAGGCAACAAATATTTGCAGAGCCAGACCGGGTGTGAAATCTACGCGCCGGGGATTGACTGCGCCTTTACCCGCCGCCCCGTTCTGGAGCCGTCCTTTTTGTATGGTGGCTATCCGTGTAGGGAACTGCGGCACAAATTTCTCATGGCCCAGGAGAGCAACGCCCAGGAGTTGACGAAGGAATGTCTGCCGGAAGGTTTTAAGATTATCCCCCTGCCGGGGCACTTCTTTGATATGGTAGGCTTTCGGACAACCGATGATGTGGTCTATCTGGCGGACTGTCTGTCCAGCCGGGAAACGCTGGACAAATATCAGATCGTCTTTATTTACGGTGTTGCCGCTTATCTGCAAACGCTGGAGATGGTGAAATCCCTGCAAGCGAAACTATTTATCCCGGCTCACGCAGAGGCACAGGAGGATGTGACAGCCCTCGCACAGTATAATATTGACAAGGTACTGGAAATCGCGGATAAGATCACTGGAATCTGTCGGGAGCCACTCTGCTTCGAGGCCATCCTGCAAAAATTGTTTACCGATTACGGGCTGACCATGAACTTTGAGCAATATGTCCTGGTGGGCAGCACCATCCGCTCCTATCTGGCGTGGCTGAAAGATACCGACAGGGTGAATGTTTTATTTGAAAACAATATGCTGCTTTGGCAGCGGGTATAGTAGGACAGTTTTTTCGATGCGGAACTTCCTCATATTCGCTGAGGACTTCTCTGCTATACAGCGGAATCATATCGCCGGAACATGAAAAGCGGCCATACCGCAAAAGCATGGTCGCTTCAAACGCTGGACTGGCGCGCAGCGATTCATATAGAAGGATTTTGTCAATTAAATGTTTTCTGCCAGTTTCCCTATTGCTTCCTCTCTGGTGGCAACGAAGAAAATATCTTTCCCTTTGTTGCTTTCATAGATGAAATCTTTCAGCTATTTTTTCCTTCATTCCTTGACAGGAGCCAATTTCGCCGATATAATAGGAAAATATCAATGACGTTGAGGGAGACAGTACCCCCTTGCCGAACGGTAAAGCGAGCCGGGGATGGTGGAAGTCCGGCGCAAGTAGGTCCGGGGAGAAGATCACTCCTGAGTCGCAGCGCCCAGAAAGCGCCCCGGTGTAACAAGGCCAAGACCGTATGCCGGGCCGACGCATAAGCGTTGCCGGTGTCCGCCGTTATCCGGAGCAGACTTGTTGGAGTTGGTGGTAATTGCGAAGCGTGGCTTCGTCCGATTTCGGACGGGGCCTTTTTCATACCATAGGAAAGTTCTACAAACTCCCCTATGATATCAAAAGCCCTCCGGGCAGGATCGCACTACGTTGTACGCTATTACACTAAGCTCGAAAAAACCTCGCTAAGTGTAATATGTGTGCGGCGGAAAGGTAAAATGTCGCCAGGGCGACCCGCCGCAGGCGGAGAATCTGCCAAAGGCAGATTTTTATTCATTTAATAATGGAGGTTATCAATCATGTATGACAAAGTGTCCACAGACCTGAGATTTGTAGACAGGGAAAAGCAGGTGGAGACATTCTGGAGGGAAAACGACATTTTCAGAAAAAGCGTCGAGTCCAGGAAGGACGGCCCCGCCTACACCTTTTACGACGGCCCGCCCACGGCCAATGGAAAGCCCCATATCGGCCATGTGGAGACCCGTGTGATTAAGGATATGATTCCCCGCTACCGGGCGATGAAGGGCTGCATGGTGCCCCGGAAGGCCGGCTGGGATACCCACGGGCTTCCGGTGGAGCTGGAGGTGGAGAAAAAGCTGGGGCTTGACGGCAAGGAGCAGATCGAGCAGTACGGCCTGGAGCCCTTTATCAAGCAGTGCAAGGAAAGCGTCTGGACCTATAAGGGCATGTGGGAGGATTTCTCCGACACCGTAGGCTTCTGGGCGGACATGGACGACCCCTATGTAACCTATGAGAATGATTACATCGAATCAGAATGGTGGTCGTTAAAAAAAATCTGGGAGAAGGGCCTGCTGTACAAAGGATATAAGGTGGTGCCCTACTGCCCCCGGTGCGGCACTCCGCTGTCCAGCCATGAGGTAGCCCAGGGCTATAAGGATGTAAAGGAAAAATCCCTGATGGCCAAATTTAAGGCCAGGGGAGAGGATGCCTGGATTCTGGCCTGGACCACTACCCCCTGGACCCTTCCTTCCAACGTGGCTCTCTGCGTCAATCCTAAGGAGGAGTATGTAAAGGTGGAAAACCAGGGAGAGGTATACTACCTGGCCAAAGCCCTGTGTGACTCTGTCCTGGAAGGCGATTACAAAGTTCTGGAAAGCTGCACCGGAAAAGACCTGGAATATAAAGAGTATGAGCCTTTGTTCCCCTATGCGGATACAAAGGGCAAGAAAGCCTTTTTTGTGACCTGCGCCGACTATGTCACCCTGACAGACGGTACCGGCGTGGTGCATATCGCCCCGGCTTTCGGCGAGGACGACGCCCAGGTAGGGCGGCGCTACGACCTGCCGCTGGTACAGCTGGTGGACGGAAAAGGTCAGATGACCTCCGAGACCCCCTGGGCCGGCATGTTCGTAAAGGATGCGGACAAGGAGATTATCAATGCTTTAAAGGAAAGCGGGCAGCTGTTCAAGCTTCTGGATATGGAGCACAGCTATCCCCACTGCTGGCGGTGTAACACCCCCTTGCTCTACTATGCGAGGGAGAGCTGGTTTATCAAGATGACCGCCGTAAAAGAGGATCTGATCCGCAACAACAACACAATTAACTGGATTCCCGAAAGCATCGGCAAAGGCCGGTTCGGGGACTGGCTGGAAAATGTACAGGACTGGGGCATCAGCCGGAACCGCTACTGGGGAACTCCTTTAAATATCTGGGAGTGTGAGTGCGGCCATATGCATTCTGTCGGCAGCGTGGCGGAATTAAAGGAAATGTCCCCCAACTGCCCGGAGGAAATCGAGCTGCACCGCCCCTATATCGACGCAGTGACCATCACCTGCCCCAAGTGCGGAAAGCAGATGAAGCGGGTGCCTGAGGTAATCGACTGCTGGTATGACAGCGGCGCCATGCCCTTTGCCCAGCATCATTATCCCTTTGAGAACCAGGAGCTGTTTGAGTCCCAGTTCCCGGCCGCCTTTATCTCCGAGGCCGTGGACCAGACCAGAGGCTGGTTCTATTCCCTGCTTGCCATCTCCACCCTGATTTTCAACAAGTCTCCTTATGAGAACGTGATTGTTATGGGCCATGTACTGGACAAGGACGGCCAGAAAATGTCCAAGTCCAAGGGCAATGCGGTAGACCCCTTTGAGGCGCTGGAGACCTACGGCGCCGACGCCATCCGCTGGTATTTCTACACCAGCGCCGCCCCCTGGCTGCCCAAACGGTTCCACGGGGACGCAGTGACCGAGGGGCAGAGGAAATTTATGGGAACCCTCTGGAACACCTACGCATTTTTCGTGCTGTACGCGAATATAGATGAGTTTGACGCCACAAAATATAAACTGGAATATGACAAGCTGACCGTGATGGACAAATGGCTTCTGTCCAAGCTGAATTCTACCGTAAAGGCCGTGGATGAAAACCTGAATGTCTACAAAATCCCGGAGGCCGCCAGGGCGCTGCAGGAATTTGTGGACGACATGAGCAACTGGTATGTAAGGCGGAGCAGGGAGCGTTTCTGGGTAAAGGAAATGCCCCAGGACAAGGTCAATGCCTACATGACGCTGTATACCGCCTTGGTGGAGATTTCCAAGGCGGCTGCGCCGATGATTCCGTTTATGACGGAGCAGATTTACAGGAATCTGGTGTGCAATCTGGACGCTTCCGCGCCGGAGAGTATCCATCTGTGCGATTTCCCCACAGTCCATGAGGAGCTGATTGACGAGGAACTGGAGCGCAATATGGACGAGGTGCTGAAAATCGTGGTGATGGGCCGCGCCTGCCGCAACAGCGCCAGCATCAAAAACCGCCAGCCCATCGGCAAGATGTTCGTGAAGGCCGAGAGAAAGCTGCCGGAGTTCTACTGCCAGATTATTACGGAAGAGCTGAACGTGAAAACACTGGAATTCGCCGAGGATGTGCGTGCCTTCACCTCTTACAGCTTTAAGCCCCAGATGCGCACCGTAGGACCTAAATACGGCAAACTGCTGAATCCGATTAAGCAGGCGCTGACAGAGCTTGACGGCAATGGGGCGATGGACTGCCTGAATGAGGCGGGAGAGCTGCATCTGGATATCAGCGGGACGGACGTGGTTCTGACAAAGGATGACCTGCTTATCGACACCGCCCAGATTCCCGGCTATATCTCGGAGACAGACAGGGAGCTGACGGTGGTGCTGGACACCAATCTGACGGAAGAGCTGATCGAGGAAGGATTTATCCGGGAGATTATGAGCAAGGTGCAGACCATGCGGAAAGAAGCCGGATTCGAGGTAACCGACCATATCATCGTGTATGAGACGGGCAATGAGAAGCTGGCCGGGCTGCTGGAGAAATTTACCGGCGAGGTGAAAAACGGCGTGCTGGCCGACGGCATCGTAACGGGAGCCGTAAAAGGCTATACAAAAGAATGGGATATCAACGGCGAGCATGTGACGCTGGGCGTTGAGAAAATATCATAAATGGAACTCTAATAGGAGGAAAACATGCAGCATATTTTTAACAAAGAAGAATTTAAGAAAACCGTTGTCTACAACGTAAAAAATCTGTACAGGAGAAACGTGGACGAAGCGTCCCAGCAGCAGCTGTTTAACGCGGTAGCCTACACGGTAAAGGATCTGATTATGGACGGCTGGATTGCCACCCATAAGGAATATGACAAGCAGGATGCCAAGATGGTGGTGTACCTGTCCATGGAATTTTTGATGGGCCGGGCGCTGGGGAATAATATTATCAATATCTGTATCTGGGACGAGGTACGGGACGCTTTGACAGAGCTTGGCGTGGACCTGAACGTGATCGAAGACCAGGAGCGGGACTATGCCCTGGGCAACGGCGGCCTTGGCCGTCTGGCCGCCTGTTTCCTGGATTCCCTGGCCACCCTGGGCTATCCGGCCTACGGCTGCGGCATCCGTTACAAATACGGCATGTTCAAGCAGGAGATTAAGGACGGATTTCAGATGGAAGTGCCCGACGACTGGTTGAAGAACGGAAATCCCTTCGAGGTACGCCGGGAGGAGTATGCCAAGGAAGTGAAATTCGGCGGCTATGTGAAGGTGGAACGGGACGATAAGGGCCGGGAGCATTTTATCCAGGAGGGCTATCAGTCTGTCCGTGCGGTTCCCTATGACCTGCCCATCGTGGGCTACGGCAACGACGTGGTGAATACGCTCAGGATCTGGGATGCGGAGCCGATGAATACCTTTAACCTGGAATCTTTTGACAAAGGAGATTACCGGAAAGCCGTAGAGGCGGAAAACCTGGCGAAAAACATCGTGGAGGTGCTTTACCCCAACGACAACCATTACGCGGGAAAAGAGCTGCGTTTAAAACAGCAGTATTTCTTTATCTCGGCCAGCGTCCAGACGGCGGTGCAGAAATACCTGAGCAATCCCAAGCACACCGATATCCGCAACCTGCATGAGAAGATTATCTTCCAGTTAAACGACACCCATCCCACGGTGGCGATTCCGGAGCTGATGCGGGTGCTGATGGATGAGCACTACCTGACCTGGGACGAGGCCTGGGCCGTTACCACGAAAGCCTGTGCCTACACCAACCACACGATTATGGCGGAAGCCCTGGAAAAATGGCCTATCGAGCTGTTCTCCCGTCTGCTTCCGAGGATTTACCAGATTGTGGAGGAAATTAACCGGCGGTTCTGCGCGGATATCCGCCAGGCTTATCCGGACAAGGCAAACGAGAAGATCGCCAAGATGGCCATTATCTATGACGGCCAGGTGAAAATGGCCCATATGGCCATTGTGGCCGGCTTCTCCGTCAATGGCGTGGCAAGGCTGCACACGGAAATCTTAAAGAAACAGGAGCTGAAGGATTTCTATGAGATGATGCCGGATAAGTTTAACAACAAGACCAACGGCATTACCCAGAGAAGGTTCCTGCTCCATGCCAACCCGCTTCTGGCTTCCTGGGTGACGGATAAGATCGGCGACGAGTGGATTACCGACCTGTCCCATATTAAAAAGCTGGAAATCTACGCGGATGACGAGAAATGCCAGCAGGAATTTATGAATATCAAGTACCAGAACAAGCTGCGCCTGGCGAAATATATTAAAGAGCATAACGGCATCGAGGTGAATCCCCGCTCTATTTTTGACGTGCAGGTAAAACGGCTTCATGAGTATAAGAGACAGCTTCTGAACATCCTTCACGTGATGTATCTGTACAACAAGCTGAAGGAAAACCCTCAGATGGAGTTCTATCCCAGAACCTTTATCTTCGGCGCCAAGGCGGCGGCAGGCTATAAGATTGCCAAGCTGACCATTAAGCTGATTAATTCCGTGGCCGACGTGATTAACAATGACAGAAGCATCAACGGAAAGATTAAGGTAGTGTTTATCGAGGATTACCGGGTATCCAACGCGGAAATCATTTTTGCCGCCAGCGATGTCAGCGAGCAGATTTCCACGGCCAGCAAAGAGGCTTCCGGCACGGGCAACATGAAGTTCATGTTAAACGGCGCCTTAACCTTAGGTACTATGGACGGGGCTAACGTAGAGATTGTAGAAGAAGTGGGCGAGGAATATGCTTTTATCTTCGGCCTGTCCGCCGACGAGGTGATCAATTATGAGAACCACGGCGGCTACAACCCCATGGACATCTTCAACAGCGACCAGGATGTGCGCCAGGTGCTGATGCAGCTGATCAACGGCTACTATGCGCCGGAGAATCCGGAGCTGTTCCGGGAGCTGTATAACTCCCTGCTGAATACCTTAAGCACCGCCAGGGCTGACACTTACTTTATCCTGAAGGATTTCCGCGCCTACGCAGAGGCCCAGAACCGGGTGGAGGCCGCTTACCGGGATGAAAAATGGTGGGCGAAGGCCGCGATTAAGAATATCAGCAACGTAGGGAAGTTCTCCTCTGACCGGACGATCCAGGATTATGTGGATGAGATCTGGCATCTGGATAAGATTAAGGTAGAACTGGGACAGTAACCCATTTATCATATTTTATTATATAACAGGCATCCGCCTCCCACTTGTCTCATATATATTAGGAATAAGTGGGAGGCGGTATGTTTTGATCAGAGGGGAAAAAGGGACAGGCGGCGGCGCGCTGGCCGCATGGGGGCAGAGATGGTGTATCATACTGGCAGGATTCTTTCTTTCTATTATGATTCCTTATATGGCCACACTGCTGTGGAGCGGTCAGGTGGCCGTAAAAAATCAGGGGCTGTCTTACAGCGGGGATATGGTGTCGGCAGACGGAAAAGAAATGGACGCGGAAAATTTCCTCGTTCTGGTGCTGGCCAGACAGATTGACAGCGGCGCCCCCCAGGGAGCCAAGGAGGCCCAGGCGGTAGCCGCCCGGACCAATCTGTATAAGACGATGGAGGAAGCCCAGTGCAATCAGGCGGATGACCTGGGGATAGAATATGACAGCCTGTCTCAGCTGAAAGAGCAGTGGGGAGAGGAATTTTCTCAGATTTATCAGGAATATGAAAATGCGGTTTCCGCCACGGCAGGGGAGGTGCTTACCTGCAACGGTCAGCTGATCGACGCCTTATTCCACAAAGCCAGCGCCGGCAATACCCGGAGCATGGGAAAAAAATATCCCTGGCTTGTATCGGTGGAGAGCGACGACCAGCTCTGCGACGGTTATCTGACAGTGATGGATTTCAGTCTCGAAAAGCTGGCGGAGGCCGTCAACACCATTGATCAGGCCAGACAGGTATCCCAGGAGGAACTCGGGAATAAGATTCAGATTATCAACCGGTTGGACGGCTCTTATGTGATGGCTGTTCAGGTGGATCAGCAGATTTTCAGCGGGGAGGAGCTTGCGGCGGCGCTTGCGCTGCCTTCTACGGCATTTTCCTTCGCGGCGGATTCGGAAGGGGTGCGGGTGATCTGTACCGGCATTGGCCACGGTTTCGGTCTTAGTCAGACCGGAGCGGCCAGGATGGCGGAGGAGGGGAAAAGCAGGCAAGAGATTCTGAGCTATTACTATCCGGGGACGGAGATTACGCCCCGGTATTGATTTTAACGGCGGAACTTCTTCCAAAAATCATTCATTTCGAGGAATAAATTCAGTGTTTCCGGTAACACTAGAAACATAACAGCGAAAGCTGATAGGGAATCGAGGTGAATGATGTGAACAGAAAATTGAATAAACTTTTGCAGAGCAAAACAGCTATGTCTGTCGTACTTACTGTGCTGGTGGTGGCCGCCTCCGCGGCTGTCGTATGGGGCACCAGACAGGAGAGCAAAGTGGAGGAGAGCCAGGCTTACATGGGGGAAAACCAGGTAGATGAAGAATCCCAGGCTAACGCTCATGCTCGGGAAAAAGACGGGCAGGATAACTCCATGGCAGGTGTCGCGGCAGTAGGCGAGGACAAGGCGGGGACAGAAGGGGCGTCTGAAAAAGAAGAAGACGGCCGGGATCTGGCTGACGCTGACGCTGGCAATGTGGCGGCTCAGGCAGAAGTGGCTTCGTCAGAGACTGACGGGGAAGCATCCCGGGAAGACGCAGCGGAAGCAAATGCGGAAGCGGAAGGCGAAAAGGAAACCGATGACGCGGAAGCCGCAGCCAATCTGGTGAATCCTGTGGCAGAACTGCCCTATGCCTTTTTCAATGAGGCCAGCACGATGCAGTGGCCTTTGGAGGGCAGTATCCTGCTTGATTTCAGCATGGATTCCACCACTTATTTCCCCACCCTTGATCTGTACAGGACCAACCCGGCCATTTTGATTCAGGCCGAGGTAGGAACCACAGTGCAGGCGCCCGCGCCGGGCAAGGTGGTGGCCGTAGATCACAATGAGGAGCTGGGCGATTTCGTGGTGATCGACATGGGCAACGGCTATCAGGCCAAATGCGGCCAGCTGACAGAGGTGCCCGTAACCACCGGCGATATCGTGGAGGCAGGCGCCGTGCTGGGACAGGTGGCCGAACCTACCAAGTATTATGTGGTGGAAGGCAGCAACCTGTATTTCAGCATGACAAAAGACGGGACACCTGTGGATCCGCTGGATTATATCCGGTAAAACGGATATTTGCATTCCGAAAAAGAGAATCAAACAGAGAAAAAAGAGAGCGAAACGGCGTAAAATCAGGCTGTTTCGCTCTTGTTTTTTCATGGGATTCTCACTATAATGGTGGATAACGACTATTTCAGGGGAGCGCAGAATGATAACAGAGATATTTCGTCTCGCAGAGGGACAGGAAGATGAAAAAATTCAGAGGGCGGCAGAAATTATCAGAGCCGGCGGACTGGTGGCATTTCCCACAGAGACTGTTTATGGTTTAGGGGCGGATGCTTTGCGGGAAGAAGCGGCGGCGAAAATTTACGCGGCAAAAGGACGGCCTTCCGACAATCCGCTGATCGCCCATATTGCTGACCGGTCAGCTTTGTATGAGTTAGCTGCCAGCGTTCCGGACTGGGCCGAAAGGCTGGCAGACGCATTCTGGCCAGGGCCGCTGACGCTGGTTTATCCAAAAAAAGCGATCGTTCCCGACGGAACCACAGGGGGGCTTAAGACGGTCGCGGTGCGGATGCCTTCCCATGAGACGGCCAGGAAGCTGATCCGGGCAGCAGGCGTCCCCATAGCGGCGCCCAGCGCGAATACGTCCGGCCGTCCCAGCCCTACCACGGCGCGTCATGTGCTGGAAGATATGGACGGAAAAGTAGACTGCATACTGGACGGCGGCGATGTGGGCATTGGCCTGGAGTCTACGATTATCGACGCGACCGGCCCGATTCCCGTGATCTTAAGGCCGGGATATATTTCCGTGGAAATGGTTCGGGAAATCGTGGGAGAAGCAGAGACGGACAGGGCGGTGGAACATCCGCTGGGGCAGGGGGAAACGCCGAAAGCGCCGGGAATGAAATACCGCCATTACGCGCCCAGAGCCAGGCTGGTGATCGTAACAGGCGGGGAAGAAGCTGTTATGGAGCGGATTAACGGGCTGACCACAGAATATGAAGCCGCAGGTACGCCATGCGGGGTGATCTGTACGGAGGAGACAAAAGCGGGCTACCGGTGCGGGAATAAAAAGGTGATCGGCAGCAGAAAGCGGCAGGAGTCCATCGCCCACAATCTGTATGCCGTCCTGCGGCAGTTTGATAAGGAAGATACAAAAGTCATTTTTTCCGAGAGTTTTGACGGAGGACAGTTAGGACAGGCAATTATGAACCGACTGAAAAAAGCGGCCGGATATCATATTATCCGGGCGTGACAAAAGTCGGGAAATGGAAGGACAGGGGAATATTCCAGGGCTTAAAATTCATATTTCAGACGTTGGCAGTACAGCAGGTTATGTCGTTTCTAAAAGTGTGTTCGCGTACTGTCCGGCTCATATCCGGGCCGGACAGTACGGCTAATGCGTGTATCTGTCTACAATTCCAAGAAGGAAAATAATGATTATGGTTCCGGGGATGTAGGCCCAAAGCCATGCCTGACCATAATTAACAGATAGTATGTGAATCAGAAAAATCTCCAGTATGACGCCGCCGATCCCGATGAGTAAGTTGAGGGCGTGCGCGAAAATACTGTTTGAATCTATTGAACCGTTGATATTACTTCGCCGTTCCGTGTTGGATGATGAAGCTTTTAGATTTGCCATCATATAATCCTCCCCTTTCCGGATTTGACTGACACGGGCAGCGGCTGAAGCGTTAAAAGACGCAGTGCCGGTCAGGCAGATCAAAAGAAACGTTTGCGGTGAAGTTAAGCCCTGAATCTATTCTGTTTTGGTTCTAAATATTATGGATATATCATAACATATTTCCACATGTTTTGGAAGAAATAATATTGTGAAAAACTTCACAAAATAAAAGGAAGGGACATGCCGGGTTTTTGTATGGTTTTTTATGTAAACATAAAGAGGATGCCTGATACCGATACCCCCGGTCTGTATCGAGGCGGGAATTGACTTTTACCGTCGAAACAGGTATAATACACGAGGGAATCAATATAAAGAAATAAATAATTGACAGGGAAACAGGTGAGAGTCCTGTGCAGTGCCGCTGCTGTAATAGAAGAGTCTGGTATAAAAACCACTGGCCGATCCGGGCCGGGAAGGGGTATCAGGCGTAGACGCTAAAGCCAGAAGACCTGATAGATGCCCAAGGGGTTACGCGCCATGACCCGGGCAGTGCGCGACGGAGCCGACAGTGGTTCCGCCAGTTCGAAAGCATGTTGAAGATGGCATGCTTTTTGTTATTTTACAGGGAGAAAACATCATTGGAAACCAACCATAAAACAGGACTGGAAGACAGCTATGTCATCCGCAACAATAAAAAACTGAGAAGGGGCTATACCACGGGTTCCTGCGCCGCTGCCGCCGCAAAAGCCGCCGCCCATATGCTGCTGGGAAAGGAGCGGGTGACGGAGGTGCGGCTGATGACGCCCAAAGGGATCTTGCTGAATCTGGAGGTGCTGGACGTAACCCAGGGGGAAAACTGGGTGTCCTGCGCGATCCGGAAGGACGGGGGAGACGATCCGGACGTGACCAACGGCATTCTGGTCTATGCCAGGGTGGAGAAACGCTCTGAGCCGGGCATCCTGTTAGACGGCGGCACCGGCGTGGGCCGGGTGACGAAGCCGGGGCTTGAGCAGGAGGTAGGCAGCGCCGCCATCAATAAAACGCCGAGACAGATGATCTGCCGGGAGGCGGAGACGGTGTGTCAGTCTTTTGGATATACCGGGGGACTTGGCATCGTGATCTCCATACCGGAAGGGGTTGAAGCGGCGAAAAAGACCTTTAATCCCCGTCTGGGAATCGTCGGCGGCATCTCCGTGCTGGGTACCAGCGGTATCGTGGAGCCTATGAGCGAGGCTGCCCTGATTGAGAGCATCCGCATCGAAATGAATATGCGGTTGGCCCAGGGGGCGGAGTACTTGCTGATTACGCCGGGAAACTATGGAGAAACCTTTTTAAAGGAGCAGACGGACCTGGATTTAAGCGCCTTTATGAAATGCAGTAATTTTGTGGGCGAGACGATTGATATGGCGGTGGACGGCGGCGCGAAAGGGATTCTGTTCGTGTCCCATATCGGCAAATTTATCAAGGTGGCGGGCGGAATTATGAACACCCATTCCCGGTGCGCGGACGCAAGAGCCGAGCTGATGGCGGCCGCGGTTGTCCATGCCGGCGCGGAATACGGGCTGGTGCGGCAGATTCTGAACACGATTACCACGGAGGAAGGGCTGGGGCTGTTAAAAGGCGCCGGACTGCTGGAACCGGCCATGGAATGGATAACAGGGCGGATTCATTATTATCTGAATCACAGAGCCTGCGACCGGGTAAAAATCGGCGCGGTGGTGTTCTCCAATGAATATGGGCTGCTGGGCGAGACGGCCTATGCAGCGGAGTTGAAAGAAATATTGAAAAAGCGGTAAAACTTTGGAGGACAGCAAAGCCCTGAAAAAAGAAGACCCTGGAAAAATGAAAATGTAAAATAAA
Organism: uncultured Lachnospiraceae bacterium; assembly: GCA_910579325.1. Taxonomy (GTDB): domain Bacteria; phylum Bacillota; class Clostridia; order Lachnospirales; family Lachnospiraceae; genus Paralachnospira_A. Next base: position 64,522 of record CAJTTU010000003.1, on the reverse strand, counting down.
TGCAAGATAAATCATAACAGGAAAGGTGAGAATACAACAATGGCAGGAAAGATGTATGGAATCGGCGTGGGTCCCGGAGACCCGGAATTATTGACATTAAAGGCGGTTCGGTTGATCAGGGAGAGCGCCGTGGTGGCCGTGCCCGGAACGGCGAAGGAGGAAAGCGTGGCCTACAGAATTGTGAAGCAGGCCATCCCGGAGCTGGACGAAAAAGAAATCATCCCGGTACCCATGCCCATGACAAAGGACAAGGTCCTTCTGGAGCAGAGCCATGAAGCGGGAGCGAGGCTGATCGGCCAACAGCTGGACGCAGGGAAGGACGTGGCCTTCCTGACGCTGGGCGACCCTACCGTTTATTCTACATATCTGTATATCCACAAACGGATCGATGCGGCAGGCTATGACACGGAGATTATCAGCGGAATCACTTCCTTCTGCGCGGTTTCCGCGAAGCTGAATACCGGCCTGGTGGAAAAAGCGGAGCCGCTCCATGTGATTCCCGCCTCTTATCAGATTGACGAGGCGTTGAAGCTTCCCGGCACCAAGGTGCTGATGAAAGCCGGAAAGAAAATGGCCCATGTAAAGGATGTGCTGAAAGGAATGCCGGACTGTGAGGCCATGATGATTGAGAATTGCGGTATGCCGGATGAAAAAATTTATAAGTCCGTGGACGAAATCAATGAGAAAGCAGGGTATTATTCGCTGATTATTGTGAAAGAGAAGAAAGCGGATTAACCGGTAAATGGCAGGCCGTAAGCCGGGGGTCAGACAGGATATCGCCAGGAGGGGGCATGAGCTGCGGCTTTGATTTGCAAGGACGGGAAATGCGTGCCGGGCGATAGTAACCCTTGACGGATATGCATGAAAGCAATATCGAATAGGAATCGATCAGGAATAGAAGGAGAAAATGATTATGGTACATTTTGTAGGAGCAGGTTCAGGCGCCCCTGACCTGATTACGGTGAGAGGAAAGAAACTGCTGGAGGAGGCCGATGTGATTATCTACGCCGGCTCTCTGGTAAATCCCCAGCTTCTGGATTATAAAAAGGAAGGCTGCGTGGTATTTGACAGTGCGAAAATGACGCTGGAGGAAGTAATCGACGAGATGGTGAAAGCGGAGGAAGCCGGAAAGGTGACGGTCCGCCTCCATACCGGAGACCCCTGCCTGTACGGGGCGATCCGGGAGCAGATGGATATTCTGGATGAGAAGAACATCTCCTATGATGTCTGCCCCGGCGTCAGTTCCTTCAGCGGAGCGGCCAGCGCTTTGAATCTGGAATATACTCTGCCCAACGTATCCCAGAGTGTGATTATCACCAGAATGGCGGGCCGGACGCCGGTGCCGGAGCGGGAGGAGATTGCTTCCTTTGCGGCTCACCATGCGACGATGGTAATATTCTTAAGTACCGGTATGTTGGAACAGCTGTCAGAACGTCTGATGGAGGGCGGCTATGAGAAGGACACGCCGGCGGCCATCGTGTACAAGGCCACCTGGCCTGATCAGAAAACCGTGGTGTGTACGGTGGAGACGCTGGCCCAATCCGCAAAGGACAATGATATTAAGAAGACGGCGTTAATTATCGTGGGGGATATTGTGTCCCACAGCAATTATGACCGGTCGCTGCTGTATCATCCGGGATTTACCACGGAGTTCAGACAGGCGACCCAGGAGAGCATTTAGGGAAAGAAAATGAAACTGTCGCTGATTAGTTTTACCCGGCAGGGGGGTCTGCTCTGTCAGACCTTGTTTTACGGCCTTTTGCGCCAGGGGCATGACTGCGAGGGATTCTGCATGCCGAAATATGCGGAAGAATGCGGGCTATCTCCTCTTACGGAACCGCTGCGGGAATGGTGCGGCCGCCGGTTTTCCCAGGCAGACGCCCTGATTTTTGTGGGGGCCTGCGGCATTGCGGTCCGGGGCATCGCTCCTTTTGTGGAGGATAAGCGGAAGGACCCGGCGGTAGCTGTGGTGGATGAAAAAGCCGGTTTTGTCATTTCTCTGCTGTCCGGTCATATCGGCGGCGCCAATGAACTGACTTTGAAGATCGCCGAGCTGACGGGAGCGCAGCCGGTGGTAACTACCGCTACGGATGTAAACGGTCTGTTCGCGGTGGATGTGTTTGCCAGACAGAACGGCATGGTTATTGAAAATATGGCTTATGCCAAAAAGGTTTCGGCGGCGCTGCTGGACGGGGAGCCGGCGGGGTTTGCTTCGGATTTCCCTGTGCAGGGGGAGATTCCGCCGGAGCTGGTGGGAAATGCGGGAACAGGAGCCGGAGAAAAGCAGCAGCCGGCGCTTGGTATCGCCGTAACCTTACATGAAACGACGTCTCCCTGGCCTTTTACCCTGCGGCTTTATCCCCGTATCGTCGTGCTGGGCATCGGCTGCCGCAAAAGTACGCTGGCGGAGCGTATCGAGGAAAAGGCTCTTGAGATACTGGAGCGGCACCGGATTCCGGTCTGCTGTGTCTGTCAGGCGGCCAGCATCGATTTAAAGAAGGAGGAGCCGGGCATTCTGGCATTCTGCCGGAAATACGGCATTCCTTACCAGACCTATTCCGGAGAGGAGCTGAAAGGGGTTCAGGGGAATTTTTCTCCTTCCGTCTTTGTGGCCTCCGTCACCGGCGTGGACAATGTGTGCGAACGGGCGGCGGTACTGGCGGCGGGACAGGGAACACTGATACAGAACAAATATGCCGGGGACGGCGTGACCATTGCCCTGGCGGTGAAGAAATGGAGTGTGCGGTTTGAATAAAATATATATTGTGGGCATCGGCCCCGGAGAATATGAGCAGATGACAATTAAGGCGGCCGAGGTGTTGAAGGGCTGCGATATCATTATCGGATACACGGTGTATGTCAATCTGGTAAAGGAGCATTTTGCGGATAAGGAATTTCTGACCACCCCTATGACAAAGGAGGTGGACCGCTGCGTACTGGCTTTTGAGGAGGCCATGAAGGGAAATACCGTCGCCATGATTTGCAGCGGCGATGCAGGCGTGTACGGAATGACCGGGCTGATGTATGAGATCGGCGTGCGCTACCCTGAAGTGGAGCTGGAAACCATTACCGGCGTGACGGCGGCCATCGGCGGCGCAGGGGTGCTGGGCGCGCCGCTGATCCACGATTTTGCGGTAATCAGCTTAAGCGACCTGTTGACGCCCTGGGAGAAGATTGAGAAACGGCTTTTGAATGCGGCGGCGGCGGATTTCTGTACGGTTCTCTACAATCCGTCCAGCAAAAAGCGGAAAGATTATTTACAGAAAGCCTGCGACCTGACCATGCAGTTTAAGTCCCCCGATACGGTGTGCGGCATCGTGGCCAATATCGGCCGGGAAGGACAGGAGATGAAGATCATGTCCTTAAAGGAGCTGCGGGATACCCAGGTGGATATGTTTACCACTGTGTTTATCGGCAATTCTCAGACAAAGGAGATTGGCGGAAAAATGGTGACGCCCAGAGGATACCGGCATGAATAAAGAGGAAATGCCCCGCTTTCTTGTATTTGCCGGGACGGTGGAAGGACGGACTCTGGCCGGGGAGCTGGCTGCGTCCGGATGTCCGGTGACGGTGTCCGTGGCCACGGAGTACGGAGAAAAGCTTGTGGAGGAACAGCCGGGGCTGGCCGTCCACAGGGGCAGGATGACGGCGGAGGAAATGGTGTCTTTTATGGAGGAAATGAAAAGGGACGCCGAAGAAAACGGCGGCCGGCCCTGCCAGGTGGTGGACGCCACCCATCCTTACGCCGCCGCCGTGTCGGAGAATATCCGGACGGCCTGCGAGGCGGCTCATCTTCCCTGTCTGCGGCTTCTGCGGGAATCGGAGCAGGAGGCTGCGACGGAAGATTGTGTTTTCGTGGCTTCCGCCGGAGAAGCGGCAGATTATCTGAAAAATACGGAAGGAAATGTGCTGCTGACTACAGGGAGCAAGGAACTGGCGGTGTTTACGGAGATTCCGGACTATCAGGCCAGGCTGTTTCCCAGGGTGCTGTCCACGGCAGAGTCTGTGCTGTCCTGTACGAAGCTGGGCTTTGAAGGAAAAAATCTGATCTGTATGCAGGGGCCGTTCAGCGAGGAGCTGAATACGGCTATGTTAAAACAGATTCACGCCACCTGGATGGTGACCAAGGAGACCGGGAAAAGCGGTGGCTTTGGGGAAAAGCTGTCCGCCGCCAGAAAAGCTGGGGTAAAGGTGATTGTAATCGGGCGGCCTGTGAAGGAAGACGGGTATGGAGCTCAGGAACTCAGGAGAATATTAGAGGAACGGTATGGGCTGAAGCTGGAAAGACAGGCTGAGGGGGATGGAGCCGTGAGTGATGTGCCGGCTGTAGCTGGTGAAAAGACCCAGGTCACCCTGGCAGGAATCGGCATGGGCGCATATCGGAACATGACCGTGGAAGTGGTGGAAGCCTGCCGGGAAGCGGATGCCATACTGGGCGCTTCCCGTATGGTGGAATTTGCCCGCACTCTGGGCAAGTCGGTTTACTGCGCTTATAAGGACGATGAACTGAAAGCCTACATAGACGCCCATCCCGAATACCGTAAGGTGGTCATTCTGCTGTCCGGCGATATCGGCTTTTACAGCGGGGCCAAAAAACTGCGCCGGCGTCTTATGGAGGCGGACTATCCGGTGCGGATGCTGTCCGGCATTTCCTCCGTAGTCTATTTCTGCGGAAAGCTGGGCACCTCCTGGGAGGATGTGAAGCTGTTAAGCCTTCACGGAAAAGAAGAGAATATCGTCGGCGCAGTGGCGAGAAATCAAAAGGTGTTTGCTTTGATCGGCGGAAAAGACGGCGTCAACCGGCTGTGCCGCCAGTTTATGGAATATGGCCTGTCGGGCGTAAAACTGCATGTGGGAGAGCGGCTTTCTTACCCCGAGGAACGGATTACTTCGGGGACGCCGGAGCAGCTGGAAGGGATGGCCTTTGACGGCCTTTGTGTGGTACTGGCGGAGAATCCCAATGCCGGAGAGCTGCCTGTCACCCACGGCCTGCCGGATGAGTGCTTTCTGCGGGACAAGGTGCCGATGACCAAGAGCGAGGTCAGAAGCATTTCCCTGTCCAAGCTGCAGCTGCGGCCGGGTTCAGTGGTTTATGACGTGGGGGCCGGAACCGGCTCTGTCTCCATAGAGATGGCCCTGCAGGCGTCGGAGGGCATGGTATATGCCATTGAGAAAAACCAGACGGCTGTGGAGCTGATTGAGAAAAATAAGCGGGTGTTCCGGACGGCTAACATTCAGGTGATCGAAGGGCTGGCGCCGGAGGCCATGGAGGACCTTCCCGTTCCCACCCACGCCTTTATCGGCGGCTCCTCCGGCAATCTGCGGGAGATTATGGAATGCCTGCTTAAGAAGAATCCGGAATGCCGGATCGTGATTAATACGATTGCGCTGGAATCCATTGCCGAGACGCTGGACTGCGTCAAATCCCTTCCGGTGACGGATGTGGATATCGCCGGGGTCAGCGTGGCGAAATCAAAGACACTGGGCCGGTATCATATGATGATGGGGCAGAATCCGGTCTATATTATTGCCTGCAAAGGAGGAACGGCCGATGAATATGCCTAGAATCCTTCTGGGCGCCGCCGCCAGTGGAAGCGGAAAGACCATGATTACCTGCGGCATACTCCAGGCGCTGGTGAACAGAGGGCTTAAGGTGTCCTCTTTTAAATGCGGGCCCGACTATATCGACCCCATGTTTCATACTAAGGTAATCGGGACCCGTTCCAGGAATCTGGATACGTTTTTCACCGGGGAAAATCTGACCAATTACTTGTTGGCGAAAAACGCTGCCGGCACGGATATCTCCGTGATGGAGGGCGTTATGGGCTATTATGACGGCCTGGGCGGCATTTCTACCGAGGCCAGCGCCTACGACCTGGCCAGGGTGACTCGGACCCCTGCCGTTCTGATTGTCAATACCAAAGGGATGAGCCTGTCGGTGCTGGCCCAGATTAAAGGGTTTTTGGAATATCGGGAAAACAGTCAGATTCAGGGCGTGATCCTGAATCTGATGTCCCCGATGATTTATCAGGAAGTCCGTCAGTTAATCGAAGAACAGCTGCCGGTGAAGGTGTACGGCTATGTGCCGGTGATCAGGGATTTTGTATTGGAAAGCCGGCATCTGGGGCTGGTAATGCCGGAGGAAGTGGAAGGCTTGAGCCGGAAGGTGAAGGGGCTGGCGGCAGTGATGGAAGAGTCACTTGATCTGGACGGGCTGATCCGGTTGGCACAGACAGCGCCGGAGCCGGTGTATGAGAAACCGGAGATTCCAAGAGCATTTGATATTGACCAGGAGTTAAAGGAAACACAGGAGTCCAGGAAGCTGCAGGAAACGCAGATATCCCGGGAGCAAAACGAATTACGGATGCTCCGGGAACCACAGGAGTATCCGGTGTCCTATGTATCCGGAGAATATCAGGATTCCTGTCAGAAACCGGCGGTGACGATTGCCGTGGCCAGAGACAGCGCTTTTTGTTTTTATTATCAGGACAATCTGGATCTGCTTGCAAAGATGGGGGCGGAGCTTGTGGAGTTCTCCCCCATAAAGGACAGTCGTCTGCCGGAACATGCGGACGGCCTGCTTCTGGGCGGCGGCTATCCGGAATTGTTTGCGAAAGAACTGAGTGAAAATACTTCCATGCTGGAAAGCATCCGGCAGGCTGTCGGCCGGGGAATGCCCCTGATGGCGGAATGCGGCGGATTTATGTACCTGCATAACCGGATGGAAGGTATGGATGGCGTCAGCTATCCCATGGCCGGAGTGATCGACGGAGAGGTGTACCGGACGGAAAAGCTGGGACGGTTCGGATATATAGAGCTGACTGCAAATGAAGATCAGATGGCGGCAGCGGCGGGAGAAACGGTGCGGGGACATGAATTCCACTATTTTGACAGCACCAGCTGCGGCGGCAGTTTTCTGGCCAGAAAACCGCTGCGGAAACGAAGCTGGAACTGCATTCATGGAACTGAGACGATGACGGCGGGATTTCCCCATTTGCATTATTACTCGAATATGAAAATACCTTTCGGATTTATCCGCAGGTGCGGGGAATATCGTAAGGCTAAAAATAATATGTAAAATGAGACATTTTCTTTGTGCGTTGATGTCAAAAATACGAAAGGCCGGGCAGTACACAATGTACCGGATAATAGAAAGTATATTTAAAATATATGGAATGCGGTTGGGATGGAATTGACTGGTCAGTAGTGTAAGTATATCAGGAAAGAGGAATTAACGATGAATTTGAAACAGGCTCTGGAGGCGATAAAACCATTGGATCAAGCGGCGATTGCCCGCTGCAAGGAACGGTGGGACAGCATCGGCAAGCCCCTGTACAGCCTGGGCAAGCTGGAGACGGAGACAGCCCGGATTGCGGGGATGTTCGGAACCAGCGACGTGAGGCTGGATAAAAAGGCGCTGGTGATTATGTGCGCCGACCACGGCGTGCTGGAGGAAGGGGTCAGCCAGTCGCCGGTGGAGGTGACGGCCATTGTGGCGGAAAATTTCATGACCATGGAGGCCAGCGCCAGCATTATGGCACGGCGGGCCGGCGTGGATGTATTTCCCGTGGATATCGGCGTGGCCCAGGATACGAAAATCATTAACCGGAAAATCGCCTACGGAACCGAAAACATGGCAAAAGGATGCGCCATGACCAGGGAGCAGGCGGTAAAAGGCATTGAAGTCGGCATTCAGATGGTGGAGGAGCTGAAACAAAAGGGCTATCAAATCGTCTGTACCGGCGAGATGGGCGTGGGCAATACCACTGCCACAAGCGCTATGGCGGCGGTAATGCTGGGGGAATCCGTGGAGACGGTGACCGGCAGAGGCTCCGGCCTGACAGACCAGGGGCTGGAGAAAAAGATTCAGGTGATTAAGCGGGTGCTGGATTTCCACAGCGGCAGTATGGACAGGGAAGACCCTATCGATATCTTAAGTCATGTGGGGGGATATGAGATTGCCGGTATGGCCGGATTGTATATCGGCGGAGCGGCCTGCGGCCTGCCCGTTGTGGTAGACGGCGTGATATCGGCGGTGGCCGCTCTGACGGCCGTGCGGATTGACCCGAGGGTGCGGGATTATATTATGCCCTCCCATGTATCTAAAGAACCGGCAGGGCATCTGCTGCTGGAAGCCCTTGAAATGACGCCGTTCCTCACCTGCGGCATGCATCTGGGCGAAGGCAGCGGCGGTCTGATGCTGATGCCTCTGTTTGATATGGCACTGGCGGTGTATAACAGTATGGGGACCTTTGAGGATATTAATATTGATGCGTATGAGCCGTATCAGTAGAAGGTGATAGGGATTTTTTGGGAAAATAATTTGTTTCCATTTTGGAACTGACATATTCTCAGTCTCATGTTATAATTATAGAAAGAGGAATTTTCATAATGATCTGAAAACATATCCCTAACTTAACTAGAATTGATATGGAGAACATGATGTCGGAAGGAATTGCATATCAGAATAAGGATATACTGTTTAAGGTTCTTAGCCAGACCTACAAAGAAAAAAGCTTTGCGGCATATGGAATCAATCTCCCGCCAATCAGGGCACTGCTTCCAACGAATCTGCCCAAAATTTCAGCAAATGAAAAAGATATCGACAATCTGTTTCTGCTGGAAGACGGAACCTATGCTATTGTTGATTACGAAGCGGAATTTAAAAAACGGAATAAGATAAAATATCTGAATTATATTGCGAGGGTTATGGAAAAATACTATCCGGGAGAAGATGATTTTCATTTGCGCCTGGTTGTCATTTATACCGGCGACGTAAAAAATGCGGAATCAACCTTTGAAACCAATTGCATTACGCTTCGCATGGAGCAGGCCTTTCTGTCCCATATTGACGGCAAAGCGGCATTTGATATCATTTACCGGAAAGTTCAATCTGGCATACCGCTTGAAGATGATGACCTGATGAGGCTGGTTATCCTGCCTCTGACGATTTCCGGTTCCCAAGGAAAGCAGGAAATGCTGGAGAAAGTGATAGACCTGGCGGAGCAGATACCGGACGAGGAACAGCGAATATTTACTCTGTCCGGTGTAATTGTCGCAAGCGATAAATTCATTGACAGAAAATATCTGAATCAGATCAGGAGGAAAATCAATATGACGCAGTTAGGGCAATTATATGAGAAAGAAAAGATTGAATATGGGAATCAGAAGGCTAAAGAAAGAACGATTGAGATGGTTAAATCTATGTTAGCCGAAGGTATTGATTTTGTAAGAATAATGAAGGTTACGGGGCTGACTGAAGACGAACTTTTAAGCCTGCAAAATGACAAAGTATCTTTGTAGCGATCACTCATCGAGTAGAATGACGCAATATGAAAATACCCCCGGAGATCATTTCCGGGGGTATTTGTTTGAAATTTAGTTTGAAATTTTATACTCTATTTTCCTCCCCCCAACAGCTGAAACCCATATTCAATCGCTGTCTTCGCAATCGCTCCCATAATCTGTCCCTGAACCTGGGGGTCGGTGGAATTGGCGTAGCGGAAACCGAAGAAGCAGTAGGCTTTGTGGTATTTGCCGTAGGTGTCCAGGCAGCGGCGGATTTCTTCGTCTACCACTTCCTGGGCGGTTTCCGCTCTGCCTGCAGGGCCGGTGGTGTCATAGCCGCCGATAAAGCTGAAGCGGTCGCCGTAGGTTTCGATGAGACGGCAGATATCGTTTACCGGCTGGACGGAAGTCCATGCTGCCCATCCGCAGTCGATCATATCTTCTACAATGTCCTCCGCATGGCCGCAGCAGTGGTAAATCGGTGTAATTCCTCGTTTCAGGCATTCCTGGGCAAAGCGTTTGTGGTGAGGTTTGATCAGGGTATGGTAGGCGGCAGGAGACATAAACAGCGCCCGCTCCGTAGCCACGTCGTCATAATAAGTGACGGTATCCGGATGGTATGCATCGATAATGTAGTCCAGTGCAGCCACTTTGTAGTCGGTCAGCGCCTCAAAAAACGCATCCACTTCCTCCGGGTCTTCCGCCATGGCGATCAATGCGCCTTCAAAGCCCATCAAAGCGGCCAGCCGTTCAAATACGCCGTTCCCGAATCCAAAGTCAACCACCTCGTGTTCCCTGTCCGGTTCGCCCAGCATTTTACATTCCATTTCATAATCGGCTTTCCAGTTATATTCCGCCGGATTGGGAATTTTGATTTTTTCCCGCCACTCCGTAATGTCTTCAAGGAGAATGCATTTGCAGTCGGGAATGGCTGCGCCGCCGCCGCTGGCCGGATATTCCCATTTCAGGCCGAAACCATCTAAGCAGCTGCCAAATTGCTCCCCTTTTTCGATGGCGGGGCCGTTGATTGCTCCGAAGCCCAGGATTTTGTTTCCCGTAAAGGAATTGGGGATAAAGGCGGTAGGTTTGTGGTTCAGGAAATTCAGGTAATTTGCCTTGAAATCGAAGGCGGGTTTGTTGTTTTGAGCCATAATAAAAATCCTCCTGCAATTATTCGTATGATTGTCTGTTTTGCTTTCCGGTTTTAAAATGCGCATTGTAACCATTGATAAATTCGTGTTATAATGAAGATGTTGATATTATAAACGGACAGAGAGGCTGGTGTCTATGTCTGTGAAATACGATTTATATGTGGGAAAGAAAAAATCAGTTGTCTGTTTTAGACATATATATCCCGATAGGGTGAGGGCATGGTGGTGTCAAATGAATTATGAAAAACAGCAACGGACCGGACAAGCCCCTGGAAAATAGTAAGCGGCTAAAGAACAGCCGCTAACTATTTGCCATGCATCGCACGTAAGGGTCTAAAGAACAGACCCTAAGTGCTCATAGCGAGGGAGGATTTACTGACGCATCTGCGACAGGAAATTCTCCCAGATTCAGGGGGCTTGGAAGGGGAGTTGCGGAACTGAATTAGAAGTGCTTTGGGAGGAGGAGAAAATGAAGCTGAGCATGTCTCTTATCGCGAAATACCTGGAGCGGTATCGGCCGGAGTGCCATATTCTCCATGATACCATGTCTATCAAAGGGGTACGCTTTCTTTCCGCTTCCCATCAGCAGTTTTCTTTGGAATATATTTATCTGGGCGAGGCGCAGGGGTATTATCAGGATCCCCGTTATGGGCAGGCGCTGCTGTTGGCAAACGGGGAAAATCAGATGATCTGCTGGGGCGCGGATTATGAAGAATTGCTGAATGACGTGCTGTCAGCCTTTGATTTCTATGCCGAGTTTGAACAGAAACTGTTTTTGGCCGCTGCCCGGCATTGTCCTTTAAAAGAAATGGCGGAGATGATGGGGGAAGTTCTGGACTGCGCGCTTTTCGTGTTTGATATTGACGGTGGATATTATGAATATAATCAGCCAGAAAAGGCTGGGCTTTACAGGGATTGGGGGAATTATCGTGGACGATGAGGGGAAGGTCTCCCATGATTTGAGCGATCGTCCCCAGCATCTTTCTATTAAAGATACGAATGAAATTGGGTGTGTCGCCATGTATTTTTGCCAGGATGGGGAACGGCTGGGTTTTCTTATGGCATTTCCTGAAAATACCGGACAGATCCCGGTATGTCTGTGTCTGGAGCCTCTTTTGTCCCGGTGCTGTGTTGACGCGGCGGAATTTGCGGACAGGTCTTCACTGCGTCAGTCCAGATATTCGGTTTTTACAAGCCTTTTGGCGGGGGAGGCGCTGGCGCCGGCCGTGGTAGAGAAATTCGCAGCCGGGATCGGTGACGGCGGGAATGCTGTCCTGATGATTTTTCACAGTGTTTCTATTCGGAATTATACGCTGCATAAAATGCTGATCAACGAAATCCGGCTCTTGAATGTGCCATGCGTTGCCTGTGAGTATGAGGGACGTGTGGCCATTTTAACGGCGGCCGCTGCCGAGAGTGAGATTGTCCGGCTGATTTTCAGCAGAGTGGAGGCTTCTGCCGTCGCTTTGGGGATTTCCATGCCAGTACAGAATTACGGCAGGCTTTCTGTCGCTTACAGGCAGGCCTTGTTTGCCTTGAACGCTTCTGCCGGGCCTGGTCTGCGCCGCTGCCGGGATCTGGCTCTGCCCTATCTGCTTCGGACGCTTAAGGAGGATGAGATGTCGGCTCATTTGCTCCATCCGGCGTTGGAAATCCTGAAAAAATATGACGGGGAGAATGATACGGAACTGTTTGAGACGCTGCGGGCCTATGTGGGAACGGGCTGCAGCCAGAGGGACACGGCGGGCCTTTTGCATGTTCATTTGAATACGCTGAAATACCGGCTGGGCCGTCTGCGGGAACTGACGGGGGCGGATTTTAAGAATCAGGAGGAGGTGTTTTATCTCTGGCTGTCGCTGCGGATTGATGCTGATGCCCCTGTCTGATATGGCGCTGGCGGTGTATAACAGTATGGGGACCTTTGAGGATATTAATATTGACGCGTATGAGCCGTATCAGTAGAATATTCTCTAACGAAAAAAGCCCTGGCTGAAATCAAAGTTTCGAATTTTGCTTCCCGGCTAAATATGCTTGTTATCATCCAACAATCTCCTGCGTATGAACGCCTTAAATGCTGAAACCGCATCCTGTGTCTTGTCAGTCCGCAGGTCATCGTATCCCTCCTGCCTGTGCTTTTTCACTCAAAGATTTTACTATTTGGAATTGGTCGCTACGGGTTATAATTGCTATGAATCCGCTTCCCAATCCCCATCTGCTTTCTCCATTCAGGCGCTTCGCCGTCGTCCGCCCAATATTCATCGACAGACTTTATTTTATCGTCTTCCATTCTGAAAAATGAAGTCACGTGAAAGGAAGAGGATCTGTCCTTGGGGTATACATGGGTGACGGTGATAATCAGGTCGTTCACGACCTCCGTTCTTTCCACCTCTCCCGCCCAGTCGCCGGGGTAATCGCAATTTGCCCGGATAAATTCCTCTACGCTGAAATGTTCGTTGGTGCAGTGCCAGTTTACGTAACCGTCCCTGTGGAAAAACGTTCGGATTTTATCCTCGTTCTGTTCAAGGATGTATTTCCAAAATTCAGTTATATCCATTTTGTTTTTTCTCCTTTCACGCTGTCTGGCCTGTATTTTATTCTGCTCTACGCTGTCTGGCGGGTCTTTTGCCGGCGGCCGTCAGAGATGATGATGCATCCGGCTTTCTACATCTTTGACAGGCTGTCCAGGAACATATTCCGGATTGCGTCTTCCGGGAACCGTCCCAGCTCTCCGAGCCGGGCTCCGGGGATGAAACCGCCGCCCATCGTGGCGTGGCCGCCCCCGTTGCCGATGTCCTGCAATGTCCGGTGAAGAATTTCCCCGGCGTTGACCTTCGGGTCCTCGGAACGGACTGACAGCTTTACCCCGTCTTCGCGGAAGGAGAACACAATCGCTACCTCTACCTCGATCAGGGACAGAATGAAATCTGACAGGATCGCGATCAGGGCGTCCGGACAGGAAAAGGAAATACAGGAAAAGCCGACTTTATCATAAATCCGGATATTTTCAATGGCTTCCCCGTAAGCTTTCAGGTCGGCAAATTCCATGTTGTTCCGCTCCAAGGCGGCCAGCTTTTCCTGATCGCAGTAAGGGAACAAAAACCCGAACATTCGAATGTCCAGCTCCGTGACGCCCCGGGTAAATTGCAGGGTGTCCATTTTCAGACCGTAAAGCAGCGCGGTGGCCACATCTTTCCCCGGCGTCTTTCCCAGCAGGGCGTAATACTCTGCAATGAGAGTGGCGCAGGCTCCGGTAATGCGGACATCCTGATACCGGTATTCGATGGGGACAAAGGTAGGGTGATGGTCGATGCAGGCAAGCTCGTCCCCCACAAAATCTGTTACGTTTCCCGCATGCTTTTGGGTGTCCACATAGATAATCGGATCGCTTTCCTTCATATTCGCGATAAGGCTCTCATAAGGAAACAGTTGAATCTGAAAGGTGTCCAGCATCTTGGACGAGCTTAATTTGTCAATCCTTCCGTCATAACAAAGGATGGATGTTATGCCGTATTCCTCCAACAGTTTTTGCAGGCCAAAGGCAGTGGCGATGGCGTCCGGGTCCGGAAAATTGTGGGTCTGTATGTAAACGGAATGTCCTTGACACAGCTCGATGAGATCGGTTATTTTGCTCATAGCTTGGGGTTCCTCCTAACTGGTTTGATTAGAAATGTGCGTTTCTTTTTTTTATTTGACCGGCTCATGCCCATGGGGAAGATTCCGAACCAGACGTTTTGCGTCAGGACGTCCGACTCTCCCCGGAGGGTCCGAACCACTCCGGCGCTGCTGAGCCGTTCTTCTGTCTCGACAGCGGTCTGGCTCCCTGCGGCTTTTGCCGCGCTTTTCAACAGGGAGATGCCGCCGGATACCATGCTGCCCAGGGCAGTCAGCTCCGTGTTTTCGGTCCATTCGCATTGGATCAGGGCGTCCGTGGGCCATTCATCGGTGATCTCACAGCCGTTCTGCCGGAGGATGTGGAAAACGCCCCGCTGGTTATTGAATTCGATTTGCTCGTCAGTTCCGAATGCGTTGTCAAAGCCAACGGTTCTGGCCGCGACAGCTGAAAAAGCCCTCATCATTCGCGCATATTCAAGTGTATCACAGGGAGGGAAGGATTTCAATATGCCTCATGCAGAATCGGCTTTGGTACGGCTTTGGTTAAAGAAAGGTGGTTGCCGGTGAAGTGAACAGGAACCCAAAGCATCAGGTTTTCCCGGAAAAAATTCGACCGGAATTGACTTTTGCCGCCAGAATAGGTATAATACACAGGAGAAAAGAATCATTGACAGGGAAACAGGTGAGAATCCTGTGCAGTGCCGCTGCTGTAATAGAAGAGTCTGATACCAAAGGCCACTGGCGTGTTCGCGCCGGGAAGGCGTATCAGGCGGTGACGCTTAAGCCAGAAGACCTGAAAATGTCCATGAGGGGTTACGCGCCATGACCCGGACAGTGCAGGGTGGATTCGCAGAGGGTTCATCGTTTTGAAAGCATGTTGATTGTGGCATGCTTTTTTGTATCATTAAGAAAGTCCTGCGAGAATGAAAGTAAATACACAAAGGAAAAATGATGTACATAACGTTAAAGGTGGGTTACGATGATTGCGTTAATTACCGGAGGGAGCGGCAGCGGGAAGTCGGCCTATGCGGAGGAGCTTTGTGTATCCCTGCATAAGAGCAGCCGTCCCATGATCTATATTGCCACCATGTATCCCTTTGACGAGGAGAGCTACCGGCGGATCGCGAGGCACCGGGAAATGCGGAAAAATAAAAATTTCGACACGGTGGAGTGCTTTACCGGGCTGAAAAATGTGGAGCTGCCGGAGAAAACCACGGTGCTGCTGGAGTGCATGTCAAACCTGGTGACCAATGAGGTGTTCCAGGAGGGCGGCGCGAAGGAGCGGACGGTGGAGGCGATTATGGAAGGGGTTGGACGGCTTTTCGAGCAGGCGGAAAACCTGGTGGTGGTGACCAACGAGCTGTTTTCCGACGGCATCGAGTATACGCCGGAGACTACCTGCTATCTGGAATATCTGGGCGAGATTAACCGGCGCCTGGGCCATGCTGCGGATATGGTATGCGAGGTGGTGTACGGGATTCCCGTATTTCATAAGGCATAAAAATGACAGCGAAGCGGGACTATATTTTGGAGGTGGCATGAAAACTTTATTAAACGCAATGATTATCTCTTTCGCCATGTATTCCAAGATTCCTATGCCTAAGGTGGAGTGGAGCAAGGAGAATATGAAATATTCCATGTGCTTCTTTCCGGCGGTGGGCATGGTGATTGGCCTTCTGGTGATTGGCTGGGGATGGGTCGGCGGCCGGGTGGAGATGACGCCGGCATTTTATACGGCCATTATGATACTCATACCGGTACTCGTTACCGGCGGCCTGCATCTGGATGGTCTGCTGGATACGGCCGACGCTATCAGCTCTTATCAGCCCAGGGAACGGCGGCTGGAGATTTTGAAGGATTCTAATTCCGGTGCTTTCGCCGTGATTACCTGCGTCTGCTATTTTGTGCTGGATTATGGCGTATGGACTGAGGTGAAGGGGGATGCGCTTTTGGTGCTCGCCCTGGGCTTTGTGCTTTCCCGTTCTTTGAGCGGCCTTTCCGTGGTAAGTTTTAAGTGCGCCAGGAATACGGGTCTGGCTGTGGCCTTTGCGGAGCCGGCGCAGAAAAAGGCGGTGCAGGCGGTGATGGCGGTTCATATTGCGGCAGTTGCGGTATTGATGTGTCTGATTTCCGTGCCGCTGGCGGCGGCGGCTCTGGCGGCGGCGGCCTGTGTGTTTGGATATTACCGCTATATGTCCTATAAGCATTTTGGCGGCATTACAGGAGATCTGGCCGGGTTTTTCCTGCAAGTGTGCGAGCTGGGAATGGCGCTGGCGGTGGTGGCTGTGGGATTGGTGTTGGGTTAATAAGTCAGAGGTGGTACATATGATATTGGTAATTGGAGGCGCTTTTCAGGGAAAACTGGAATATGTCCGGAAAACCTTTGCGGCAGGCACGGGCGCTGTGGCGGAAGGGGAGAGCTGTACGTTGGAGGAAATCCGGGAAGCGGCGGTGCTCAATCATTTTCACCTGCTGGTGAAGCGGCTGGTGGAGGAAGGGAAAGATCCCCATGAAATGGCGAGAAAAATGCTGGAAGTCAATCCGGATTTGATTGTTATCAGCAACGAGCTGGGCTACGGCGTGGTGCCGGTGACGCCGTTTGACAGGGCGTACCGGGAGGTGTCAGGAAGGGTCTGCTGTGAGCTGGCGGCTCTGGCGAAGGAGGTTCACCGGGTGGTGTGCGGGCTGGGGCAGGTAATTAAGGCCGGATAAGTGTGTTCTCAGCATATTTTTTCGAGTACTTTGTCGTGCGTGGTCAACAAATTCACATGATTAAGAATGGTTTGTCATTTGACAGATAAGAATGCCCATATATATTTGACAGATGAGGATGCTCTTATGGATCAGGTACGACGGAAAGAGGAAGGCATGATATTGGAACTGGCGCTGATCCGCCATGGGAAAACTTTTGGAAATACCCAGGGACGATATATCGGGACAACCGATGAACCCTTATGCCAGGAGGGAATCGCTGCGCTGCGGGAACGGGCGGCGGCGTATCCGGCGGCGGAGCTGGTATTTTCCAGTCCCATGAAGCGGTGTGTGCAGACGGCTGAAATTTTGTATCCGGATTTGGAGCCTTATGTGCTGGCAGATTTCCGGGAGTGTGATTTCGGCGCGTTTGAGAATAAAAATTATAAGGAGCTGTCGGGGAATCCGGCTTATCAGGCCTGGATTGACAGCGGCGGGACGATGGCCTTTCCCGGGGGCGAGAGCAGGGAGCAGGTGGCGGAACGGACAGTCGGCGCGTTTTGGCAGATGCTTAGGATTTGCCGGGAGCGGCAGGCCGAATGTGCGGTGCTGGTGGTTCACGGCGGCACGATTATGACAATCATGGAGCAGTTTGCCGTTCCGAAAAAGAATTATTACGACTGGCAGGTGAAAAACGGCTGCGGGTTTCTGACAGAGGTAAAAAAAGAAGATGAAAGTATCACTATTAGCGTTATTGCTGGGATTTCTTTTTGACCTGGCAGTGGGCGACCCCCATTGGATGTGGCATCCCATCAGAGCCATAGGGGGGCTGATTACGTGGTGGGAGAATATTTTGCGAAAAATCTTCCCTAAGACAAAGACGGGAGAGCTGGCAGGCGGCATAGTGCTGGTGGTTATGGTAACGGGGATCACCACGGCTGTAGCGGCAGGCATCCTGGCGGCGGTGCAGTGGGTGGGCTGGTGGCTGCGCCTTGTGGTGGAGACCATGATGTGCTACCAGATCCTGGCCACCAGGGCGCTGAAGGATGAGAGCATGAAGGTATATGACGCCCTGAAAACCGGGGACGTGGGCGCGGGCCGGCAGGCGGTGTCCATGATCGTAGGCCGGGACACGGACAGGCTGGACGCCGAGGGCGTGACCAAGGCTGCGGTGGAGACAGTGGCGGAAAATACCTCCGATGGTATCATTGCTCCCATGCTGTATATGCTGATCGGCGGCGCAGCGCTGGGATTTTTCTATAAAGCTGTGAATACGATGGATTCCATGGTGGGCTACAAGAATGACAAATATTTGTATTTTGGCCGGGCGGCGGCGCTGTTTGACGACGTGCTGAATTATATCCCTGCCAGGGTATCCGCTTATATGATGATACTGGCATCCTCTTTTTGCGGCCTGGACGGAAAACATGCTATTGAGATTTATAAAAGAGACCGGTATAACCATGCCAGCCCCAATTCCGCCCACACGGAGGCGGTAATGGCCGGGGCTTTACATGTGCAGCTGGCCGGCGACGCCTGGTATTTCGGCGTTTTGCATGAGAAGAAAACAATCGGCGACCCGGACAGGGCGGTGGTCTGCGACGACATCCCGCTGGCGAACCGTTTGCTATATATGACGGCAACGATTTCTCTGGTGATTTTCGGACTTGTGAAAGGATTGCTGATATTGTTATTTTAATGGAAGGAATACAACGATGCAAAAGCATGGAGGAGATATCTACCAGAGGGAGTACCGGCTGGATTTCAGCGTAAATGTGAATCCTCTGGGAACACCCGAACGGGTGATAGAGGCGGCCTGCGAGGGCATCCGCCACAGCGACCGGTATCCGGACGTGGAATGCAGAAAGCTTAGGGCAAAGCTGGCGCTGGCGGAAGGGGTTCCCGGCGAACAGATTGTCTTCGGAAACGGAGCGGCCGACCTGATTTTTGCTCTGGCTCTGGCGAATCGGCCGAAAAACGTACTGCTTCCCGCCCCTACCTTTGCGGAATACGAGCAGGCGGTGCGGATGGCCGGAGGGCAGGTGACTTATTATGAGCTGTCAGAGACAGAAGGGTTTCTGCTGGATGAGCGGATCATCGGGCACATCACATCGGATGTGGACATGCTGTTTCTGTGCAATCCCAATAACCCTACCGGCCTGCCGCTGAAAAAAGCGCTGGTGTTACGGATTCTGGAGCAGTGCGCCGCCTGCGGTACGCTGCTGGTGGTGGACGAGTGCTTTAATGAATTTCTGGATGCGCCGGAGGCGTATTCCGTGAAGGAATATATAGGCCGGTTTCCCGGTTTGTTTATTCTGAAAGCTTTTACCAAGGTTTACGCCATGGCCGGGCTGCGGCTGGGCTACGGCTTTTCTTCCGATTCGGAGCTGATTGCCCGGATGGGAGAGATGCGCCAGCCCTGGAATGTGTCCATTCCAGCTCAGTACGCCGGGGTGGCGGCGCTGGATGAGACGGATTATGTCAGCCGGTGTAAGGCCATGCTGGCTGGGGAGCGGGATTATCTGAAAGCCGGATTGAAACAGATGGGCTTTACCGTCTATGATTCCCGGGCCAATTATATTTTTTTTCGGGCGCGGCCAGGACTGTATCAGGCGATGGCAGAGCAGGGCATTCTGATCCGGGACTGCGGCAATTATGTGGGACTTTCGGAAGGTTATTTCCGCATTGCGGTAAAAACTCATGAGGAAAATACGGAGCTGATTCATACCATGGAGGAAACTGTTGGAAAATGGAAAAGGCAATGAATGGAGGAGGTCAAGAGAAAATGGCAAAGGCAATCATGATTCAGGGCACCATGTCAAACGCCGGAAAGAGCCTGCTGTGCGCCGGGCTGTGCCGGATTTTCATGCAGGACGGCTATAAGGTGGCTCCGTTCAAGGCCCAGAATATGGCGCTGAATTCCTTTATCACCGAGGAAGGGCTGGAAATGGGCCGGGCCCAAGTGATGCAGGCCGAGGCGGCGGGAATCAAGCCCTCGGTTCTGATGAATCCGGTCCTGTTAAAGCCCACCAACGACACAGGCTCCCAGGTGATTGTGAACGGCGAGGTGCGGGGCAATATGAGCGCCCGCGAGTATTTTGCCTACAAGCCCAGGCTGGTGGAGGATGTGATGAAAGCCTACAATCAGCTGGCTGAGGAAAATGATATTATCGTCATCGAGGGTGCCGGAAGCCCGGTGGAAATTAATCTGAAAGCGGAGGACGGCTTTGTCAATATGGGCATGGCGAGGCTGGCAAAGGCACCGGTGCTTCTGGTGGGAGACATCGACCGGGGCGGCGTTTTTGCCCAGCTGATCGGCACGGCCATGCTGCTGGACGAGGATGAGAAGCCCTATCTGAAGGGTCTGATTATCAATAAGTTCCGGGGGGATAAAACCATTCTGGACCCCGGTATCCCGATGCTGGAAGAAAGAAGCGGCGTTCCCGTGGTGGGCGTGGCCCCTTATCTGAATATCGAGGTGGAGGATGAGGACAGCCTGACGGAGCGATTTTCCGGCAGCCAGGAGGTGGGGATCATCGACATCGCGGTGATTCGGATTCCCAGGATTTCCAATTTTACGGATTTCAATCCTTTTGAGAGTATGGAAGGGGTGTCCCTCCGGTATGTGCGCCATGTGTCGGAGCTGAAAAATCCGGATATGATTATCCTGCCCGGCACAAAAAACACGATGGAGGACCTGCTCTGGATGCGGCAGAACGGCATGGAGACGGCGATTTTGAAAGCGGCGTCCCAGGGGAAGATTATTTTTGGCGTATGCGGCGGTTATCAGATGCTGGGAGATACCTTAAGCGACCCGCTGGGCGTGGAGGCCGGAGGTTCGATCAACGGCATGGGGCTGATTCCCATGGATACGGTGTTTGAGGAAGGAAAGACACGCACCCGGGTAACGGGAACCTTCGGACAGGTGACGGGGCCTTTAAAGGAGCTTTCCGGAGAATACCTGGAAGGGTATGAAATTCATATGGGGACGACCACGCTGAAGGAAGGGGCGGAGCCGATGACTACCATCGAGGATTTTGTGGCAAAATCGAGGCAGACGGCGGACGGCGCTCAGGCGGCCAATGTGTACGGCACTTATGTTCATGGCGTATTTGATAAAGAGGGCGTGGCAGAGGCGGTGATTACTGCCATTGCCAGAGAGAAAGGCATCGATGCCTCGGAGATTACCGGCGTGGATTTCCAGGCGTTTAAGGAAACCCAGTATGATATTCTGGCGGCTTCTCTGCGGGAGCATTTTGATATGGAGCGAATTTACCGGATTCTGGAGGAAGGGATGCCGGAGTAGGCGGAAAGAAACGGAACTGAAGCAACGGAAGTCTGTACAACAAAATAGTAAGTGGCTAAAGGACACCCGCTAACAATTTTGTATGCATCGCACGTAAGGATCTAAAAGACAGACCTTAAGTGTTCATAGCAAGAGCACCAGAAGGATTTATGGACGCTTGCGGCCAGAAATTCTTCCGGATACAAGGGGCTTGGGAAGACTGTAGCGGAACTAAATTAGAGGTATATGGAATATGAAAGTAGAATTAGAAAACGTACTGCCAATGGAAATAGAAAAGAGAAGCTTTGAGATTATCACCCAGGAGCTGGGGGATCGGAAGCTGGATGCGGATAAGGAGCTGATTATCAAGCGTTGCATCCATACCAGCGCCGATTTTGAGTATGCGGATTCCCTCTGTTTTTCTCCGGATGTGGTGGAAAAGGCGATGGAAGCGATAAAAAAAGGCGCCTGCATCGTGACCGATACCCAGATGGCAAAATCCGGAATTAACAAGCGGGCATTGGCAAGATACGGCGGGGAGGTTTACTGCTTCGTGGCCGATGAGGATGTGGCACAGGCGGCCAAAGAAAACGGAACCACCCGCTCCACGGCAAATATCGACAAGGCGTCGGCCCTTAACAAACCGCTGATCTTCGCCATCGGCAACGCTCCCACGGCGCTGGTACGGATTTATGAGCTGGTGCAGGAGGGGAAGCTGAAACCGGAGCTGGTCATCGGCGTGCCTGTGGGTTTTGTGAACGTGGTGCAGTCGAAGGAGCTGATTATGGAGACGGAGACGCCCTATATCGTGGCCAGAGGCCGGAAGGGCGGCAGTAATATCGCGGCTTGTATTTGTAATGCGCTGATGTATATGATTGATGACAGGAGGGATTGAGGAAACTATTATTGCCGAGGTACATGTTATATCGAAATGGAGATACGCCGTTGCGTAAAAAGAATATGGGTGACGGCGTATTTTTGTGCGGCAATCTTTTTATGCTGCTATTCTGACCGAAAATAAACCACCTATCTTAAATTTCACGTTAACCTGTTAAAGTTCATTGCTATATCATTACAAATATGATACAATAGCACTATAAAATTAGTGGAGGTGCAATATGGCTACTTTGCAAATTCGCATTGATGATACATTGAAAAAACAAGCTGATACACTGTTTTCCAGCCTGGGGTTGGATACTTCGACGGCGATTCGTATTTTTCTGAACGCATCTGTTGAGAATGCGGGAATTCCATTTTCCGTCAGGCATAAAGAAATTCCTTTTTCGCTTCAGGAAGCTGTTTATGACAGCAGATTCCGCCAGAATCTCCACGGCCCTTTTGATAATGCCGAAGATGCGGTGGCCTCCATGCTGGAGGATTAGCTTATGTATTAGATCGTTTATACGAACCGTATGAAAAAGGATGTCAGATTGATGAAAAAAAGAGGCAAGGATATAGGGAAACTTATCAATATCCTTGCCTTGCTTGCAGGCGGCGATCCGTTGCCGGCTCAGTATAAAGACCATGCGTTAACCGGCAATCTGCAAGATTTCAGAGAATGCCATATAGAACCGGACCGGCTTCTTTTGTATCAGATTTATGAAAATACTCTGATTCTTTCGGCTACTGCAACAGGCAGTCATGCGGATTTATTCGGGAAGTAAAAATTATTCGTAAAAATATGTATAACGCCTGATTGTAATATTTGGAGTTTTTATTTATGACAGTCAATGTTCAAATATATAAAGGTCAGCTGCCGACAGAAGAACAGCGTATGGGAATAAGGGAGGCGGCAATTGATAAAAAAGCAAAAGCAGCGGTTACTTTAGAACTTTCTAAAGAAAACATGGATAAAGCGTATTTTTTTGAGAAGAGTATAGAATCGTACTGAGCCGTTTGTTAGAATTAGCCATGAATGATCAGGATTTGGTTAGAAAGGCGCATGCAGGAATCAGCGCGCTGAAACAGTAAATGGGCGTCAGGAGAAATTGAGAAAATGATAGTTGGCTGGATTATATGGGAATACGAATACGCCGTTACGCGAAAGAAAAATGCGCGACGGCGTATTTTTATGTTGCGATTCTTCGTAAAAATAAAATGCTTGTAAAGTTTTTCCCTTTTTTGCACGGAAATCCAATTCCCAATCGTTATATAGGTGTAAGGCATTTGAAAAAGGAGTATGTAGGATGAAAGAGGATAAGATACGCGAGCTGGTGGAGACATATTCGGATATGGTTATGAGGATTGCCTATCAGAACTGTTTTAATAAGTCCGACAGCGAGGATATCACCCAGGAGGTTTTTATCAAACTGCTTGAAAACATGGAGCGGGTAAAGGATGACGAGGGATATCTGAAAGCCTGGCTGATCCGGGTGACGGTTAATCTGTGCAGGGATTACAATAAAAGCTCCTGGTATAAGAGAGTAAAAGGGTTTGACGGGAACGAATCGGAGATTCCGTGGGAGATGGAAGAACTGAGCCTTTGGGAGGAGCTGTCACAGCTGAAACCGGTTGATCGGAACATTATTTATCTTTATTATTATGAAGGCTACAAGATTCATGAAATTGCCGGAATTTTGAATCTGAGAGAAAACACGGTCAGCTCCCGTCTGACCAGGGCAAGGAAAAAATTAAGGACAATTCTGGAAAGGGAGGGGAGGGTTTATGTCTGACAGGATGACAGGAAGAAGAGGATGGGGCAGGGGAGTTGCGGAACTAAATTGGAGGTGAAACCTATGTCAAAAAATTATTATGACCTGATGTCCAGAATCAAAGCTGATGAGGACTTCAAAGAGAAACTGATTGTAAACCTGCAGGAGAAACAGAAAGAGAAACAAAATCAGGAACGGCAGACTGTGAAAGGAGTGCTTATGAAAATGAAAGTAAGGAAAATGGCGGCGGCAGCGGCGGTATCCCTGGCCGTGCTCACCTGCGGCGGCGCAGCTTTAGCCGCACTGAAAGGTTCTTTTGGCGTCGGGGTTTCATCCCTGCAAAGCGTGGGCATCAAGCTGCCGGACAATGCGGCCGAGTGGGCAGAGCCGGTAGAGAGCCAGTCGATTGGAGACGAAGATCTTAAGGTTGCCCTGGAATCTGTTGTCTGCGACGACGGCTTCGCGATCCTTCAATTTAAAGTAAATGTGGGCGCGGAAAAGCTGAAGTCCTATAAGGAGGGATTGGACAAAGATTATCAGGTTCCACTGTGTTATCTGTCCTTCAATGACCCGATCACCAAGGAGAACGGATACGAGGAAACCCGGCTGGGGGGCGCGAATTATAACCTGATTGTGGACGGGGAAGATGTCTGGGTGAGAGGCCGCTCCGAGCACTCGATTGAATGTACGGGGGACGGCGAATTTATCGTCCATCAGATGTGGTTTCTGGATGACAGCATTTTAAACGGGAAAAAGGAATTTACCCTTACTCTTGGCGACGTGGTGGTCGGACTGGACAATGACTGCATACCGGTTGACGGGACTTTTGAAGTAAAGCTTTCAAAAGAGAGCGCGCTGGAACAGACAGATTCGTTTACGCCGGGAAAAAATGCCTCTGTGAAATACAAGAAGGTGGAAAAGACCATCGAGAAGGTTTCCGTGACGCCGCTGCAGGATATCATTGTCATAAAATCCGTCCATAAGGATGTAGATGCAAAAGATTTTATTTTGACGGATGAAGATTATGTGGGAACCATGCTTTACGTGGCGTATGATAAAAACGGAAACAATATTGCCTGCCATGGGATGGAGACAGAGCGGAAAATCACATATAAAGATGGTTCGACAGAAATTTTAGAACCGGGAGACTATGCCTTCTGCCAGGAAGAATTCGAGCATGCGCAGTTTGAGACTACGGAAGTACTCGCCGTGGAGAAAACGGAAGATAACAGCGAAATTTTGTTAAAGGTCTATGAAAAAAATGATCATACCTCCGCGATTAAAAATATGATGGAATGCCGTATTGACCTGAAACAAAAGGATGTGGATGCAAAGAGTAAGGATACGTATATCTATAATCCGGAAGAATCTGTTATAACGGATGAATACAGGGAGCTGATCAAACAGCTGTACGGGATGGAGGTGGAGCTTGACGGCTGACCGGGGAACCGGAGGCGATACCTTGGCGTAGATAAAAGGAAAGCCTGCCGTGGATAAAAGGAAAAGCGGCCGAGGGTAAAAGGAAAAACAGCCTGCTATCTGCGTAATGCGGGTAGCGGGCTGCTTTTTGATTAAATATCCGGCAATATGTATCCGGTAAAAAGTATCCGACAAAACGCGCCGGTACACAAGGGTACGCTTTGCGATGGCGCGTCTTGCCGGATTGACAAAGGTCGGAGACGGATTTCTAGATTCTGGTAACGAACAGATAAATCAGTTTCTTCATACTCTTCATCACTGTTTCCACATCCGCGCCCTGTTCTTTAGCAATCTGTTCAGCTGCGATGCGGAAGGCTTCCAGGGTATCTCCTTCAAGGGAGGTCGCGTATTCGGCCATAGTATCGGTTCCTTTCTTTGAATATGGTATTTGTCAGTACCTGCCGTTCTCGGTTACATATTCACATGCGGCAATGACATTTTCCGGCGTGCCGTCGTTCATGGTCATCAGGGTTTTGTCGGTGGAGAAAATGTAGCCGCCGCCGGGGGCCAGGAGATCCAGGCACTTTTTGGCGCTGTCGATTACCTCTTCTTTCGTGCCGAAGCGGAGGGTATCTACCGACATGCCGCCCATGATTATCATACGGCTGCCCAGCCGTCGTTTGATTTCCGCCAGTTCGTCGATGTTTCCGGTTTCAAAGAGCCCTACGAACTTGGTGTTCTCCGGCAGCTCCTGCAGAAGATCCAGGTACGGCATCCAGTTGTTCTCCATAAAGAAGTAAATGGAGTAGCCCCGCTTTACCGCCATCTCTTCCAGATATTTTTTCATAAACGGAAGATATAATCTGGCAAAATCCCTGGGTCTTAAATAGGTAGGCAGATGGAGCGGCGAGAACAGTACTTTCCGGTCCGGCGGCGTCGCGGTATCATTGAACATCTCCATAATATAGTCGTACAGGGAAAGGCAGGCCTCCAAAAGCTGCTGCGAATGCCGTCTCACATCCAGGGAAATCCCAACGAAGTCTCTCAGGTAATCCAGCACGATATCCGGGGAGAGGAAATTGGTTCCCCTGACGATCAGCGGCATGCCCAGTTCCTTTTCAATGCGGGCATTAGGCACTTGATTGTATTTGATAAATGCCAGATTGTCGGCGTAAGCCTGTTTGATGATCTCCACCTTTTTTTCCAGGCTCGCGTTCCGGAAAATTTCAAATTTGCGGGGAATCAGAACGTTGGCGAAGAATTTCATGGGATCCTCGGCCAGCAGTCCGTATTCCTCCGGTTCCATTAAGTGTCCGCCGCTGCCCTTGATCTGTACGCCGTTGTCGGAACAGGTATAGATTCCTTCCCCGACTTTTTCGGCCAGATTCAGAGGCACGGTGTTGGATGTGCTTATCAGGGCGTCCATCGGAACGTGCTCCGTCATATATTTTGCCGCCCGGAAAATTTCCTCCGGGTCTTCCGTAAATGCTTTTTTTACGCTGATTCCGGTAAACTGATACATCCAGGTGTTCATATTGGGGACTACCGGAACCCGGTCCGGCAGCTTCCGGCTCATCACATCGTCGAAGCGCCGGATTCGCTGTTCATATAATTCATTCATATCCATATCGGATAAACCTCCTATTAATTTTTTATGTATTCTCAAAGTTCTGCAGTGCCTGATTCCGAGAGTACATTTTTAAATCTACGTTAGAACAAAAACCTTGCCACAGGCCAGAAGATCAGCATAACGGTCACATACATCATGGCGATCAGCAGCAGGCTGAATTTCATGGTCTCGCCGCCGGTGATATATCCGTCTTTCTGGGCCAGGGCGACGAAACCGCTTCCGCCGGGGGTGGCGATTCCCATGTTGCAGAGGATCGCGACAAGGACGCCGTAGGCGGTGACGTAGCTGACTGACGTCACGCCCAGCAGGGGAGGAACGCAGACAGTGATGCCGATGATGCCGGTTACGCCGTTGGAGGCGAAGTTGGTGACAAAGATCACGAACAGCAGGAATACGGCCGCGAGAACGCCGGCGGGGAGCTGACCGGCAAGCGGCGCCACCAGCGCTTTCAGAAATACGTTGATTCCGCCGGATTCCATGTTAAATGCCGATGCGTACAGGAAGATACAGGCGATGAAGATCACGGTTGTCCAGTGGATTTTTTTGACTGCCGTTTCATACTTCAGTACAGGTTCTCCCTTGACCTGAATCGCGCATACGATGGCTACGGCGATCAGCGAGAGGATGGACGCGCCTACGCTGTTCAGTTTTTCCGCCACGGCGGGAAGGATAAGTCCGATAAAATCGGGAAGCAGCCAGGCGATGATCAGGCCGACATAGACGACCAGAGAGACGATTCCTTTCTGATCCAGCCGCTGCAGATCCTTGCGTCGTTCCATGGCGTCATAGCTGGCGAATTTACTGCAGTCAGGACGCACGAACCATTTGATGATGGCCAGGGTCAGCAGCAGCGTGACAAGGGAAAGGGGAATCCCGACGATCATATATTTGATCCAGGATACGGTCTCGCCGGTAATCGCCGCCAGAGAGTTCAGCATCAGCATGGGTACGGGGTGGCCGATGGGCGTCGCGCCGTTGCCCACACAGGTGATCCACAGGATGCCGAAATACAGCGATTTGGAGAACTTGTCCTCAGCCGTATAGCCAAGGCTGTCCAGAATGCTTTTTCCAAGTGCCAGGAAAATGATCATAACGGCCGTCGCTTCCATGAAATAGCAGATGAACAGATTGGCCATCAGGAACATAAACAGAAACATATAAGGCTTTTTGTTCACGATTTTTCTGGTGATAAACCAGTTGGCGATCAGCCTGGTCACGCCGTTTTCCTCCAGTGCGACACAGAGAATCAATGTGCCGATGCAGATGACCGTGGTGGAATTTCCGAAGGAATTTCCCATAATTGTGGCGGCCGGGGCGATTCCTGTAAAGGCCAGCAGACCGATTGACAGCATACTGGTCCATCCGGTGCCGTAGGTGATCCACAGATAGACCGTGGAGATAAACAGAGACAGAGCGGAAGCGCCGGCAGGCGTAAGCCCCATATCCATGCAGCTGCTAAGAAGCAGGCGCATGGCCGCGAAGAGTATGACTGCGATCAGAATATGTTTGTTGCGTGATTTTTTCATATGTTTTCATCCCCCTGTGATTGCTTATGTACTTGCGTGATTTTTTTAAATGCCTAACATGAAAGGCTTGCCCAGGCTTTGCAGGCCTGAATGGTTTTCTGCGGACTCTGCGCCCATTCGTCCGCTCCGGTAACTTTCTGGGCGTTCTCGGATACGGGAGCGCCGCCGATCAGCACTTTTACGTCGTCCAGGCCGGCCGCTTTTAAGGCTTCCACCGTTTCTTTCATGGAATCGATGGCCAGCGTCAGTACGCCGGACAGAAGAACGATTTTAATCTGATGTTCTTTCACGGTTTTTACGATTGTTTCAGGAGCCGTGTCGATACCCAGATCGATGACCGTAAAGCCGTTGGCCTCCAGCATGGCCTTCACGATATTTTTACCGATATCATGGAGGTCATTTTTTACCGTGCAGAGGATTACTTTTGTGCCGGCATTTCCCGGGTCTTCTCCGGTCACCAGAGCGTCTTTCAGAATGCCCACGGCCTGGGTCATCAGTTCGCCGGCGTAGATCAGATCGCCCACGAAATATTCGCCCTGTTCGAAAAGGTCTCCCACGGTGTCCATACCTTTCTGGCAGGCGGCCATAGCCTGATCGGCTTCTTTTCCGCCTTCGGCCATCACCTGATTCAGCAGTCGTACCATCGCGTCCTCATCCAGGTCGCCCATGGCCTGTGCCAGTTCTTCAAAGTTAATCATTTCTTCTTCCTCCTTTTATAGTTTCACGATTATTTTTTATCGCCGATTTTGCCCTGGCGGTAGGCTCTGTTGTATTTGCGTCCCCCTTTGTCTGCCATACATAAAGCTTCGCAGGCATAGATCGCGGACATCATGTCCGTGTTGCAGGGGTCAAGGATCGCCGAATCCAGGCCTGCCCGGATGGCGTAGGCCATGCAGCCGGTATTGATATATTTGCGGGCGGGCATTTCAAAGCTGATGTTGGAAATGGCGCCGGTGACTCTGACCTCAGGAGCGTATGCATGGATTCCCCGGATGCAGCGCTCAAAATCCTTCATGGAGGATGGCATGGTGGAGAGGGCCATCACACAGGGATCGATATGGAGATTTGACAGCCGCACACCGTACCTTGCCGCTTTGTCAATTATGCTTTTCGCGATGTCGATCTTTTTTTCGGGATCGGAGGGAATGCCGTTTCTGTCGCAGGTCAGGCCGATTACATGCCAGTCGGTTCCGGCAATCAGCGGGAAGATGGTTTCGCATTTATCGCCTTCTTCATTGACGGAATTGACCATGCCGGGTTTTGCGGCATGTCCCTCTTCCAGAATCCGGGCAAGCAAAGCGGCGTCAGGGCTGTCGATGCAGACAGGCTTTTCGGTAACGCTTTGGATCTGGCCAATCATCCATACCATGGCATCATATTCCAGTTCCGGCGCCGTGCCCGGGGCACAGTCGATAAAATGCGCTCCGGCCTGCTCCTGGGCCGTGGCCCGGGAGCGGATCAGCTGTGCGTTTCGTTCCGCGATAGCGGTTTTGACGGCGGGAATCGCGCCGTTTAGTTTTTCTCCGATAATGATCATGTTGTTCCTC